>CAZEZJ010000123.1:0-7816 GCA_964516695.1 uncultured Blastocatellaceae bacterium
GCCAATGCGCGGGCTTACGTGCTTGACGCGCAGATGCGGCTCGCGCCAATCGGCGTGCCCGGCGAGTTGTATATCGGCGGCGATGGTCTCGCGCGTGGCTACCTGAATCGTCCCGATTTGACGGCGGAAAGATTCATTCCAGACCCCTACGCGGGCGAACCGGGCGAGCGGCTCTACCGGACGGGCGACGTTGCGCGTTGGAACTCCGGCGGCGAGTTGGAGTATCTGGGGCGCAACGACCAGCAGGTGAAGGTGCGTGGCTACCGGATTGAACTGGGCGAGGTCGAGGCGGCGCTCAGCCGGCATCCGCTGGTGCGCGACTGCGCGGTGACGGTCAGAGAAGATGAGACGGGAAGCAAGCGGCTGGTGGCCTACGTGGCGTCGGAGCCGCAGCGAGCGCCCGAAACCATCGAGCTGCGACGTTTCCTGTCTGACGAACTGCCGGAATACATGTTGCCGTCGCTGTTCGTGATGCTTGACGAGTTGCCGCTGACGCCTCATGGCAAAATTGACCGTCGAGCATTGCCGTCGCCCACGGCAGCACAATTGGGCCAGAGCCAGGAGTACGTCGCACCGCTGACGCCCGTGGAAGATTTGCTGGCGGGTATCTGGTCGCAGGTTCTGGGTGTGGAGCGTGTGGGCGTCAGGGACAACTTCTTCGAGTTGGGTGGTCACTCGCTGCTCGCCACACAGGTCGTTTCGCGCGTTCGCGAGGCATTCGAAGTTGAGTTGCCGTTGCGTCGTCTCTTCGAGTCGCCCACGGTGGAAGCTTTGGCGCGGGTCATCTCGCAGGAAAGCCAGGTCTTGCAGGGGCACGGACACGAAGCTATCGGCGCGGCCCGTCGCGATGGCGAGTTGCCGTTGTCGTTCGCCCAACAACGCCTCTGGTTTCTCAACCAGTGGGAGCCTGCAAGCCCCTTCTACAATTCGCCTACGGCTTTGCGCTTAAAAGGCCATCTCGATGCTCGCTTGCTGCGGCGCACGCTGCATGAGGTGGTGCGTCGCCATGAGGTGTTGCGCACCTGCTTTGTCAGCGTCGCGGGCCGCCCCGTCCAGCGCATCACCCCAGACTCGCGGAAGGTGCTGGGGCTGCCGTTGGTAGACCTTTCCGCTCTGCCTCCTGCGGCGCGAGCCGAGGCCGCTCATCGCCTCGCCCAACAAGAAGCCCGCCGCCCCTTCGACCTCTCCGCCGTTCCACTGCTGCGCGTCACTTTGCTGCGACTCTCTAATGAAGAGCACGTCGCTCTCTTAACGATGCATCACCTCATCAGTGATGGCTGGTCGATGAGTGTCTTAGTCAAAGAAGTGGCGACGCTGTATGCGGCCTTTGCCGCGGGGGAAGAATCGCCGCTCGCAGAGTTGGCGATTCAATATGCAGACTATGCAGTGTGGCAGCGAGAGTATCTGCGTGGAGAGGCGTTGGAGCAGCAGTTAGGGTATTGGCGAAAGCAGTTGGCGGGAGCGCCGGCGGTGTTGGAGTTGCCGACCGATAGGCCGCGCCCGCGTGTCCAATCTTATCAAGGTGCGGCGCAATCCTTCCGAATGCCGGCAGAACTGCTCGGCAAACTCAAGGCGCTGTCGCGCCAAGAAGATGTCACGCTCTTTATGACTTTGCTCGCCGCCTTTCAGGTCATGCTCTCAAGATACAGCGGGCAGGAGGATGTCGTGGTCGGAACGGCGGTCGCCAACCGCACGCGGCGCGAGACCGAAGAGTTAATCGGGTTCTTTATCAACAGTCTGGTCCTGCGTACAGACCTCTCCGGTAATCCGCGCTTCACGGAATTGCTGCGGCGCGTGCGTGAAGTTTGTCTGGGAGCATACGCGCATCAAGAGGTGCCGTTTGAGCGGCTGGTCGAAGAGTTGCGGCCCGAACGCAGCCTTAGCCATTCGCCTCTCTTCCAAGTGTCATTCGGTCTCAACAACGCGCCGCAAGACGCTCTGGAATTGACGGGGCTGCAACTAGGTGCATTGGAGATTGAAGACGAGTCGGTGCGCTTCGACCTGACATTGTGGGTAGCAGAAAGCCCAGAAGGACTGCGCGGGAGATGGACGTATCGCACGGAGTTGTTCGACGCCGAGACCATCCGGCGCATGACCGCTCACTGGGAGATGCTCTTGCGCAGCATCGTCGCTTCGCCGGAAGCGCGCCTTCAAAGTCTGGACATGTTAACGGAGGAAGAAAGGAAGCAGAAAGAGATTGAGGAGATGGTGAGAGACACGGTGACCACCGAGAAATTGCTGACGACCAGACGGAAAACCATCAATGTCATTGGAAACGCGTCTTGAGATGAATAACATGATGAGCGTTGCTCCGGCTCTGCTGGAAGGATGGATGAGGGATTACTACTTCAACACCCAGATAGATATCGGGAGCAGCGGTGTCGAGAGCTTTTCTCTCAGCGAGATTCGTGAACTCCTCTCTATCACTCATGCCGAACTCGACAGCATCGTCTTTGATGATAGTCAAACGCTCGGCGGCTTCGGACTACGAAAGGCTGTCGCCGCGCGTTATGCAGACGGAGACCACCATCGCGTCATCGCCACCCACGGCTCAAGCGAAGCCATCTTTCTCATTATGACCGCGCTGCTTCAGCCCGACGACGAAGTGTTGGTGTTAGACCCTTGCTACCAGCAGTTGTTCGCCATTGCCGAAGCGATTGGATGCCGTTTGAAGGCTTGGCCGCTGCGTTTCGCCAACCGCTTCGCGCCGGACGTGGAAGAGGCCAAGCGGCTCATTAACTCGCGCACGCGGATGGTCGTCGTTAACTTTCCACACAACCCGACCGGAGCTTCACTCTCACCCGCGGAGCAAGCAGAACTCGTGGAGGCCGCCGCCCGCGTCAACGCCTATCTGGTCTGGGACGCCGCCTTCGCTGAACTGACTTACGACGGCCCGCCGCTGCCTGCGCCCATCTATTACGAGCGTTCGATTTCAATGGGCACGCTCTCGAAAGCCTTTGGCCTGCCGGGCCTCAGAGTCGGTTGGTGTCTGGCCGCGCCCGCCGTGCTAAAGCGCTTCGAGCGGCTGCGCGACTATACCATCCTGCACCTCTCGCCGCTGGTCGAACTGCTCGCGCAAAGAGCGATTGAGCAGGCGGACGTTCTGGTCGGTAAGCGCCTGCAACAAGCGCGCGTCAACCTCGGTCTTCTGAGCGCTTGGTGCGACGAGCATGAGGATTTTGTGGAGTGGGTTGCGCCGCGCGGCGGAGTCTGCTCTTTCCTGCGCCTACGGCGGGTCAAAGATGTGGAAGCTTTCTGTCATCGTCTGGCCCATAACCACGGCGTCCTGCTGGTCCCCGGAAGTTGTTTCAAACACCCCTTTCATGTGCGATTAGGTTTCGGTGCGGCGACCACTAAACTCAATGAAGGGCTGTCGCGCCTCTCTACGTTACTCAATGTTACTGCTGCTGAGGGCCACACCGCCTGAGCAGCCCGTAATCCTCGCTTCGTAAAAAAATTTCAACGAACGCCTGCGCCGCGCGCAGACAGAAACATTCTGAGTGGCGGATTGGTTGCAGACCGAGCCGCGCCAGCCTTTGACTCGAACAGACCTAAAAGGAGCAGAACATGAATCAGCTTGTCTTCAACGGTGAGGAGATAGCGCAAATACAATCGCTGCTGAAGGAAATCGTTGGCAAGTATAGTTCGGCTGAAGACCCGAACTTGCTGAAGGAGGCGTGTGTCTACGCCCACGAGCTTCCGCGACGCGTGCGCCAATTCCTCAACGATTTCAAGGCGCTCGAACTGCCGCCGGGGATGTGCATCCTGAGCGGCTATCCGGTTGACAACGCGAAGATAGGACGCACCCCGACCCACTGGCAATCGAAGCTCCCCGTCTCGCCGTCGCTTGAAGAGGAGATGCTGCTCATCCTGTTCGGCTCATTGCTGGGCGACCCCTTAGGTTGGGCGACTCAACAAGACGGCCACATCATTCACGACGTGCTGCCCATTGAAGGGCACGAGCATGAGCAACTCGGTTCGAGCAGCGATGAATTATTGTGGTGGCACACCGAAGACGCCTTTCATCCCTACCGGTGCGACTATCTAGCCATGCTGTGCCTGCGCAACCCGGACCTGGTGGAAACCACCATGGCTTATCTGGACTGGGTGAATCTGGATGAGCAGCAGGTCGAGATTCTGTTTGAGCCGCGCTTCACTATTCGCCCCGATGAATCTCATTTGGAGAAGAACAAGGCCGGGTCTAATAGCCGGCCCGACGGCGAACAGGAGTTGCTCAAAGCCGCCTACCAGAATATCAACCGGATGCAAAACAGCCCCGACAAGCTCTCCGTGTTGTTCGGTGACCGCAAAGCGCCTTACGTGCGTATTGACCCGTATTTCATGGACCAACTGGAAGACGACGAGGAGGCGCAGCGTGCGCTCGATGCGCTGGTCAAAAACATCGACCAGCAGTTGACCGGCGTAGTCCTCCAGCCCGGTGATTTCATCTTCATTGATAACTACCGTGTCGTTCACGGGCGCAAACCCTTTAAGGCCCGGTACGACGGCTTCGACCGCTGGCTGAAAAGAATCAACATCACCCGCGATTTGAGGAAGTCTCGCGGCGCGCGCCAGAGCGGCACGTCGCGTGTCATTTTCTAAGCGCTAACCAGTCACTTCGCTACCCGCCACACGGCTGCCCCGGACGTGAATCAAATTCAATTCGTTGTCGGCCCCGGAGCCACTTGGCCCGACACGCAAGACCAACTCCTGAGGGGGGACTTCACTATGTTAACCGGCGATAACCTCGACTGCATCATCATCGGCCACCACGATATGGATTTTCGCGCCGTGCAGGCAGAGATGAGAAAAATCCAGAAGCACTCAGCCGCTTACAATGACCTCAAGGCTAATTCGGTTCCTTTCAATGGCGAGAGAATTACCTACATGAGCCTGTTGAATCGAACGGTGGAGGCGGCGACGGGCAGCGACCCGCGCCTCTATGCCTGCGAACTGCCTCATCTCGGGGCGGTCTACCTCAAGAGTTTTCTGCGCAAGCGCCATTTCAACGTCGAGATTATTAACTCATTTAATTACGACGAGGCGCGGCTTGTGCATCTTCTCGCGCAATCGCCCGCGGCGGTTGCCATCACCACCACGCTGTACGTTGACTACAGCCCGATTGTCGAAATCGTTAACTTCGTGAGGCAGCACAATTCGCAGACTAAAATCATTGTCGGCGGCCCACACGTTTTCAGCATTTGCTCAGACCGCGACCCGCAGACGCAGGATTACATCTTTCAGGAGATAGGTGCCGACATCTACATCTTCGATTCGCAAGGCGAGTTGACGCTCTCGAAGGTGCTAGCCGAGTTGCGCGATAACAAGAATGCGCCTGACCTGAGCGCTATCCCGAATCTCACTTACACCTTCGACAACATTCAATTCCAACGCACGCCGCGAGTCGTCGAAGACAACGACATGGATGAGAACGCCGTTGATTGGAATTATTTCGACACCGATTATTTCGTTCCGACCGCGCAACTTCGCACGGCGCGCAGTTGTGCCTTCAAGTGCGCCTTCTGCCGCTACCCGGCGTTCGCCGGCTCGCTCAATCTGACAAACCTCGACGTGATTGAGAGCGAACTGCGACTGCTCCATTCCTCCGGCGTCAAGAACGTTGTCTTCATTGACGACACCTTCAATGTGCCCCTGCCGCGCTTCAAAGACCTCTGCCGCAGGATGATTAAGAACCGGTTCGACTTCAACTGGTTCTCCTTCTTCCGTTGCTCAAACGCCGACGACGAAGCCTTTGACCTGATGAAGGAGAGCGGTTGCAAGGGCGTCTTTCTCGGCATCGAATCGGGCGACCCGCGAATTCTGAAGAACATGAACAAGTTTGCCGACGCAGACCGCTACCGCTACGGCATCGCCAGGCTCAAGGAGCGCGATATCATCACCTTCGCCACCATCATCGTCGGCTTTCCCGGCGAGAACGAAGAATCTATCCGCAACACGACGAACTTTCTGCAAGAGACTTCCCCTATGTTCTACCGCCTGGAGTTGTATTACCACTACACGAACGTGCCCATTCACAACGAGGCGGATAAGTACGGCATTCGCGGCACGGGCTATAGCTGGAAACACAATACGATGGACTGGAAGCAAGCCAGCCAGCACTTGCAGCGAATGTACAAGACCATCGAAGGCCCGCACATCCTGCCCGGCTACATGTTCGACTTTTGGTCCATCCCCTACCTCATGGGCAAGGGCTTCACCGTCGAACAGATAGCCGGATTCACCTCCATAGCACAGGAGCTACTGGTTCAAGGTTTCGACAACGAAGCCCCTGACACCGCGCGGCAGGAAGAGAAACTGCGCGCCCTCTTCAGCCCTTCGCAGCTACCGGCCTATATCTAATTGACTACTTCGAGCAGCGCTCATTGAAAGGGAGGAGCCTTGAGTCGCCATGACGAGCAAAGAGCAGAGCAGTGTGAGCACAGGATTCCCCGCCATTAAACGTAAAGCCATGCGGTTGTCTACCGCCGCCGTCGTGCGCTCCCATTATCTGCCAGAGGCCGAAGGCTTCCCGCTAGTCTATGAGCCGGAGCTAGAGGGCGTGAATCTGGCGGCGTGGGCCGAGGCCAATCGTGGTGAAGTGGAAGCGCAGTTGCTCAAACATGGGGCGCTGCTCTTTAGAAATTTCAACGTGGATGCGCCCGGCCATCTCAATCAATTCATTCGTGCCACCTGTGGCGAAGCGCTGGAGTATCAAGAGCGGTCATCGCCACGCAGCCAGGTGAGCGGCAACATTTACACCTCGACCGATTATCCTCCCGACGAGAGCATCTTTCTACACAACGAGCAGTCGTACAACACCACCTTTCCACTCAGAATCTTTTTCTTCTGCACACAGCCGGCGCAAGCGGGCGGGGCCACGCCGATTGCCGACACGCGAAAAATCTTTAATCGCATCAACCCCGCCATCAGAGAGCGCTTCAATGAAAAGAGATACATGTACGTCCGCAACTTCGGCCAAGGCTTCGGTCTCTCCTGGCAGATGGCCTTCCAGACCACAGACCGGCGTGAGGCCGAAGATTATTGCCGCCGCAATGACATAGAGTTTACGTGGAAAGACGGCGACCGCCTGCACACGCAGCAGGTGCGCCGCGCCGTGGCCCATCACCCGCGCACGGGCGAACCCGCGTGGTTCAATCATCTCACCTTCTTCCACTTCTCAACCTTGAGCGCCGCGCTACAGGAAACTCTATCGTCAATGTTCACTGAGGAAGACTTGCCGAACAACACTTACTACGGCGACGGCTCGACCATCGAGCCGGAAGTTTTGGACGAACTACGCGCCGCCTATCTTCAGGAGAAGACCAGTTTCCCCTGGCAGAAGGGCGACATCCTGATGCTCGATAACATGCTCGCGTCACACGGGCGCGACCCCTACGTCGGCCCTCGTAAAGTTCTGGTCGGAATGGCCGAGCCTTTCAACTGGGAAGACATCCCCGTAGCAGACTAGATGAGCGACATGATAGAAGAGATTGTCGAAGGTTATCGCCTCTCTCCACAACAACGCCGCCTCTGGCACTTGATGCGTCACTCCGGCGCTCATGCCTTCCGCTGCTCGCTTCGCGTGAGCCTGCGCGGCAAGGTGGACGCCGAACGCCTACGCCGTGCGTGGCAGCGGGTCGTGACCCGGCATGAATCCTTGCGGACCACTTTTCGTCGTGTGGCCGGGATGGAATTGCCGGTTCAAGTCATTAGCGAAGAAGCAGCAAGCACAGGCGAGTATGTGGAGGTTGAGTGTCGAGAGGGGTGCCCGCTGGCGGCTGAGGGGTGCGCTGAGGCTGGGCAGGAGTGGGCGCGG
>CAZEZJ010000123.1:7916-12646 GCA_964516695.1 uncultured Blastocatellaceae bacterium
GAGTGGGCGCGGTGTTATCAACTCGAACTCCTCGATTCGCAACCCGACGCCGATGCGGACACGACGGAAGACCCCGTGCAATATGCGGACTTCTCCGAATGGCAGCACGAAATAATGGAGAGCGAGGAAGCCGAGCAGGCGCGAGCAGGATGGGAGGCCGGCAGTGAAGCTGCGGCGAGCGTGCGCTTAGCGCATGAGCGAGGGGGAGATGAGAGCGGCGAGTATGCGCCGCTCTGGGTCGGAGCGAAAGTCAGCGGTCAGATAGTAGAGCGTTTAAGAGCGGCGGCAAGGCAGAGCGGCGCGGAATTGAACGACGTGTTGGAAGCCGCTTGGAGGCTGTTGTTGTGGCGGCTCAGCGGAGAGGGCGAGGTGGCGCTCTCGCGTTATTTCGACGGGAGAAGAATCAAACATTTGCAGGGCGCTTTCGGTCTCTTCGCTAAATACCTGCCAATTCATTGTCATCTCGCGGCGACTTATCAATTTTCCGAAATCGTGCGCCAGGTGAGAGACGTTGTGGCCAACACAGCCGCGCTGCAAGACTTCCTGACGCCTGAGAACGCTACCGGCGCAGACGCTTCTGACGCGAACTCTCAAGCATCGTCTGTCGGGTTTGATTACGAGTCGCTTCCGGGCGCAACGCAGGCAGTTGGAATCAGTTTCACTATCTCAAGACTCTACAGTTGCACGGAACGCTTCAAGCTGAGATTGTCCGTGCTCGAAACCGGCGGCGCATTGCATTGCGAGCTTCACTACGACCCGTCGGTTTACGCAACCGAAACCGTGGAGCGTTGGGCCGCGTCGTTCGTCACGTTGTTAGAGAGCGTAGCCGTGCAGCCGCACGCGCTTATTGGCAACTTAGAGACGATTGGAGAACGCGAGCGCCGTCTGCTGTTGGCCGAATGGAACGACACGGAGAGCATCTCTGAATCCGAGCGTTGCTTCCAGCAGCTTTTTGAAGAGCAGGCCGAGCGGACGCCGGATGTGTCGGCGGTCGCCTTTGGCGAGCATCAATTGAGCTATCGTGATTTGAACCGGCGTGCCAATCAACTGGCGCGATACTTGCGGCGGCAGGGCGTCGGGCCGGAAGTGCTGGTAGGCATCTGCCTGGAACGTTCGGCAGAGGCCATAGTGTCTTTGCTCGGCGTGCTCAAGGCAGGCGGCGCGTATGTGCCCTTAGACGCAGACCAGCCGCCGTCGCGCCTGTCGCGCATGATAACTGAAGCGGGCGCGCTCGTTTTGACGCAGCAGAGTTTGCTGGGGCGGCTGGCAGATGCCGTCAAGACGCAAGTCATTTGCATAGACGCCGGCGCAGAGGCCATCGCCGCCGAGAGCACGGAAAATCCCGGCAACAATTCGCGTGCTGACAATCTCGCTTACGTTATCTACACGTCCGGCTCGACGGGATTACCGAAGGGCGTGATGGTTCAGCATCGTTCGGTCGTTAATCTGCACAACGCTCTGCGCCGTGTCGTCTACGAGCACATTCCGCCGCACTCGCGCATCAGCCTCAACGCCCCGCTTTCATTCGATGCCTCCGTCAAGCAACTCGTCCAACTGCTCGCCGGACACACGCTTCACATCGTGCCCAACGAGATTCGTTCGGATGGAGAGCCGTTGCTCGAATGGCTCCGCGAGCAGCGGATAACAGTCTTTGATTCGACACCGTCGCAGTTGCGTTTGTTGATTGATGCGGGTCTGTCAGCCGCGCCGTCAGCGGCGAGCGAGTTGCGCGCCGTGTTGGTGGGCGGCGAAGCCATTACCGATACGCTGTGGGCCGAACTGAGCGCCAGCACGACGACGCGCTACTACAACGTCTACGGGCCGACCGAGTGTACGGTTGATGCGGCGGTGTGCGAGGTGAGCGGGCCGTGCGCGTCCGAGACCCCGAACATTGGTCGCCCGATTACGAACGCGCGCCTCTACGTGCTGGACGCGACAGGACGCTTGTTGCCGGCGGGCGTCGCAGGCGAACTCTACATCGGCGGCGCGGGCGTCGGGCGCGGCTACCTAACGCGTCCTGATTTGACCGCGGAGAAATTCGTCCCCGACCCGTTTTCTGCTGCGCCGGGCGCGAGGCTCTATCGCACGGGCGATGTGGTGCGCTACCTGGCGGACGGGAAAGTGGAGTATGTGGGGCGGGCCGATTATCAAGTGAAGGTGCGAGGCTTCCGCATCGAGTTGGGAGAAATCGAGTCGGCTTTGCGCGGGCATACGGCGGTGCGCGACTGCGTGGTGGTGACGCGCGACGACGAATCGGGCAGTAAGCGTCTGGTCGCCTACGCCGTGGCGGCACGTCCTTCGTTGAACGGGCATGAGTCAAATGGGAAGGCACACGCGCCGGAGACGGCCGCTGCGCTATCGCCACAAGCGTCTTCGTCTTCAACCCACGCGCCCGCAGCTAACGCCGACGCAGCAAAATCTTTGACGGATGAGCTACGCAGCCATCTGCGCGAACAGTTGCCGGACTACATGATGCCGTCCAGCATCGTGCTGCTCGATGAATTGCCGCTCACGCGTCACGGTAAAGTTGACAGAAGCGCTTTACCCGCGCCGGAATCGTTGGCCGGACAATTTTCAGAGCAATCCGTCGAGGCTCTTCCGCGCACGCCCTATGAAGAATTGGTGGCCGGTGTCTGGGAAGATGTTTTAGGTGTCGGCTCCATCGGGCGCGAGGACAACTTCTTCGAATTGGGCGGCCACTCGCTGCTCGCCACCCAAATCCTCTCGCGCATCCGCGATGTGTTTCAGGTCAACATACCGCTGCGGGCGCTCTTCGAGCAGCCCACCGTGGAGACATTCGCCGCCGGCGTCGAGCGTGCGTTGGAGGCAGAGTCTCAGTTAGCGCCGGCGCCGCTGCTTCCGGCTCCGCGCGACGGCGAGTTGCCGCTGTCGTTCGCGCAGCAACGCCTTTGGTTTCTGGACCAGCTTGAGCCGGGTCGCCCCTTTTATAATGTGCCCATCGCGCTGCGGCTTGACGGACACCTGGACGTGCCTGTGCTCGGTCGCACGCTCGACGAAGTAGTGCGCCGCCATGAGGTGTTGCGCACGACCTTCGTTAATCACAACGGCTCCGCTCTCCAGCGCGTCTCTCCGAGCCTGCGTCTACCGCTGCCGGTAGTTGACCTCTCGGCACTAGACACAGCGGAGCGCGAGAGCGCGACTCGCCTCCTGGCGCACAAAGAGGCTCGCCTTTCCTTCGACCTTTCAGCCGGGCCGCTGCTGCGCGTCACTTTGCTGCGACTCTCTAATGAAGAGCATGTGGCGCTCTTTACGACGCATCACATCGTCTCGGATGGCTGGTCGATTGGCGTTCTCGTCCGTGAGGTGGCCGCGCTCTATGCAGCGTTTGCGGAGGGGCAAGAGTCGCCGCTGGCAGAGTTGCCAATTCAATATGCCGACTACGCTGTGTGGCAGCGAGAGCATCTACAGGGCGAAGTCTTGGAGCAGCAACTAGACTACTGGCGCAAGCGCCTGGCGGGTGCTCCGGCAACGCTTGAGTTGCCGATGGCCCGCCCGCGTCCACGCGTGCAGACTTATCGCGGGGCGTCGTACAAGTTTGAGTTTGATACGGAGTTGGCCGCTGGGCTGCGTGCGCTCTCAAGGCGCGAAGGCGTGACGGTGTTTATGACTCTGCTGGCCGGATGGCAGGCCTTGCTGGCGCGCTATACGGGGCAGGACGATGTCGTGGTCGGAACGGCGGTCGCCAACCGCACACGACGCGAGACCGAAGAGTTAATCGGTTTCTTTATCAATACGCTGGTCTTGCGGACGGACATGAGCGGAGAGCCGCACTTCACGGAATTGCTGCGGCGCGTGCGCGAAGTCTGTCTGGGAGCATACGCACATCAAGAGGTGCCGTTCGAGCGATTGGTCGAGGAGTTGCGGCCCGAACGAAGCCTCAGCCATTCGCCTCTCTTTCAAGTCGCCTTTGGTCTCAACAACGCGCCGCGCGTTGAGTTGCAATTGCCGGGGCTACAGTTGAGCGCGGTTGAGGTCGAGGACGAAGAAGTACGCTTCGACCTGACGCTGTGGGTGGCAGAAAGCCCAGAAGGACTGCGCGGGAGATGGACGTATCGCACGGAGTTGTTCGACGCCGAGACTATCCGGCGGATGACCGCTCATTGGGAGATGCTCTTGCGTAGCATCGTCGCTTCGCCCGACGCGCCTTTGAGTTCGCTGGAAATGTATACCGAAGAGGAGAGAGTCCAGCGTGAGCTTGAAGGAAAGGCCCGAACGGAATCGAATTACAAGAAGTTCCTGAGCGTCAAACCTGAAGCCATCAGAATCACGAAGAGTGAGCCACAACCCGGCATGAACTAAAGCTTCAGCGAGCCGCAGTCTGAGCCAAGCGCCTGGGCCAACTGAAGAATCATCACCGAGAAGAATAACCATGACGAGCAAAGAGCAGAGCAGTGTGAGCACAGGATTCCCCGCCATTAAACGTAAAGCCATGCGGTTGTCTACCGCCGCCGTCGTGCGCTCCCATTATCTGCCAGAGGCCGAAGGCTTCCCATTGGTTTATGAGCCGGAGCTAGAGGGCGTGAATCTGGCGGCGTGGGCCGAGGCCAATCGCAGTGAAGTCGAAGCGCAGTTGCTCAAACATGGTGCCTTGCTCTTTAGAAATTTCAACGTCGGCGGGGCTTCACAGTTTGAACAGGTCGCTACCGCGCTGACCACCGAACTGCTCCAATACAACGAGCGCGCCGCTCCGCGCACAGAGATTAGCCGGA
>CAZEZJ010000124.1:0-12594 GCA_964516695.1 uncultured Blastocatellaceae bacterium
CTGAGCAACTGCTCTGTCTGTTCGACGGTTAAAAACTGCGGCAGCGACGCAAGCTGCTGCGGCGTGTCGAGGTCTTCCGCCGGATGCGACTTGAGATGCCCGTCGAGCATCAGGAAACGAAAGAGGCCGCGCGCTGCGCTGACGGCCCGCGTGACGGAAGCAGGCGATAGTCCCTCGCGCGAAAGCTGCGCAATCCACATCCGCAAGTCTTTGCGCGTTAAATCCTGCACGCTCGTGCCGAGACCTTCAGCCCACTCTTCCAGCCGCGCCAAATCGCGCGTGTAGCTTTCCAGAGAGTTTCGCGCCAGCCCCTTCTCAACCTGCAAGTATGACAGATACTCCCGCACCAGATTCCGCCGCGTCATGCTCATCGGCACGAACTATAACATACGCGCGTCATTCAGGAGTCAGAAGCCGGAACCAGAGAAGAAGAGGCGGCAGAACGCTGCGACTGATTTGCTGCTCCTTCCTATTCCTCTTTCCTTCAGGCCCGACTCCTGAATTCTTGCCCCTCTTTCACGGCCTATCAACGATGTCTTTCTTGAGGCCCGAGAGGGCTTTGAGCAAATCGTCTTTCTCGGCTTTGCCGACTTTGAATTTATCGAGCGAGGCGACGAGGAGTTTGACGGCCTGGTCCCAATCGGCTTCGGTGATGCCGAGACCCGCGTGCACGGTTCTCATGTCGCGCCCGATGTAGATGCAGGGGCCGCCCGTCGCCGCGCACAGTTGGTCGAGCGCTAGCTGACGAATACGCTTCTGCGAATCATTGCTGACGCCGTTGAAAAACTTGGAGAGCTTTACGTCTTTCGTCAAACGTCCGAGCCAATCCTCGGCCACGGCGGCCAGCGCATCATAACCTCCGAGCCGTTTGTAAAGACTATCGGCCTGCGGCGAGTGCGCTTGAGGGGCTTGCGCACGAAGGCTGAGGGTGCTTCCGCAGACCAGCAATAAAACCAAGAGACTCAAATTTAAGCAGACTTTCTTTTTCATGTTTTATCCTCCGAAAGAGAAGTTTGCGAGGGTAAGGTTAAGCGCGTTAGAAGCGCTCGCGTGCGGCGCGCTCCGCTTTTCGCGTGGCGCGCCAAAAAAAAGTGCGGGCGGTAATACCTGTCAGAAGTTTTTTCTGTCTTAACGCTTAGGAAGCAACTTGCTGGCTTCTTCCGCCTGTCGTTGCCGGGGCTGATTGCTGCCGGCTGCGGCGATAGATTGTGAAACCGAACCAGAAGCCGTAGAAGAAGATGAGCGCGAGGGCGGAGGCTACGATGGCGGCTGTGGTTGACTGCGTGATTTTGTTGACGACGACGAAGAAATCGCCCGTCACGCCGAGCGCCAGCGGAATCATCGCGGCTATCAGAAGACGACTGGCGAGCGCGTGAAAGTGTTCCGTCTCTTCACCCTCCTCGACAATGCGATGATACGCGGCGGGTGTTATCAGCAGCACGATGCTCAGCGCCACCAGCATCAGGCTCGCCAGATGCACGTATCTCAAAGAGAGAGGCAGCTTCTCGAAGGCTTCCATCAGGGTCGTGACGAGCTGGAATCCGAGCAGCGCTTGCGCGCCAGGGAGAACGACTCTTGCTTCCGTCAGCACGTGTTTGATTTTGTCCGTTAACTTCGTCCCTTCAGCTTCAGCCTGTTCGTTCTCTTTCTCATCCATCGCCTTTTTCTCCCTGATTTCCGGTGCGCGTCTGGGTCTGCGCACAAACTCCAGCCCATACCAATAAAAGAGCGCAAAGAGGCCCGCAAACAGCCCTGCCGCGAGGGCCAGAGATTGCGCGGTCGTCCCTTCCATAGACACGTAAATGTCCAGGCCAAGCGCCACGGCGAAAGGCAGCAGCGCATAGCTCATCACGCGCGAAGCGAAGCGATGTAGTTTGTCTGTGTCTTCGCCTTCCTCGACGATGCGGTGATAGGCGGCCGGCGCTAAGAGCAGGCCCAAGGCAATCAGCATCAGGCCGAGGCTGCACAGTTTCAGGTATTGCGCGTGTTGTGGAAGTTTCGGGAAACCTGGCTCGAAGGCCGAGCGATACTGAAAACCCAGTAGCACTTGAGAGCCGAGCACCAGCATCCGGCCCTCATTTAGAGCATTCTCAATCTTGTTTTTCAGTTTGGCCATGCCCCCACCTCGCTCGTTCTTTCCGGCGATTCTAAACCAAAACTGACGCTAATGTGAAAGCTTCCATTAATCCGAAGAGACCACGGCCACACCAACAGCCTTTGACAATCTGTTTTCAAAGAACAACGTGGACGCACGACAAAACAGCCAAGCTCTCGTGTCAAGCGGCACAAGCGCGGCCCGCGCCGCCTTTGTCACCAGACCGAACAGCACGCCTCTGAGAAGCTAGGGCTGTTCCTTCGGGCGCTCGGTTTGATGTATATTACGTCCGCTTTGCGGGGTTTGGATTTTCGGTTGAAATTCGCACATTCGGACGAATCCGTGGACAAGCCTCATCTCGTAGTCTCAACAGGGGAGCAATCCGTGGCTGCGGTCGAAACCTCTGTTATGCCTGCCATACGCGAGCAAAATTGGACGGCGCTCATTAAGCAAGTCGCCGAGGGAGACCAGTCTGCCCTGACCTTGTTTTATGACTTGACTAATAAACTGGCGTTCGGGTTAGTGCTGCGCGTGTTGGATGATAGGGCAGCAGCCGAAGAAGTGCTGCTGGATGTTTACATGCAGGTCTGGCGGCAGGCCGCGCGCTACGATGAAACGCGCGGCACGCCGCTGTCGTGGTTAATGACGATTGCGCGCAGCCGCGCGATAGACCGTTTGCGCTCCGGCAAGCAGGAACGGCAACGCAATGAGCCAATCGAGACGGCGAGCACGCTGGCGGCGCTCGTTCCCTCGCCTCAGGATGAGACCATCGCGGCGGAGAGACAGCACCTCGTGCGCGCCGCGCTCGATTCTCTCTCAGCCGAGCAACGCGAGGTCATCGAACTGGCTTACTATCTGGGGCTGAGTCATAGCGAGATTGCGGCGCGGCTGGGGCAACCGCTCGGCACGGTGAAGACGCGCACGCGGCTCGGAATGATGAAGCTACGTGAAAAGCTGAAAACGGTTTATGAGGGGATATGATGAAGCATCATCACAGCGTGGCTGAAGAGGAAACGAACGAACGCGCAGCTCTCTATGCGCTCGGCGCGCTCGGCCAGATGGAAGCTCGCGCTTTTGAAGAACATCTGGCGGAGGGATGCGAAGCTTGCGCCGCCGCCTACAGGGATTTTGAACAAACCTCCGGCGCGCTCGCTTTCGCCGCGCCTGAAGCGTCTCCGTCGCCAATCGTGCGCGAGAAGCTTTCGGCGCTGCTGGCCGAGGAGACGAAGCAAGAGCCTGCTACCTCTCGCTCGCTGCACAGCGTACCGGCACAATTTTTGACGCTCCGCAATGAAGAGGGCGAGTGGCGCAAGGTGGCTGAAGGCATCCTCGCCAAGCAACTATTTGCCGACCCGCAGACAAGGACAGTCACCTCACTCTTCAAGATGCTACCGGGCACGCGCATCCCCATGCATCGTCATCACGGCGTTGAGCAATGCTACATCATCGAAGGTGATTTTCACGCCGACGACAAGGTGCTGGGCGCGGGCGATTTTCACTGCGCTCTGGCTGGCAGCACACACAAACCTGTCTACACGGTCAGCGGCGCGCTGCTTCTCATCGTCGCCACTGAAGGCTACGAAGTCATGGAACAACACTGAAGCGGTTTACAGTTTCCTTAACAGGCAAAGCAGTGTTTAGTTCAGAACTGAACACTGTTTTTCATTCGTACCGCAAACACTCTATCGGGTCGAGGCGTGAGGCTTTGCGCGCCGGAAGCACGCCGAAGATGAGGCCGACGCTGACGGAGACGACCAACCCTGAGATGATGGCCCACAGCGGAATCGAGGCCGGAAGCGCGGGCACGAGCAGCATGATGAGTTGGCTAATGCCGACGGCCAGCAGCACACCCAAAACGCCGCCGAGAAACGTCAGCGTCATCGCCTCGTAGAGAAACTGCCGCACGATGTCTTTGCGCCGCGCGCCGATGGCCTTGCGAATGCCAATCTCTTTGGTGCGCTCCGTGACGGACACCAGCATGATGTTCATCACGCCGATGCCGCCGACTAGCAAGCCCAGACTCGAAATCGCGATGGCTATCAGGCCGACCATCGCCGTGATGCTGTCAAACTGTTCGATAAACTTATCAGCCGTCTTAATGTCGAAGTTGCTTGGCTCATTGAACCCGACGCGGCGACGACGACGCAGGACATCTTCCGATTGCGTTAGCGCTTCCTGTAGTTGACCGGAGCGCCCGCGAATGATGAAGAGCAGGTAGCCTTTGGCTGGCGCAATCTTCTGCGCCGTCCGCAAAGGAATAAAGACGGCGTTGTCCTCCTCGTTTTCACCGAAGAAGCCCGCCTTGCGTTTTTCCAGCACGCCGACAATCTCAAACGTGTGGCCGCCCATCTTGACTTCCGTGCCGGCGATGCGGCTCTCGTTTTGAAAGAGCGCGTCAGCCGCGTTGATGCCGATGACCATCACGTTGCGCCGCTGCTGGTCGTCTGCATCCGTGATAAAGCGGCCCTCGCTCAAGACGATGTTGGTGATGCCCGCGTAGTTGGCGGTGACGCCCTGCGTGTTGCCCCAACGATAGTTGTGCCCGTTGTAGGTGATATTGTCGTCGAAGGGGCCGCCCGCGTAGCCGACGTTTGGAGCGACGACCGCCACGTCTTCGACCGCCGCGGCCTGCTCGCGGATGGCCGCAGCGTCAGCGACCGTCAAAGGTTTGCGGCTGCGCTCCGAGCGGTCTTCGCCAACGCGCGGCCCCGTCGAGAGATGAAAAGCGTAGATGTTATTCGTGCCGTACTCTTCGATAATCGCGACGATGTTCTGGCGCAGGCCCGTCAGGATAGAGGCAATGGCAATCGCCGTCGTCACGCCGATGACGATGCCGAGCACCGTCAGGAAACTCCTGAACTTGTGCGCCCGCACGCTGTCGAGCGCCATCCATAAAGTCTCTTTGGGGAAAAATTTCGGCAGCCGCAAAACCGTTTTTCTCACTCTCAGTTTTTAGTCAGCGCAACGATGGGGTCAAGCCGCGCCGCCTTCACAGCCGGATAGAGTCCGGCAATCATGCCGATGACGCCGGAAACGATGAGCGAGAGCAGCACGTACATGATGGTGATGGTCATCGGGATGGCGGTCGTGGAAGAAATCAGCCAGGCGACGCCGTACGCGAAAGCGAGGCCAATCATGCCGCCAAGCGCACAGAGCGTTGCCGACTCGATGAGAAACTGCATTAGAATCTGTTTCTTCGTCGCGCCGACGGCCTTGCGCAAGCCAATCTCGAAAGTGCGCTCGGTGACACTCACCAGCATGATGTTCATCACGACGATGCCGCCGACGACAAGCGTGATGAACGTAATCGGAATCACGACGGTCGCGATGCTGCCCGTAAACTCGTCTACCTGATTATTAACATCCTCGACGTTGACCAAACCGAAGTCGTCCTCGTCATTGCCCGACAGGCGGTGTTTGTTGCGCATCGCGACGCGCGCGTCTTCAATCGTCGGCCTGAAGCTTTCGCGGCTCGCGGCCTTGCCGTGAATCTGTATGCCCTGACGGCGACCGAAGATTTGCAGGTGAGTTGTGACCGGAATGTATAGATGACGGTCAAAGCTATCACCGAAGAAAGAGCCGCGTCGTTCTTCGACGCCGACGACGCGCATCGGCAGCCCCGCAATCTTCAAAGTCTTGCCGACTGCCTCTGTGCCGGGAAAGAATTTTTCCTTGATGTCGCCGCCAAGCACGCAGACCATCGCTGAGCGTTGCACTTCGTCGGGCGTAATAAAGCGCCCGTCCTCAATCGTCTTATCTTCGATGTCGGCCATGTTAGAGGTCGAGCCGAAGATGAGCGCGCCGGGAAACTCCACGCCGTCTTGCTTGAGGTCAGCCTGAGTTTGCGTTGCCGCGCCGACTTCAGCGCAACTCTTGCAATGCTCCTTCATCCATTCGTAGTCGTCCCAATCGAGCCGCTTGTTGCGCCGGTTGCGCTTCTCAAACTCTTCATCCGACAGCCTGCCGTGCGAGGCCATCCGCGCAATCATAAAATGGTTGATGCCGAGCACCTTCGCCACCTTGTCAACGACGTAAGTGTTCAGCCCGTTAATCGACGCGCCGACGACCACGACGGAAGCGACGCCGATGATGATGCCAATCAGCGTCAGGAAAGCGCGCAGCTTGTGTGTGAAGATGGATTGTAAAGCTATCCGTGCGGCGTCCGCATAAAATGAATAGAGACGTTTCATATGCCCACCCTAGCCGTACGATGCTCGCTGAAAATATGTTTGAAGATTCTTGGCTGCCGCAAGCGCGGCAGCGCTCGCGAATGACAATCACCCTTGCCAGACGAGAGGGCGCTTTCAAAATCCTCTCTCGTGCTGCCTGAAAGACGCTCCCCGCTCATGCTTTGTTAACGACTAACGTGCTCGCCCGAGCTTAAACGTGAGCAGCTTTAAGAGTCCGGCAGCTACCATTAAAACGCGGCCCTACGTCCTGTTATTAACACTCATGGGCCGAATGAAAATTGATTTTGGCGGAGAAAAACGGAGTGAAAATTCCGCCGGCGCAGGACAAGCCCCCAGGCCGCGTTATTTTACCGGCGTGAAGCGAAGGCTTGGCGCTGCGCCGCGCGATTATCTCGTGTCAGTAATCTTCAAACGCAGATGGTCTTTGTAATGAGCGATGGCATTGCCAGATAGCCTCGACCGATGGCTTGCCGCTCTCCAGGCAGGCTGTTTGCCACAAGGAGCCGAACTCATCCTGTACTAAGCTGGCGGCCTCGCGGCGCGACCAATTCCAACTGCGCCAGTCTCCTTGCGCCAGCGAGGCGCGTTGGTTGAGCAGTCCGGCAGCGATGATGGCGCGCTCGCTCTGGCCCACAGCGGGCAGGGCTTCGAAGAGCGCAGGCACGGCGTCGGCGCTAAGCGAAGCCACGTAACTCGCATCAAGAGCGCGCCCGGCCTGGATGTGCGCCACGTTAACGCGCACGATGAACGCATCTGGATTCATCACATGCAGCGCCCCAATCATCAGAAAGCCAGTCACCAGCGCGCCGCAGGCGAAGCGCTCACGCTGCCCGCGCAAAACGGTGGCCGCGAACCAGACGAAGACCAGCGCCAGCCAGCCCATAAACGCCGTCGTGTAGAGCCGCAACTCCGTCAATCCGTAAGCGCGCTGGTAGAGACGCATCCGCCCGATGGCTGAAGTCATAATGACGAACAGCAAAACGACCTGCATTCCCGCCAGCAGACGAAAAATGCGTTCGTGCGCAGGATTATCTTTGCGCAGCAGCCAGTGGGCCAAGAGCAGGAGGGGCAGCACCAGCGCCGCCACCCAGACTAACTCGAAGAAACCGCGCCGCGCATATTCCGCATACGTGAGCGCGTCAGTGATGCGCACCATATCAGCGCCGCCGAAGAAATATCGTATCTGTATGATGACGAACGCGAGAAAAAGCAGGTTCAGCATCCCAAGCACGATGCCTATCTCGACGATGCCGAGCGCATAGTTGCTCTTGGTTTTAGCGGGCGCGCTCTGCTCAGTGGGCGCGCTCTGCTCGTTCGTCGTCTTCTGCTCGCTTGTCGTCTCCGTCTTCGCCTGCTCAGTCTGGTTTGGCTCCTTGAACGGCTGCGAGATGCCCATGTTGCCGACCATCGCAGAAATATTCAGCCGCCCGTCCGCCGTGCGCGGCACTTCTTTTCCCAAAAGAAGGCTGCGCAGAAACCCTGCCGTCAGCCACGTCAGAAATATCAACAGCAGGGCGTGAGAAAAGAGCGTGTCGAAATTTAGTTGCAGGGTTTTGTTGATGATGCCTTCGAAGACCGCATCGGCTGCCATCAGCAACACTCCGAAGAAGAACACCAAGGGAATCGCTATCGCCAGACCGCGCACAATCGCTAGGACGTGGCGCGACCAGCCCGGGCGTGAGATTTCCTTCCATTTGATGTCGCCAAAGAGCAACATGAAAGCGCCGCACCACGTATTGAAGGCCGCGACGATGCCTCCCACGACATACTCCATCATGCCTGCCAACCGGATGCGCCCGCCGCGCGCCCGCAACGTAATCAAAGAGAGCGTGACGAGCAACGCCAGCGCGTCCAGCGTGCGCAGCGTCAGCGAATCGCGCCACGCGAATCCAATGCTGAAGAAGAGCAAAGGCAACGCGAGCCAGCGTCCTTCCCCGATGAGCGCCTTGCGCCGCCCGCGCACAAGCAACGCCAACACGGCGAGACAGAACGCGCCCATCCACAACGTAATGTTCAAGCCCCAAGGCGTGGCGCGCAGTAAGGCGTCGCCCAGGATGCCAAGCAGCAACGCTGCTTCCAGCACTTCGAGTCCTCGCTTTGTTCTCTCGTTCATCTTCGAAACACCTGCTGTCTGAATTGACTGCTCAAAAGCCTTGCGCGCACGCCTTTTGCTACGACTAATACGCCCCACAGGGCTGCGCGTTCACTTTTTAGCTGCTGGGGAGTTCTGATTGGAAAAGCTCTTTGCATAACAAAGGCGCCGGACAAAAAAAGGCGCGCCACTGCTAGCTGGCGCGCATGGTTTGAATTAGCGCCTCCATGTGGTTCAGGTAGCGATTGAGGGCGCTGCGGCCCGCCGCCGTCAGGCGATACTCCGTTTTCGGCGTGCGTCCCTCGAAAAACTTCGTACAAGTAATGTACTCAGCTTCTTCCAGTTTGCGCGCGTGCACGCTCAGGTTGCCGTCCGTCGTCCTCATCAATTCTTTCAACTCGTTAAAGCTCAGGGATTCGTTGACGGCCAGAGCGCTGACGATGCCGAGCCGCATCCGCTCGTGAATCAGACGGTCAACCTCCGCCGGCGTCAGCTTCGACGGTTGCTTCTCTGCGCGCGCTTCAGTTGACGCGCGGCCCTTGCGTGGGCTTTCCTGTTTGAGAGCGTTCTGTTTAGCCACCGTGCCTCCTCGCGATGATAATTCCGAAAACGATGTGTAGCCCGCCAAAGCCGGTCGCTAGAAAGTAGTTGCCCCAAGACTGCGGGCAGAAGAGCGCGACCGCGCCGATGAACATGAAGCACAAACCCATCACCGGCACAATCCCGACCGAAAACATTCCCCCCGTCACAACGCCCGTTCCATACAGCAGCAGCCAGACGCCCGGAATCACGCCCGCCAGCCCCGCGCGATACAGCACAACCGTCAACAACATGCCCACGATGAGCGGAGGCGATAAACTGAACGCGACTTTCCGGCCCGGCCCCGATAGCAAAGGCGTCTCTGCGGCGTTTGCTTTGCGCATCATCGCCCCGACGGAAATCAAAAGCGAGAGCACGGCTTCGACAACCCACACCGTCAACCAGGCCTGAATTGTCGGCTGCTGCGAAGCAACCAAGGTCGCGCCGATGGCCGTCACGCCGATGGCTATCTCGCCCCAACCGGAGACCGCCGTAAATGATGATGCGCGCTCCATCGTCTCACGGATAAAGCGCAAGTTATCCATCGCTCGCGCGTGCAGCGCGGGCGGCTCTTCCGTGGGATGCTGGCGAAGCTGATGTATGGAAGCCATAGCCTGATAATACATCAAGCTTCTAATCTGTCAAGTACTTTATTTAGCAAAGCAGACGAGAGCAGAAAGGTAAAAGTAAAAGGCAAAAGTGAGGCGGGAAACCGCTTTTTATTAAAACTGGCTTCCCCTAACTTTCGCCTTTTTACTTTTACCTTTTTGCCTGTTCTACTGAGAAATCGTGCCGTCGCTGCTGACCTTGACGGCGGTGGGGCCGAAGTCTTCTTTAGAAAGCTGCCTGACGACGTTGATGACTGTGCCGTTCTTGTCTAAGCGTGGGCCGTTCTGGCCCTCTTGCATCAAGGGATGAATGCGCCCGCTGATGAATTCGCCTGAGGGGCCGATGCTGGTCTCAAGGATGAGCGAGAGCGCGGTGGGGCCTGCGAACGGAAATCTGTAGAAGGCGAAGTTGCCGAGCGAGTAGGCTATGAGGCGATTCTTGTAGACTTCCATTCCGCGAACGACGTGCGGGCCGTGGCCGAGCACAAGGTCTGCTCCCGCATCAACGACGGCGTGCGTGAACGCGCGCAGATGGCCGCGCGCGCCGCCGAGGTACGTCTCCGGCCCGTAAGGCACATGCTGCGCGGATGAGCCTTCGGCTCCGCCGTGAAACGAGACGATAACGATGTCTGCCTTGCGCGCCGCATCCGCGACGACGCGACGCGAAGTTTCAACGTCGCGCAAATCTAACGAGATGGGATTGGTCGCAAAAGAGACGATGGCAATTTTGCGCCCCTTAACGTCTAGGTATGGAATGTCGTTGTGGTCTGCGCCGGAGTGAATGAGACCGAGATCGTCCAGAGCCTTGCGCGTAGTGGCGCGTCCCGTCGCGCCGTAGTCTGAAGAGTGATTGTTTGCCAAACTGATGACATCGAAGCCGGCATCCTTGAGATACTTGCCGTAGCGCGTCGGCATCCCGAACGTGTAGCAGAATTTCGAGTTCGGGCCGCACTTCGTTTGTGTGCCGCCGTCAATCAACACCCCTTCAAGGTTGGCGAAAGCAATGTCGGCGGAAGAAATGAGCGGCGTTAGCCCGAGGAGCATGTCCGCGCCATCATTCGGGGGCAGGCCGCGCCCTTGGCTCGTCGAGCCGAGCATGGTGTCTCCGACGGCGGAAATAGTGATGGCCTCGCCCGACGACGGAGTTGGGGAAGTTTGAACAACGGGAGCGGCGGTTGAGGATGAGAGTTGATCGGCTTGGGCTGTCTTGCGCGAACACGCTGCACTACTGGCAAGGGCAACAACACTGAGCAGGAGCGACGAGACGACCAGCCCTTTTCTAAAGAGCATACGGGGGAACCTCCAAACAGAGATTCTACAGGAGAAACACCGAGATGCCAAAAGCCGGAATCGCCACCCCTTCCGAGATGAGAGAGCGGCGATTCCGGCTTCGCTGTTATTCGGCCAATCGTTTTCTATTGAGTTGCTTTCTACCGAGACGACGGTTAAGAGTCGGCTTCTCCGGCATACTTCTCTGTGCTCGCGTCTGAGATGAAGGCCGCGTCGTCGGTCGTCAAGGCTTCTTCGACGAGGCGACGCTGTTCGAGTTCGTGAATCGTGTAGGAGCCTGTGGCGGGGCTGGCGGAAGCCGAGCGCCCGACGTAGAAGGGACGCGCGCAGCCCCTTAGCATGTTCATCAGGCGCGGCTCCACAAACGTCCAGCCGCCCATGTTCTTCGGCTCTTCCTGCGTCCAGACTAACTGCGTCGCGTTCGGGTAGCTCGCAAAAATCTCGCGCAGGCGTTTTTCCGGGAACGGGTAAAACTGTTCGAGCCGCAGGATAGCCACATGCTCATCGCCCGATTTCTTACGCGCGACGTTGAGGTCATAAAAGACCTTGCCGCTGCACAAGACGAGGCGACGAACGCTCTCGCGTTTTGTAACGTCCGCGTCATCAATGACGGGCTGGAAGCCGCCCGTTGTCAATTGGTCCAAAGTAGAGGCAGCGGCGGGAAGACGCAAGAGGCTCTTGGGCGTCATCACGATGAGCGGGCGCGCAGTCTCCTGCAACACCTGACGGCGCAGGAGATGGAAATACTGCGCCGGGCTGGTCGGGTAACAGACCTGTAGATTGTTTTCGGCGCAGAGTTGGAGATAACGCTCAAGGCGGGCGCTGGAATGTTCCGGCCCCTGGCCCTCGTAGCCGTGCGGCAAGAGCAAGGTGAGACGCGATTGCTGCTTCCACTTGTCCTCGGAGGCCGCGATGTATTGGTCAATGATAACCTGTGCGCCGTTGCCGAAGTCGCCAAACTGCGCCTCCCACATGATAAGCGAATCGAGCGCCAGCACCGAATAGCCGTACTCGAAGCCGAGCACGCCCTGCTCCGACAGAGAGCTATCGAAGACTTCAAAGACGGCGAACTTGTTCCGCTCGCTTCGCAACTCCGAGAGCGGCGACCAAGGCTGGCCCGTCTGCGTGTCATACATGACGGCGTGGCGCTGGCTAAACGTGCCGCGACCTGAATCCTGCCCGCTCAATCTCACGCGCGTGCCTTCGATAACGAGCGAGCCGAACGCCACCGCTTCAGCAAAGGCCCAGTCCATAGGAGCCTGGCCCTCGCCCATCTTGGCGCGGCGCGCGAGTTGGCCCACCATCTTCGGATTGACGTTGAAGCCTTCGGGAACGACCGCAATCTGTTGCGCGATTGTCTTAATGACTTCACCTTCAACCGCGGTTTCGACTATTGACGAGCCGTCTTCTTCCTGCAAAGGGGGCGCTAGCTCAACCACGGGCGGCTTACCCGCGACCACCTCTTTAGCCCGCGCGAGCGCGCTCTCAAAGCCGCGCACGCTTTCATCAATCATCGCTTTAACGCCCGCTTCGTCAATCACGCCCTCGCGAATCAAACGCCGCGCGTAGACATCGCGCACGCCCGGATGCGCCTTGACGCGCGCGTACATTAGAGGCTGCGTGTAGCTCGGCTCGTCGCCCTCGTTGTGGCCCAGCTTGCGGAAGCCGACGACATCGAGCACCACGTCCTTGTTAAACTCCTGGCGGTATTCGAGCGCGACTTGCAGCACGCGATAGGCG
>CAZEZJ010000125.1:0-5516 GCA_964516695.1 uncultured Blastocatellaceae bacterium
ATTCTTCGTCCTCATCCCCATTTGATTTTCTTAAGGGGTGATAATTTCGATAGAGTTGGGGGCAATCTCGAAAGACATCGGAAGGCTGCCGATTAATTCTCCGTCAACCTGTACGAGAGCATCGCCTTCGACGCGCGTGCGCGTGGTGCGAATAAAGCGGACGCCGCGCGCCTGTGGTGAGACGCCGCCCTCGCGCATCGCGTGCGACAGCAGGTAGAGATAGTGAAGACGGCTGTGCGAATCAACGAGACAAACTTCAAACTCCGGTTGGTCTAAATGAGCGCGCGGCGTAATCGCCAGATTGCCTCCGTAGTGCGGAGCGTTGCCGATGGCGGCAAACGTCGCCGGAAAGCTCTCGCCGTCAATCTCAACCTTGAAGGTGACGGGTTGCCAGTGGGCCAGATGTCCGAGGCCCGCATACCAGAAGGCCGCTTCTCCGACGCGCCGCTTCAAGGCGGGGCGCACATGCCTGACCACAGAAGCGTCTAGGCCCACTCCCGCCATCAGGAAGAAATAACGCCGCTCGCCCGTCTTCTCCACAATCGCGCAGCCGACATGCACCGTTGAGGTTCGCCCCCGCGCGATGACATCCGCCGCGCCCGTCAAGTTAAGCGGAATCTTTAACTCGCGCGCCAGCACATTTGCCGTCCCCTTCGGCCAGATGCCGAGCCTGACGTTTGTGCCGACCAGACCTTGCAGCGCTTCGTTGATAGTGCCGTCGCCGCCGGAGACTATCACTTCACGCGCGCCCGCCTCGGCTGCCTGCCGTGCCAGCCGCGCCGCATCATTCGGCCCCGCCGTGTTTAGGACTTCAACCTCTACGCCGTGCGACTGGAGAAGCTTGCAAAAGCGTTCCACTTCGCGCACGCGCCTTTCGCGCCCGCGTCCCGCGTTCGGATTTGAAATTAAAATGCTCTTGCGTTGCGTCATCCTAACCGCGCTCTCAAGGCAAGATTAGTGCCGACGCGCGACGGCGCGCGTTATAAGTCAATCGTTTGCCTGAACTGAGACGAGAAAGATAAGCGCCCTTCCGTTCGAAAGGCGCAGATTCCGACGGACACCTGTCAGCCAATCAATGCAGCGCCACGCGCATCCTTCGAGATACATCATGCCACAAAATCCTGTTATTATCCCCAACTCTTCGTCGTGGTATGTCAATCGCTTTGGGCGAAGCCTGAGCCATGAGCGCCGCGCGTTTAAGTGCGGCAAGCCGAGTTTGAGCGCGAGTTGATTGTGGAGCTTGGGAGAGCCGGATTGAAATGATTGTCAGAATCTTCGCCTTAACGCTGTCGTTATTGTTTTCGCTCGTTGCCTTCGGCCAAAGCGCGCCGGCTAAAGATGAGCGGGAAGCGGCGCAGCGCCAGTTGGCCCAAAGGGGCATACGGTTTGACGTAGACTCCTTCATCTTAAAAATCGCTGAAGGCGATGCCGCGACGGTCAAGCAATTCTTAGTCGCCGGAATGAGTCCAAGCGCGAAAGATGAAGCGAGTATTCCGCTGCTGGCTTATGCAATCTGGAAAGGTCGCGATGAAATCGCGCTCACGTTGATTGACCGTGGGGCCGACGTGAACGCGGCGGCTGGGGAGCAAGAAAAAACGATGCTGATAATGGCGGCCTCGTGCGGTCGCGCGCAGATTGTCGAAGGGCTGCTGGCGAAAGGAGCTAACCTCGAAGCGAAGGACAAAGGAGGCCACACGGCTTTCCTCTCCGCGCTGTTCGGCTACGGGTTTAGAAGCACGTCCGAGAAGTTCAGTTCGTTTGTGGAAATGTTTGCGCCCGAGTATAAGGAGACGGCGCGAGAATGCGCCGACAAGGGCGACGGCCATCAACGAACTATTAAACTGATGCTCGACAAAAAGGCGGACGTTAACGTGCGAGCCACCGACGGAGGCGAGACGCCTCTCTCCGTCGCCACCATCTTCGCCAACACGGATGTCGTGCGCACATTATTGGCCCACGGCGTCGATGTCAACGCCGTCACCTGGAGGAATCGAACCGCTCTGCAATGGGCGCTGGTGATGGATTCCGACTTGATGAGAAAAGACCCAGAGTTGCGCAAGAATAAGGTGATGCTTGAATGGCTGGATGCGACCGCCAAGAATCGCGCCGAAATTGTCAAACTACTCAAACAGGCCGGAGCAAAATAAGATTGCGAATGCTCGCGACTAACACACGATGACCCAACATGATGCCGAGCACAAAAAGGAGACGCCCTCGCGGCGCGAGCTTTTGCTGTTGCTCGTTATCTACGCGGTCGGCTTCACCGTGCTCGCGATTCGCCCGCACGACCGCTGGGATTGGGCGCTCGAAAACTTTTTTCCCCTTTCGATGCTGGCCGCCACGCTCATCGCTTACCCTTATTATAAATTCACGCGACTTTCCTATTACCTAATCTTCTTCTACCTCTTCGTGCAATCCTACGGCGGACACTATACCTACGCGCTCGCGCCGCCCTTCAATTGGCTGCGCGACGAATTTCATCTTTCACGCAACCACTACGACCGCGTGGCCCATTTCATGCTCGGCTTTCTGATGGCAATTCCCGTCAGGGAAATTCTCTTGCAGTATGTCAAAACGTCGCGCCGCTGGATGGCCTTCATCACGTCTGCCATCCTGTTAGCCATCGGCGCGTTCTATGAGTTTATAGAGTGGTGGGTTTCCTTGCTCGCCAGCCCCGAACTCGGCAATGCCTTCCTCGGCACACAGGGCGACATCTGGGATTCACACTGGGACATGCTCCTCGCCCTCATCGGTGCCGTCTGCGCGCTCGCGCTCTTCGCAAACTGGCACGACCGCCAGCTTGGCACTTATCGCTGGTCGAAGAAGACGCCCGATTGAACAATGGTTCAGGCACACGAACACTCACCGGCGATGATGAAAGCAACGCTTTTGTCGCTTCATCGTCGCCGCGAGTGAAATCGAAAGAGCACGCTCCTTTGCAGGCGAGGCTGACGGCTACGGGCAGTCTGTGTTTAAGCGTTCCACTCTGAAAGTGCGGACGCGACTCCAAGGCCCCCAACGGTTCCCGACCCGCGCTCGCACCATCCAACGCCAGCCGATGCGGTTGGCGTTGATGACAAAGGTTTGCGGTTTGTTATGAGTATATTCCGACGTAATCACGTTGGCGTTGTTGACAACCGGCAGGGCCGGGTTACGCCAGACTCTAATGTGATAGCGCGTGGCTCCGGGCACGTCGTTCCAATCGAAATCCCAAGTGATTCCGTCTGTCAGATTCTGGCAGCCGTTATCCATCAAGGCTCCGTTGGCGGGCGAAATGAGCGTCGGCGGCGGAATTAGCGCAGGCTCAACCAGCGCGAACAAACCGGAAAGCAACAGCACCCCTGTGATGTGGAAATGAAAAGGCATGTTGGTGACCTCCGTTGATGGTCTGCGGTCAGGACTCCTTAAGCCGAACAGCTTTGCTCTGCGACTTTAAGACGCCCGAACCACTTCAAGGTTGACCCCTTGCCCTTACTTCTATTCCAAACGGTAATTCGGCGCTTCCTTTGTGATGATAACATCGTGGACGTGAGATTCGCGCAGGCCCGCCGAGGTGATGCGGATAAAGCGCGTCTGTTCTTGAAACTCGCGTATGTTGCGGCAGCCCGTGTAGCCCATTCCTGCGCGCAAGCCGCCGACGAGTTGTGTCACCATATCGGCCAACGTTCCCTTGTAGGGCACGCGGCCTTCGATGCCTTCAGGCACGAGCTTGGATTCCATTTCGGTGCGCTCCTGGCTGTAGCGGTCGCGCGAGCCTTCGCGCATCGCGCCGATTGAACCCATCCCGCGATAGCCCTTGAAAGAGCGCCCCTGAAAGAGAATCAACTCGCCGGGCGATTCTTCCGTTCCGGCAAAGAGCGAACCAATCATCACCACGTCTGCGCCCGCCGCGATTGCCTTCGCCACGTCGCCCGAAAACTTGACGCCGCCATCAGCGATAATCGGAACGTTGCTCTCTCTCGCCGCCCGCACACACTCGAAGATGGCCGTAATCTGCGGCACGCCCGCGCCCGTCACGACGCGCGTGGTGCAAATGCTGCCCGGCCCGATGCCGACCTTGATGGCGTCTACGCCCGCTTCGATAAGCTCGCGCGTGCCTTCGGCTGTGCCAACGTTTCCGGCGATTAATTGCACGTCCGCGTAACGACGCTTAATCTCTCTCGCCGCTTCGATGACGCGCGACGAATGGCCGTGGGCCGTGTCAATCACGAGGCAGTCAACGCGTGCGCGGACGAGTTCGGCGGCGCGCTCGCGGTAGTCTCCGGTCGCGCCGATGGCGGCGGCGACACGCAGCCGCCCCAAATCATCTTTCGCGGCGGTCGGATACTTAATCGCCTTCTGAATATCTTTAACGGTAATCAATCCCTTGATGTGTTTGTCGCCGTCAATGACCAGCAGCTTTTCGATGCGGTGCTTTTGCAGCACGGCCTTGGCCTGTTCGAGCGTGGTGCCGACGGGAACGGTGACGAGCGGCTGCTTCGTCATCACTTCGGAGACGGGAATGTCGAAGCGCGTCTCGAAGCGCAAGTCGCGGTTGGTGATGATGCCGACGAGATGACCGTCTTCGTCAACGACGGGCACGCCGCTAATCTTGTAGCGCTCCATCACGTTGAGGGCTTCGCTCACAGGGCGGTCCGGGCGAATCGTCACCGGGTCAACAATCATGCCCGATTCCGAACGCTTCACCTTGTCAACCTCTTCGGCCTGCCGTTCAACCGGCATGTTTTTATGAATCACACCGATGCCGCCCTGCTGCGCCAGCGCAATCGCCAGCCGGCTTTCGGTCACGGTGTCCATCGCAGACGAGCACAAGGGAATTTGCAAGCGTATGCCGCGCGTCAACTGCGTTGAGGTGTCAGTCTCGGTCGGCAGCACATCGGAGCGCGCCGGAACCAGAAGCACATCGTCAAACGTCAGACCTTCCTGAATATCATGTGTAATCATTGCTCTCACCTCTTTACTGGTAAACGGTCGATGGTGAAATCACTAATGGATAAAAGAACTGCTGGCCGTTCTTGGCGGCACGCCAGCCATTAACCATTTACTAAAACAAAAATGCCCGCAGCTTGGCGGGCGCTCATCCTTCAGGCCGTCGTGCGCGCGAGAACACGGGACAGACGTTCATCGCGCGCTCACATGAAGCATAGCAAACTTTGCGTCGAAATTTATTGTAAGAGTTGTTCGTAACTGTCCTTTGTAATCAGCATCTCGGCCTTGTCCTGCGGCACTCTGGCCGGACGCCCGTTGATATTTACTTCGAGCGCTTTAGCCTTCACCGGAGCATAGCCGATTTTCAAACTCTGCTGCGGGTCAAACTCTCTGGCTTCGTCTGCCTTGAGCACAAAGCCGGAAGCCTTTTTGCTATCGTCCAACTGCGTACTGACCCAGACGCTCTCGCCGCGCGCTTTGATTTGAATGTGAAAGGCACCCGTCGCGGTCTGCGGCGCGCCCGCCGTTGGCGAAACGGCGGCGGGCGCGTTCGGTTGCTGTTGTGGCGCTTGCGGATTTGTGGCCGG
>CAZEZJ010000125.1:5526-12590 GCA_964516695.1 uncultured Blastocatellaceae bacterium
GGCGGCGCTCGCCGACGGCGGCTGACACGCGCGGCTTTCGCGTGCGGCCTCGCGCCGCTCGTACCAATGCTTCGCGCCCCAGACGCCAAGCGACAGCACGGCGAGAATGAGAATCGTCAGAAGTAGCGTGACTAGGGGCGAGCGCGAATTACCGTCCGTATAAACGCGCGATTGGTAGGGCGTGGTCGAAACCTCGTCTGTCCCATCACCCTGCTCGCGCGCCGTGCGCGCATAACCTTCAAGCGCGGCCTGCTCGTCGTAGCCGACATACTTGGCGTAGGCTTTGATAAAACTGCGATTGAAGATGCCGCCGGGCAGGCGCTTGTAGTCGTTGGTTTCGATGGCTTCGAGATAACGCATGGAGATGCGAGTCTGTTCGGAGATTTCGCGCAAGCTGATGCCGCGCGCCTCACGTGCGAGCCGCAATTCTTCTCCAAAATTTGCTGCCATCACCAATCCACGTCCGCCTTCGGCTCAAGGTTGGTCGAAGTAGGGCTGCCCCGAGATAGTACCTTGGGCGCAATATAACGCGCTGTGGAAAACGTTGTCAAACTCCTGTGAGTTAAGAGCCTAGCGTCACGGGCCGGCGGTCGAAGGGGAAAAGTAAAAGGCTGTTTGACTCCACACTCCGAACGCTCTCGATTATGGACTTTTCACCCGCGTCTCTTGATTCTTGCGGCGCACAGGACTAGGATGGAACGTTCGCTCAAGCAAAATTCGTTTTTAACTTCTACAACAGACAAGTGAGGAGGAGAAGCTCGATGCCTCTCGAAGCACTCGGAATGGTTGAGACTAAAGGATTCGTCGGCGCTGTCGAAGCGGCTGACGCGATGGTCAAAGCAGCCAACGTCCAACTTTTAGGAAAAGAATATATCGGCGCAGGCTATGTGACGATTTTCGTGCGCGGCGATGTCGGCGCAGTTAAGGCCGCGACGGATGCGGGCGCGGCTGCCGCGCGTCGCGTCGGAGAGCTAATCAGCGTGCATGTCATCCCGCGCCCGCATGGCGAAGTCGAGCGCGTGTTGCCAAAGAACGGTCGCACCGGCTACAGCCCCGATGAAAAGGCCGTCGGCGGCGGAGGCCAAGGCCAACTCAGCGAAGGCGACCAGGGCCGCTCGCTACAGGGCGCACGCGAGAACAACAGGGAAAAGGCCAAGTGATTTTAGATTTTTGATTTGCGATTTTTGATTGGATAAGGACAGATGCCGCGCATCCGATTTTGAATCTGTAAAAGCGGCTTCCGCTTCATCCAATCAAAAATCAAAAATCGCAAATCAAAAATTCTTGGAGGTATTATGTCCGTTGATAAAGACCTCGTGTCGGTGCAGCAGGCGCGCGACCTGGTGGAGGCGGCGCACCGTGCACAAGTTGAGTTGGCGCGTTTTGACCAGGGCAAGATTGACCGCATCTGCGAGGCGATGGCGAAGGCCGCGCTGCGCGAGGCGGTGCGTCTTGGCGCGATGGCGGTCGAAGAGACGGGCTTCGGTGTGGCGGCAGACAAGGCCGTGAAGAATCGCTTTGCCTCCGAAGATGTCTGGAATTATTTTAAGAACCTGCGCACGGTCGGCGTCGTCAACGAATCGAAGGACGTGGTTGAGATTGCCAGCCCGCGCGGCGTCGTCGCCGGAATCATCCCTTCAACGAACCCGACCTCGACGGCCATCTTCAAATGTCTAATCAGCATCAAGTCGCGCAATAGCATCGTGCTTTCGCCTCATCCGTCGGCTGCGCGTTGCATCAACGAATCGGTCAGGGTCGTCCGCGAGGCGGCGATTAAAGAAGGACTGCCCGCCGACGCTATCGGTTGCATGACATCCGCCACCATCGAAGGCACCGAAGCCTTGATGAAGCACAAGCAAACTGCCGTCATCTTGGCGACGGGAGGCATCGGCCTAGTGCGTGCTGCATATTCGTCGGGCAAGCCTGCGTTTGGCGTTGGCCCCGGCAACGTTCCATCCTTTGTGGAGCGAACGGCGGACGTCGGGAAAGCCGTGCAAGACATTCTGACGGGAACGTGTTTCGATAACGGGACAATCTGCGCTTCGGAGCAAGCCGTCATCGCAGACGCGCCAATCGAGAAGGCCGTGCGCGAGCAATTCAAGGCGCAGGGCGGACACTTCCTCAGCCCGGCGGAAGCAGACCAACTGGCGAAAGTTGTCGCCACGCCGCAACGCTCTTTGAATCCGGCCATCGTCGGCAGGTCGGTCGAAGTGATTGCGAAGATGGCCGGACTCAGTGTGCCGAAGGGGACGCGCTGTCTGCTCGCTGATGTCGGCGGCGTCGGGCGCGATTATCCGCTGTCGATGGAAAAGCTCTCGCCCATCTTAGCCTTCTACGTCGAAGATGGAATCGAGCGCGGCGCGGCCCGCTGTTTCGAGGTCTTATCTTACGGCGGCATGGGCCACACCGCCGGCGTCCACACGCGCTCGCGCGAGGCGGCGGTCACTTACGGGCGCGAGATGCCAGCTTCGCGCGTTATCGTCAACTCGCCAACCACACACGGCGCAATCGGATTCTCGACGGCGCTGCCGCCCTCTATGACGCTCGGCTGCGGCTCTTGGGGCGGCAACGTCACCTCCGACAACGTCTCGCCGCTGCACTTGATGGACATCAAACGCGTGGCCTTTGAAACACGCGCGGTAAAGAGCGCGCGCCCCGCTCTCGCCACACAAGCTGAGAGCGCGAATGCGCAGGCCGGCGCGATGAGCGTCGCAGCCGCATCGAATCTCAAACAGCAGCCCGCGCAAGCAGAGGGTCGTACCATCGGTCGTGAAGAGATTACGGCCATCGTGGACCGTTTTCTGGCGAACCGCACGGAGAATCAGCCCGCGACGAAGCACGCACACCTTCATGCTTCTGCTTCGCCCGCGCCGTCTCAACCTGTGATTGATATAGAAGCGGGAAGCCGTTATGACCGACCGGACGCCGCTCCGCAGGCCGCCGCAGCGCCGACTGCCGAGACGAACGGCGGCAATGGTGCGGCTGCGGCCCAGCAGCCAACGCCAGCGTCAACGGCCTCCGCGCCGCCAGCTACGAAGGCCGCGCCATCCGGTGGAGCATCACAGGCGACGAACGGCAATCAACGCAAGGCCGTGGATTTCGTCAGCGAAGACGATGTGCGCCGCGCGATGCAGAAAGGCGAGAAGATTTACGTCAACGCCCGCACCATCATCACGCCCTCGGCGCGCGACATGGGCGAGCCTGCGGAAGTGTTTGCCAAAGTCTGAGGTTTCAAGTTTCGGGTTTAAGGTTTCAGGTGATTGATGAAGCCCCGAACCTGAAGCTTGAAACTTGAAATTTGAAACTTATGTTCCTGGGTAAAGTTGTCGGCACAGTCTGGTCAACGAAGAAGACGCCTGATTTAGAGGGCGTCCGTTTTTTGATTGTGCATCCGTATGATTTGGATAAAGAGCCGACGAAGAATATCGTCGTCGTCGCAGACCGCCTCGGCGCAGGCATCGGTGAGGTCGTGATGTGCGCTTACGGCAAGGCGGCGCGCACAGCCATCGGCAATCAGGAGATGGCAATCGAAGCGGCTGTGGTCGCCATCGTTGACCGCATGGACTTGCAGGATGCGAAATCGGAAGACGCGATTGAGGCGGCGCGCGAGTTGAGAAGAAATGAAAGAAGGTAGGCGGCAGATGGTAGGCTGCCGGCAGTGAAATCAGAATCAGCTTTGCGCTTTCTGTGTGCTGTCGACAGCCTATTGCCCGCTGCTTACTGCCCACTTGCAAATGGCAAACGAAGAATTAATCTATCGCATTACGCGCGCGGTTTACGGACGACTGGGCCCAGGCGCTGACGAGCAGACGGTCGAGCAGTTAGTGACGGACGTGTATCGCGCCATCGAGCCGATAGTGGAGACGAATGGCAGCGCTGCTGCCGGAAGCGCAGGCAGCGCGCACAGCGCACGCGAGCGTGAGGCGCGCGCCGCCGGGTCTGCCGAACGGATGGTGATTTCCGTTTTCGGCGTTGACCATCCGGGCATCGTCGCCGCCGTCTCGCAAGTATTGGCCGAAGCCGAGTGCAGCATCATAGACATCAACCAAACGGTCGTGCAGGGAAAGTTTGCGATGGTTATCATCGCCGATAGCTCACGCTCGCGCCTGTCTGCCACCGAACTGAAAGAGCGTTTCCGCGACGAAGGCAGCCGCCTCGGCGTCCGTATCTACGCGCAACGCGAAGACCTCTTTAACGCGATGCACAGGATATAAAGAAGTGATGAGTGATGAGTGATAGGTGATAAGAGAAAGCTTTTATCCCATCACCTATCACCTATCACCTATCACCGAATTTATGGAACCCGAGATAGCACGTCGGTGCAAGTCATGTGGTGCGGCGATACGCGCTCGCTCCGCCTACTGTCCGCAGTGTGGCGTGGCGCAAGCGGCAGCACACACGCAGCCCGCGCCATCGAGCGCTTCTTCCGCCGCGCCGCCGGAAACTTCACAGCATCAAACAACAGACTCCAGGCCCGGCGCAGAAACGATTTCCTCCGCAACACAGGCGGAAATTCCATTGCAAACGGAAGCTGCTGTAAAGACGGAAACGGCAGCGCCGGAGAATGCGCGCGGCAGGGATGCTGCATCGCCGGAGACACCGCCGTCAATTGGGAATCAACCGCACACGGTCGCTGCCATCGCCCCGGGTGCTGGCCCGGCGGATGCTGCTTCTGAGAAGCGGCAGCAGCGCGTCACGGTGGCCGCTGCGCCGAATAATGTTGCGCGCGGTGTTGCGGATGACGGCGTGCGGCATCGTGCTGATAAGCTGCGTCGCGCTTCAAACGTCGTGCTGGATGAGGCCGCGGCAGACCCCAGCCTGCGGTTCGTCCTCGTCGCCACCGCGCTCATTATTATCTCCCTGCTGTTGCTCTTACTGGCCCGCATTCTCTGAAAATGTTTCAGGTTCTTTGTCTGGAACTTGAAACCCGAAACCTGAAACTTGAAACCTGCAACCTAAAGATGGAATACACACAGGCGGAAATCTTACAGACCGTACGCATGACGGAGATGGAGCATCTGGACATCCGCACGGTGACGCTCGGCTTGAGCCTGCGTGATTGCGCCACGGATTCGCCTGCGCGCACAGCCGCGCGCGTCCGCGAAAAGATTGAGCGCGTGGCGAAGAATCTGGTTTCGACGGTTGACGAAATCGGGGAAGAGGTCGGCATTCGCATCGCCAACAAGCGCATCTCGGAAATAGTAGCAGCAGCATGAGCGCGCGTGCAGATTATATTCAACTCGCGCGGGCTATTGACGAAGCGGCTCAAACGGTCGGAGTTGATTTCATCGGAGGTTATTCCGCGCTCGTGCATAAAGGCTGGACCAACGCGGAAAGCGATTTCCTCGATTCGATTCCCGAAGCCTTATCGCTCACCGGCAGGCTGTGCTCGTCGCTCAACGTCGCGACCACGCGCGCGGGCATCAACATGGACGCCGTGCGTCGCACCGGATTGTTGATTAAGGAGATGGCCGAGCGCACGCGCGAGCAGGGCGGCTTGGCCTGCGCCAAGTTTGTCTGCTTCGCCAACGCGGTCGAGGATAATCCTTTTATGGCGGGCGCTTTTCACGGCACGGGCGAACCCGAAGCCGTGATTAACGTCGGCGTCTCCGGCCCCGGCGTCGTCAATCACGCCGTTCGCCACGAAGAGCGCGATTTGCCGCTCGACGAATTGGCCGAAGTCATCAAGAAGCTATCGTTTAAGCTTGCGCGCGCGGGCGAACTCGTCGGGCGCGAGGCCGCGCGCCGTCTGGGCATTCCCTTTGGCATTATTGATTTGTCGCTCGCGCCCACACCCGCCCCCGGAGATTCCGTCGCTGACATCATCGAAGCGATGGGCTTTGAGCGCGCGGGCACGCATGGGACGACCGCCGCGCTCGCGCTCTTGACCGACGCCGTCAAGAAGGGAGGCGCGATGGCCTCGGCTTCAGTCGGCGGCATGAGCGGAGCGTTTATTCCCGTCTCGGAAGACGCGAGCATGATTGAAGCGGCGCGCGTGGGCGCTCTCTCCATAGATAAGCTGGAAGCTTGGACGAGCGTGTGCTCGGTTGGCATTGACATGGTCGCCGTGCCGGGCCGAACTTCAGCCGAGACTTTGGCCGCCATCATTGCCGACGAGATGGCAATCGGCGTGATGAACAACAAGACGACTGCCGTGCGCATTATCCCTGTGCCCGGGAAGGATGTCGGCGACATGGTAGAGTTCGGCGGACTTCTGGGAAGCGCCCCCGTCATGGCCGTCAACGCTTTTTCCAGCGACGATTTCATCCGTCGTGGCGGACGCATCCCCGCGCCGATTCATTCGCTCAGAAACTAGTTGTTGAGGCACGACCCGTTATGAAGTTTCAAGGAATGCAGGCACAGCGCAGGGAAGTTAAAGCCATAGCCTATGCTTTTCTCTGGTTGCTCTTGTGTGCAACGTTAAGCCCGGCGCAGAGCAGCAAGACGCCAGCGGATAAGCAAAAGCCCAAGCCCGTTTTCAGCGGCACGTGGCAGCTTGATGAAGAGCAAGCTCAGCGCAATAAATCAAAGTCCGCGAGCGCCGCCCGTCAACTCACTTTAGTGATTGCGCAGAGCGAGCCTGAGATTAAAATAACGCGCAAAGTTGTTTCCGGCGGGCAGTTGAAAACGCGTGAGTCTATCTATTACAGCGACGAGCGCGGCGAGACCAACGTGGGCGCTCCCATCAGCACGACGCCCAATGCGCAGGATGAGGAGATTAAATCCAAAACCAGATGGCAGGGCGATAAACTCATCACGAGCGCACGGGTTCGTAAAGCCGCGGCGGGAACGTTTTTGACTTGGGAGATTGTTGACGAGTGGAAACTATCTCCCGACGGTAAAACCCTGACGCAGAAGACGACTATCAAGTTGGACAATTCCGGCGCGGACATGATGAGGTCGGGGCGAACCATACCGTCGGGCCAAGTAATTTTCGTTCCGGCGGGCGCTAACGAATTCAAGCGGGTTTTTCGTCGCATCTCCGATTAAGGTTATAGAGGCGCAGCGAATCCTGAGCAGACAATCATTGAAAGGAACAGCATGGTAGCACTCGGCTTGGTGGA
>CAZEZJ010000126.1:0-11045 GCA_964516695.1 uncultured Blastocatellaceae bacterium
ATGCCGTCTACGGAAAGGCCGGAGACAACTTCGAGCGCTTGACGAAAGAATGTCCGCTCACGCTGGAAGAGACGCCGAGCCTCTATCTCTATCGCTTAATCATGGGCGAGCATGAGCAGATTGGTTTGGCCGCGTGCTGTTCCGTTGACGAATACGACCAAGACCTGATTCGCAAGCACGAGCGCACGCGCCGCGACAAAGAAGACGACCGCACGCGCCACCTCCTGACCCTGCAAGCGCAAACCGGCCCGGTCTTTCTCACCTACCGCGCCAACCGCTTGATTGACACGATGGTCATGGAAACGACCGTCAGCGATGCTCTCTATGATTTCACAGCGCCCGACGGCGTGCAGCACACAATCTGGCGCGCGCCCGACGCCGTGCGCTTCGTCGAGGCATTTCGCGAAGTGCCGCTGCTTTACATCGCGGATGGTCATCACCGTGCCGCCAGCGCCAGCCGCGCGCGCGCCGATTTGCGCGAGCGTAGCTTCGGCCACACGGGCGATGAGGAATACAACTTTTTCCTAGCCGTCATCTTCCCCGACGAGCAACTACAAATTCTGCCCTATAATCGCACCGTCCGCGACCTCAACAATCTTTCGCCGGAGGAATTTTTCGCGGCGGTCGCGGAGAAGTTCAACTTCCAGCGAGACGCGCCGCCCACGCCGCCCGCGCCCGGGCAGTGGAGCATGTATCTGGGCGGTCGCTGGCATGGACTGACCTTGAAGGAGAGCGTGCCCGCCGCAGCGGACGCCGTCAGCGCGCTCGATGTCAGCCGCCTCCAAGACTATCTTCTAGACCCCATACTCGGCATCAAGGACGTGCGCACAGACAAGCGCATTGATTTCGTCGGCGGCATTCGCGGCACACAGGAGCTAGAGAAATTGGTTGACGAAGGCCATGCTGCCGTCGCCTTCTCGCTCTACCCGACGACCGTTGAAGACCTCATCAAAGTTTCCGACGCGGGCGCAGTCATGCCGCCCAAGTCCACTTGGTTTGAGCCGAAGCTGAGAGACGGAATCTTGATTCACTGCATTTAACGACTGCCCGTTAGCAGTTCGTCCGCTCCGAGTTGGTTTGTGACGCGCAAGTTGCGTCTCGAAAACAACAATTGGCGGCGGGCGGCTGATGACGGCCAACTAACTCGTAGGGATGTTTTGTGATGCGTGTGCTAATCGCTGATAAATTCGAGCAGTCCGGGCGCGATGGTCTCCAGGCGCTAGGCTGCGAGGTATCGTATCAACCGGACTTGAAAGATGAAGCGCTGGTGGCCGCCATCGGCGTGGGTTCGCCGGATGTGCTGGTTGTGCGTTCGACGAAGGTTAACGAGGCGATGCTGGAGGCGGGCGCGTTAAAATTGGTCGTGCGCGCCGGAGCGGGCTATAACACGATTGATGTCGCGGCTGCTTCGCGGCGCGGCATCTACGTCTCGAATTGTCCCGGCAAAAACTCCATCGCCGTCGCAGAGCTGGCCTTCGCCCTTATTCTCGCGCTTGACCGCCGGATTGCCGATAACGTCATTGCGCTGCGCCGCGGCGAGTGGAACAAGAAAGAGTTTTCGAAAGCGCGGGGGCTTTATGGCCGCACGCTCGGACTCATCGGCGTCGGGCAAATTGGCCGCGAGATGATTCCGCGCGCGCGCGCCTTCGGAATGCCCGTCGTCGCTTGGAGCCGGAGCCTGACGCCGGAGCGCGCCGAAGCGCTCGGCATTGAGTACAGGGAAAGCCCGCAAGAGGTGGCGCGCGTGGCTGACGTTGTGAGCGTGCATCTCGCTTTGAAGCCTGACACGCGCGCGATTATCAATGCGGACGTTTTCAACTCGATGAAGGAAGGCGCTTACTTTATCAACACGGCGCGCGGCGAAGTCGTGGACCAAGCGGCGCTTCGTGCGGCTCTCTCTACGCGCGGGATTCGCGCCGGTCTGGATGTTTATGCTGCGGAGCCGACATCCGCCACGGGCGAGTTTACGGACGAGATTGTGCGGGAAACGAATCTTTACGGCACGCATCACATCGGCGCTTCGACCGACCAGGCGCAGGAAGCCATCGCGGCTGAAACGGTGCGCATCGTGCGTGCGTTTAAGGAGACGGGCCAAGTGCCGAACGTCGTCAATCTGGCCGAGCGCACGCCCGCCACACACCGCCTCGTCGTTCGTCATCGCGACCGCCCCGGCGTGCTCGCGCACGTGCTCGACGCCATCCGAACGGCCAACATCAATGTGCAGGAGATGGACAATATTATCTTTGAAGGTTCGGAAGCGGCGGTCGCGCGCATTAATCTCGAAAGCGCGCCGTCAACTGAAACTCTGGAAAGGCTCAGCGCGGAGAACGCAGACATCCTCGAACTGAATTTGCTGGACGTCAGAAGCTAACGGGCTTTCTTTTTGTAGCAGTCGCTAATGAAGACAACGCTTATCACAGGCGCATCGAGCGGCATCGGTGAGGAGTTTGCGCGCCAGTTGGCGGCACGCAAAGAGAACGTGCTGCTGGTGGCGCGCTCGGAGGCGAAGCTGGCGGCGCTCTGCGATGAATTAGGCCGCGCGCATCAGGTAGACGCGCAGTACGTCGTACAGGATTTGGCGGAAGACACAGCGGCGGCGAAGTTGTTTGCGGAGACTGAGCGGCGCGGGTTCGTCGTCGAGACGTTGATTAATAACGCTGGCTTCGGCGCGATGGGCGACTTTGCCAAACTTGACCTCGAACGCTCGCTTCAGATGGTTGACTTAAACATTAAGGCGCTGCTCGCGTTGACATACTACTATCTCGCGCCGATGCGCGAGCGCAAACGAGGCGCAATCATCAACGTCGCTTCGACCGCAGCCTTTCAGGGCGTGCCCTACATGGCCACCTACGCGGCGACCAAAGCCTTCGTGCTCTCTCTCTCCGAAGCCTTGTGGGAAGAGAACCGTGCTTACAATATTAAAGTGATGGCGCTTTGCCCGGGCGTGACGGAGACCAACTTTTTTGAAGCGGCGGAGGTCGAACATAAACCGCCGGTGCGTATGGTGCAGACGCCCGAACAGGTCGTCAAAACGGCATTGCGCGGCCTCGCGCGCGGGCGCAGTCATATTATCTCCGGCTGGGCCAACTACCTGATGACGGAATCCGAGCGGCTCGTTCCGCGCCGCTTCGTCGAAAGAATGGCCGGAAAGGCGATGCGCCCAATCTTTGGAGATAAAACGAAGTGATGAGTGATGAGTGATGAGTAAGAGAAAGAGTTATTAACTCATCGCTTCTTTACCGTTTTCAGTGGAGGAAACGAATGACAGAGAGAATCTATAATTTCAGCGCGGGCCCGGCGGTGCTGCCGTTGCCGGTGTTGGAGGAGGCGCAGCGAGAGTTGGTGAGTTTGCCCGGTGTGGGCATGTCAATCATGGAGATTAGCCACCGCTCGAAGAGGTTTGATGAAATTATGGAGCGGGCGCAGACGGGTCTGCGGCGTTTGCTCGGGCTGCCCGAAAATTATCACATACTATTTTTGCAGGGCGGCGCGAGCCTACAGTTCTCCATGATTCCGGTAAACTTTCTGCCGAAGGACGCAAGCGCCGATTACATTACGACGGGTAGTTGGGGCAAGAAGGCCGTCAAGGAGGCCAAGCGCTGCGGCGGCGTGAACATCGCCGCGACGATGGCCGACGGCGGTTTTACGCGCGTGCCCACACAAGACGAACTCAAACTAGACCCGCGCGCGGCCTACGTGCATCTCACGACCAATGAGACGATTGAAGGTGTGGAGTGGAAGACGGAGCCGGAAGTGGGAGACGTGCCGCTCTTCGCAGACGCTTCATCGGACATTCTCTCGCGGCCCATCGACGCGGAAAAATATGCGCTCATCTACGCGGGAGCGCAGAAGAACATGGGGCCAAGCGGCGTCACGCTCGTCATTCTTCGCGACGACCTGTTGGGAAAGATTCCCGACGGCCTGCACACGATGCTCGACTATCGCACGCACACCGAAGCCAACTCGCTCTACAATACGCCCAACACCTTTGGCATCTACATCATCATGCTCGTCTGCAAGTGGCTCGAAGCGAAAGGTGGACTCGAAGGAATGCACCGCGAGAACGAAGCGAAGGCAGGCATTCTCTACGACGCGATTGACGCCACCGATTTCTATCGCGGCCACGCCGACCCGGATTCGCGCTCGCTGATGAACGTCACCTTCCGCCTGCCCTCGGAAGAACTGGAAAAGCAGTTTGCGAAGGAAGCCACTGCGGCGGGCCTCGACGGTCTCAAGGGCCACCGCTCCGTCGGCGGCATCCGCGCCTCCATCTACAACGCGTTTCCGCGCGAAGGCGTCGAAGCGTTGGTTTCGTTTATGAAAGAGTTTGAAAAGAAGAACGGTTAGGAAAACAGTGACGAATGACGAGTGACAAGTAATGAGCAACGAGCTAAAAGGAAAACTCGTTCTTACTTGTCACTCGTCACTCGTCACTCGTCACTGCTTTATGAGGATTTTCATCTCGCTTCTGATTCTCGCTTTATTGCTCTTGTCGTCGCAAAGCCTAAGGCCGACAGGCGCGGCGCTCACGCCCGGCAATGCGCCAAATCTTCCCACGGAAAAACACTTACGTAATATTCGTCAACTGACCTTCGGCGGCGAGAACGCCGAAGCTTACTTTTCGGCTGACGGCTCGCAGCTTGTCTTTCAGTCAAAACGCGACGGGCGTGAGTGTGACCAGATTTATACGATGCGCACGGACGGCTCCGGCGCACGAATGCTCTCGAACGGCATGGGCACCACCACCTGTTCTTACTTCCTGCCGCGGCAGAAGCGCATCCTTTTCTCGTCCACGCATCTCGGTAGCAAAGAATGCCCGCCGCGGCCCGACAGGTCGAAGGGCTACGTCTGGCCCATCTATCCTTCTTTTGACATCTTCACCGCACGCCCTGACGGCTCGGACTTGAAACAGTTGACGCGCACGCCCGGCTACGATGCCGAAGCCACCGTCTCTCAAGACGGGCGTAAAATCGTCTTCACTTCAATGCGCGACGGCGACCTGGACATCTACACGATGGATGCCGACGGGAAAAATGTGCGACGGCTCACGAGCGAGCTTGGCTATGATGGAGGCCCATTCTTTTCCGCCGACGGCAAGCATATCGTCTATCGCGCGTTTCATCCGCAAACGCCCAAAGAGATTGAGGGCTACAAACAGAAGTTGGCCGAAAACGTCATCGTGCCAAACGTCTTCGAACTCTGGATGATGAACGCCGACGGCACTAACAAACGACAGGTGACGCGCCTCGGCGTGGCGAGTTTCGCGCCCTATTTCTTCCCTGATGGCCGTCGCATCATCTTCTCCTCAAACCTGAACGACCCCAAAGGACGCAACTTCGACCTCTACGTTGTGAACACTGACGGCACGGGACTAGAGCGTATCACCTTTAACGAAACCTTCGACGGCTTTCCTATGTTTTCGCCCGACGGGCGGCGACTCGTCTTCGCTTCCAACCGCAACGCGCAGACGCGCGGCGAGACAAATGTTTTTATCGCTGATTGGGTGGATTGAAAGCTGAGGTGGTAAAAATCTTAGTCGAGGATTTAAATGTTCATTGTGCGAACCGCCTTCGCCTCTGAAGCCTTAAGCGAATTTCCGATAACTAAAACCCTCATCCATCTTTTGAGATTTTAAATGCGAACCACACGAAAATTTCTTCAACTGGCGTTAGTCGTCGTCATCACGTCCAACGTTTTTGCGCAGCACAGGAGCGCGAGCGATGCCTCTCAGCCGAGCGTCGAGCGCTTGCGTTCTCATGTTAGCTATCTCGCTTCGGACAAGCTCGAAGGACGCAGGACGGGCACGGCGGGAGCGAAGGCCGCGGCGGAGTATATTGCCGTGGAGTTTGCGCGTTACGGATTGAAGCGAAGCAACGGCATAGACCGTCACGCCGTGTCGCGTTTGGAAGCCGCTAGCCCGCGCCGTTACATGCAGGATTTTCCGTTTGTCGCGGGCGTCACGCTTGGCCCCGATAATTCGCTGCTGTTTGCGCCGCGCTCCGTTCGCCTGGACGAAGGTGCAACGACCGCCTCGACGCGCGGCGCTGCGCTCAGCTTGCGTCTCGGTGAAGACTGGATGCCGCTTGGCTTTTCGTCAAACGCGAAGGCCTTGAATGCGCCCGCAAATTTTGTCGGCTACGGCATCAAGGCCGCCGAATTGAAGCATGATGATTATGCCGGTCTGAACTTGCGAGGACGCGTCGCCATCGCGCTCGAAGGCACGCCGGATAACGACAATCCGCATGGGCAGTTTGCACGCTACGCGGACGCGCGTTGGAAGGCGATTGCGGCCCGCGAGCAGGGCGCGGCGGCGCTCGTCATTATCTCGCGCGAAGGGAATTTCCGTGATGCGGGATTCAAGCGCCTGAGTTATGACAACAGCGCGGGCGAGGTTGGTTTGCCGGTGATTGTTGTGTCACGGCAGGCGGCGGCGCGGATGGTGTCGGCGGAGGGCGTCGCCGTCCCTTTGTCCGAACTCGAAAAGGCTTTGCGTGAACTAAACACGCCGGCACGGGGCGCAAGTGCTGGCAATAACACGGGCGAGCAGCGGCAGAACGCCGGAGAGTTGCTGCAAGCTGTTGCGGTCAGTCTGCGGACGGACATCGTGCGGCGAGATGCGCCGGGCACAAACGTCATCGGCATTCTCGAAGGCTCTGACCCGCAGTTGAAAAATGAAGCGGTCGTCATCGGCGCACACTACGACCACTTGGGACGCGGCGGCGAAGGCAGCCTTGCGCCGCGCGAGGGCGAGATACATTATGGCGCGGATGATAACGCATCGGGCGTCGCCGGTCTGCTCGAACTGGCGCGCATCTTCTCTGCGCCAAAAATGAGACCGAAACGCACGCTCGTTTTCATCGCCTTCGGCGGCGAAGAAGCAGGCTTAATCGGCTCGAACTATTACGTCAATCATCCGGCGTTTCCGCTCTCGCAAACCATCGCGATGATTAACATGGACATGATTGGGCGGATGAAAGAGAGCCGCTTGATGATTGGCGGCGTCGGCACCGCTGCCGAATGGCGCGCGTGGATTGAGGCGGCCAATACTAAACTGGCGACATCGAGAGGCGACAATGGCCTGAAGCGAGCGACGGCGGAAGATAAGTTTACGCTGACACTCAATGAAGACGGCTATGGGCCTAGCGACCATTCCGCTTTCTACGCCAAGCAAGTGCCCGTCCTCTTCTTCTTCACAGGCACACACGAAGACTATCACAAGCCTTCGGACACGGCTGACAAAATCAACTACGAAGACCAGCGGCGCGTCGTCTCCCTAGTCAAACTCATTATTGCTTCAATCAATGAGAGCCAGCAACGGCCAAGCTTTACTGTCGCCAAAAGCGAGGGCGCGCGACGCTCGATGAGCTTTCGCGTCACGCTCGGCCTGGTGCCAAACTACGCAGAATCCGGCGATGGGATGAAGATAGACGGCGTGCGCGAGGATTCACCGGCAGCACGGGCCGGGCTGAAAGCGGGCGACCGCGTGACGCGGCTCGCCGGGCGCGAAGTGCGCAATGTTTATGATTACACCTATGCGCTCGGAGAGATGAAAGCGGGCGAGGAATACGAAATCGAAGTCGTCCGCGAAAGCCAAACGCTCAAGCTGAAGATTACACCCGCTGCACGAAAGTAAAAAGGTAAAAGGTAAAAGTAAGACGAAAAGGCAAAAGTTAAGGCGCACGCAAAATTCTTACGTCTTCCCTTTTGCCTTTTACCTTTTTACTTTTGCCTTGCTTTTACCAGCGCGGCTCGCGGTCGTTGCGCCCGCCGCCGCCACCGCCGCCGTAACCGCCGCGGTCACGGTCGCCGCCGCCGCCGCCGCGTCCGCCGCCACCGCCATAGCCGCCACCGCCGCCATAGCCGCCGCGTCCGCCGCCACCGCCGCGGTCAGTCTTCGGCTTGGCTTCGTTAACGGTCAGATTACGACCGCCGAGGTCTTTGCCGTTAAACATCTCGATAGCTGCGGCTGCTTCTTCCGGCGTCGCCATTTCAATAAAGCCGAAGCCGCGCGAGCGTCCCGTCTCGCGGTCTTCGATGACGGAGGCTGATTCCACCGTTCCGGCCTGCGAGAAGGCTTCGCGCAAGTCTTCGCTGGTCGTGCGAAACGACAGATTACCAACATAGAGTTTCGTAGGCATGTCTTAATTTTATCCTTTATGGTCAAAGGAAGCGCGGGCTTTAAGTGGAATCGCTGGGACTAAGGCGGGGAGCCTCTACTGTAACCTCTCCGGCGAAACGCGACGCACCCGATGCTCTAACACTAGCGAGAGCGGCTTCTAACAGGTTGACAAACTAGCCTCGCTCTTTTCAGCCGAACCTCGTCGCCTTACAGTCACGGGCAGGCGCATCACCATTGATGCGCGAGAGCAGGTATCCGAACGCTCAAAAGTATGCCTTAGATTTCGCGTCAAGCGCAAGCGGTTCAAGCAAAAAAAATCCGCACATTTTAGGCGGGGCATAATCATTCAACCAATCGCTATCCGCGATAGATTCGTCTTCTTCGAGACACCTCGGCTCACTGCCGATTGAAACCACGAACAATATCAATTAGTGCGTCCAACCGCTGGTCTGTATGAGTCTGCGCTTCGGCCAGCCGTGAGAGGGATTTTTCTGTGCGAATCTGAGCGTCTGTCAACGCTTCAACTTTAGTCACCAGGTTGCTGAGGGCGGCATCAAACGTATCCATACGCTCATCCGCTCTGAGCGTCAGCTCCGTCAATAACTGAATGGCCTCCTCTACGTTTTTCACGCGCGATTCAATTCTCCTGTCGTCTTCACTCATTAACTGCCGCCTTTCCGCTGTTTATGGTTCCGGTTGTCTTCTCCCCAGGCTTGAAGCTACGGGAGCTAATCTTGCCATGTAGGAAAGTCAGGAGCAAGAGGCGCAAACGAAGAGAGCACCGCTCTCCTTATGTTTTAGTGCTCGTCATTGATTGTCCTTTCCTATATCGTTGCCTGCGCACGCGCTTTTGTCATATAGTGCTTCGCTCTCGAAGCTCATCAGTGAAATCATACGAAGAAAGGCATTCTTAACATCATGCCACAGAGTATTCCTATCACCGTCGCGCATGGCGACGGCATCGGGCCGGAGATTATGGAAGCGACGCTTTCAATCCTCAAGGCAGCGGGCGCTGCCCTCGATATTGAAACCATCGTCATCGGTGAGAAAGCCTACTTGGCCGGAAACGCCGCCGGGATAGAGCCTAGCGCTTGGGAATCCTTGCGCCGCACGAAGGTCTTTTTGAAAGCTCCGATTACCACGCCGCAGGGCGGCGGCTACAAGAGCCTCAACGTGACCGTGCGCAAAACCATGGGCCTCTACGCCAACGTCCGCCCGTGTGTTTCCTACCACCCGTTCGTTAAGACGAAACACCCGAACATGGACGTGGTTATCGTGCGCGAGAATGAAGAAGACTTGTATGCGGGCATCGAGTACAGGCAGACCAGCCAGATGATGCTCTCTTTGAAACTCATCTCTCGCCCCGGCTCGGAGAAGATAGTGCGCTACGCTTTCGACTACGCGCGCCGCAACAACCGGAAGAAGGTCACCTGCTTCACCAAAGACAATATTATGAAGCTCTCCGACGGCCTTTTCCATAAAGTGTTTGGCGAGATAGCCGCCGAATACACGGACATCGAAAACGAGCACTGGATTGTTGACATCGGCGCGGCCAAGCTGGCCGACACGCCCGAAGCCTTCGACATCGTCGTGATGCCGAATCTCTACGGCGACATTCTTTCGGACGTGGCTGCGCAGATAGCAGGCTCCGTGGGCCTCGCAGGCTCGGCCAACATCGGTGAAAACGTGGCGATGTTTGAGGCGATTCACGGCTCCGCGCCGCGCCGCGCGGGACAGAATTTGGCGAACCCGTCGGGCCTGCTGCTCGGCGCGGTGATGATGCTCGTCCACATTAATCAAGCGGACATTGCCGAGCGCGTTCACAACGCTTGGCTGCGCACGATTGAAGACGGCGTTCACACCTACGACATTTATAAAGACGGCGTGAGCCGCGAGAAGGTCGGGACGAAAGAGTTTGCAGCGGCGGTCGTCGCCAGACTGGGCCAACAGCCCGAAACCTTGAAGGCCGTGCGCTACAAATCCGGCGGCTCGGAGGCCGTCAACGCCGCCACCTCCGAACGCGCGCCGGAGAAAAAGGAGACCATCGGCGTTGACGTTTTCCTAGATTGGACCAAAGGCACCGCTGACGAACTCGGCGCCAGCATCAAGCCGCTCGAAGGCGACCTGAATCTGACGATGATTAGCAACCGCGGCGTTAAAGTCTGGCCCGACGGCTCGCCCGAGACCTTCATCACAGACCATTGGCGCTGCCGCTTTGTCTCAAAAACTGACGGCGGCGCAGTCACACACGCGCAAATCGTCAGCCTGCTCGGACGCATCATGGACGCGGGCTACGACTTCATCAAGACCGAGCACCTTTGCAACTTCGACGGTCAGGCTGGCTATCAGGGCTAAGCGTGAGGAATGAAGGATGAGGGCTGAAAAGTCTTTGCAGAAAAGCAGCGCGGCTAAACAGAAACGCAAAGGCGGCGCGAAAGCTAAAAGCAGAGGTGTGAAGAAGGGTCCATCTTCATCCCGCATTGCTCGTCCCTCATCCCTTGTGGCCGTCATCATGGGCAGCACGTCCGATTGGGAGACGATGCGGCTGGCCGACGAGGTGTTGACGGCCTTCCATGTGCCGCACGAATGTCTGGTCGTTTCGGCGCATAGGACGCCGCAGTGGATGTCGGAGTTTGCCGGGGCGGCTGAAGGGCGCGGCCTGGAAGTGATTATCGCTGGCGCTGGCGGCGCGGCGCATCTGCCGGGCATGGTGGCGGCGCAAACGCTGCTTCCGGTGCTCGGCGTGCCCATTGAGAGTCGCGCCTTGAAGGGCATGGATTCCTTGCTCTCCATCGTCCAGATGCCGGCGGGCGTGCCTGTGGGGACGCTCGCCATCGGGCAGGCGGGAGCGAAGAATGCGGCGCTGTTGGCGGTTGCTATCTTGGCGAACACGAGGCCCGGTTTACGCGAACAGTTGCGCCGCTTT
>CAZEZJ010000126.1:11055-12436 GCA_964516695.1 uncultured Blastocatellaceae bacterium
CTTTCGCGACGAGCAGCAGCAGCTTGTTCGCGAGGCACAATTGGTGTGAAGCAAACTTTTCTCCCAGGCTCGATTATCGGCGTGCTCGGCAGCGGACAATTGGGCCGCATGTTTGCGATGGCCGCCCGCCGCATGGGCTATCTCGTCCACACCTTCTCGCCCGAAACAGACACCCCGACGGGCCAAGTCGCAGATATTGAAATCACAGCCGCTTACGATGACCTTGATGCCGTGCGCGCGTTTGCGCGCGGCGTTGAGGTCGTGACCTTCGAGTTTGAGAATATTCCGGCGGCGACCGTTGAGACAATCGCGGAGTTAGTTCCGGTGCGTCCGAGCGGCGCTCTGCTGCACACGACGCAGCATCGCATTCGCGAGAAAACCTATCTCGCGGAGGCTGGCTTTCCCGTCACACCCTTTCAAGCCGTCCGTTCGCTCGAAGATGCCGGCAAGGGCATAGTCGCCTTGGGTCTTCCGGCAATTATGACGACCGCCGGGTTCGGCTACGACGGCAAAGGCCAGCAGCGAATCGAGACGGAAGCGGAAGCCGCCGCCGCTTATCTCGCGCAGGGCGGCACAGAAATGATTTTGGAAAAGTATATCGCCTTCGAGCGCGAGATTTCGGTCGTCGCCGCGCGCGGCTCTGACGGCGAGATTGCTCACTACGACGTATTTGAGAACGTGCACCAGCGGCACATTCTTGATTGCACCGTCGCGCCCGCCCGAGTTCTGCCCGAGGTCGCGCGCCGCGCCATAGAGATTACGGAGAGCTTGCTCGTCAGGCTTGATGTCACGGGCGTGCTGTGCGTGGAGTTTTTTCTGACCGGAGAGGGCGAGTTATATATCAACGAGCTTGCGCCGCGCCCGCACAATTCCGGCCACCTGACGATTGATGCCTGCGTGACCAGCCAATTTGAGCAGCAGTTGCGCGCGGTCGCGGGGCTTCCGCTTGGCTCGACCGCTTTGCGCAGCCCGGCGGCGATGGTCAATTTGCTCGGGGACATTTGGCAAAAGGGCGAACCTGACTGGCGCGCCGCCTGCGCTTTTCCAAACGTCAAGCTGCATCTCTACGGCAAGCACGAGCCGCGCAGAGGACGCAAGATGGGCCACCTCACCGCCTGCGCAGCGTCAGTAGAAGAAGCACGCGGTCTAGCCTACGCGGCGCGCTCCGCGCTCGTGCCGCAGGGTTAGGAAGCCCTCTCGTGACCATTCTGCCAATCGGGTCGGGAAGTAATCGGCCCGCGTAATTCTCGCAACGGCGCCCGGCTGTAAAATTCCTCTTGGAAAACTCTCCGATTTAGCGCAGAATGTACCCGCGTGTACCGTAACGTTCAATAAAACCTACCCGACACCTTTCACTGGCCGGTAAGGTTTTCACTTTGTC
>CAZEZJ010000127.1:0-12414 GCA_964516695.1 uncultured Blastocatellaceae bacterium
GGCTCAGGCAGGTTGGCTTCGACGCGGTGCAGGAAGAGCGCGGTTTCCGCCAGCAGGCGTTCGGGCGAACTAGCCTCCTTGACGATAATCGCATCCGTCACCTTGCGTAGCTGCGTCTCCTCCTTTTCGGTCAATTCCTTGCCCGTGTAGATGATGATGGGAAGCTGCTGCTGGCCGAGGTCGGTTTGTATTTTTTCGATTAACTCGAAGCCGCTCATGTCCGGCAGTTTGAGGTCGAGCACCATGCAATCAAACTGCTCGCTCTGAAGCGAACTGAGCGCTTCCTCGCCGGAAGCGACGGCGGTTGTGACCACGTCGCCGTTGCCGATAAGCTCGACGATGCTCATGCGCTGCACGTCGTCGTCTTCAACGACAAGCAGGCGCTTGACGCGGCGCTGGACGAACTCCGTGATGTTGTCGAAGGCGGAGACGAGGTCTTCGCGGCTGACGGGCTTTTGCAGGTGCGTGAAAGCGCCGAGCTTGAGCGCGCGTTGGCGCTGCTCTTCGCCCGTGATGATGTGGACAGGGATGTGGCTCGTTTGCGAGTCGTGCTTCAGGCGGTCGAGCACGGTCCAGCCGTCTCTATCGGGCAGCTTGATGTCGAGCGTGATGGCGTCGGGCTTAAACTTACGGGCCAGCATCAGCGCCGTCTCGCCGCGCATCGCGACCAAGCCCTTGAACCCTTTTTCGTGCGCGAGGTCGAGCAGGATTTGTGCGAAACTGGGGTCGTCCTCAACGATGAGCACGACGCGTTCGCCCGGCTCGATGTTGGAGCGGTCATCCTTAACCATCTCGGCTTCATGGATTTCTCCGAGCGAAAGCGAACTGGTCTCGATGCGGCGCGCGGCGCTCGGAACGCTGATGCCGCCGCCGTTGCCCGAGACATTCGCTTCGCCGTCATCTTCATACGCGGCGCTTTGTGGCGCTGAGGCGACCTTGAAGAGCCTGGGCAGGTAGAGCGTAAAGGTGCTGCCTTCGCCGGGAGTGCTGGAGACGCGAATCTCGCCGCCGAGCAGTCGCGCTATCTCGCGGCTGATGGAGAGGCCGAGACCCGTGCCGCCATATTTGCGGCTCGTCGTGCCGTCGGCCTGTTGAAACGCTTCGAAGATAATGCGCTGCTTCTCGGTGGGAATGCCGATGCCCGTGTCTGAGACGGAGAACGCGACGACTTCGTCGGCGCGATTGAGCGCCTCCTGCATGAAGTGGCCTCCGCGTTCCACCATTTCGACGCGCAACGAAACCTTGCCCGTCTCCGTAAACTTGAAGGCGTTGGAGAGCAGGTTTTTGAGAATCTGCTGCAAGCGCTTTTCATCCGTCTCCATCGTCGGCGGCAACTCAGGAGCGTTTTCGAGGATGAACTCCAAATTCTTGTCCTGCGCGACCTGATGGAAGCTGCGGTCAAGCTGTTCGAGCACGCCATCAAAAGCCACTTCGCTGACATCAATCGCCATCATGCCCGATTCAATCTTCGACAAATCGAGAATGTCGTTGATGAGCGAGAGCAGGTCTGCGCCCGACGAGTGGATGGTTTCAGCGAACTGCACCTGCTTGGGCGTCAAATTGTCGTCAACGTTTTCGGCCAACTGGCGCGAGAGAATCAACATGCTGTTGAGCGGCGTGCGCAGTTCGTGCGACATGTTCGCCAGAAACTCCGACTTGTACTTGGAAGTTAAAGCCAACTGCTCGGCCTTCTCCTCCATCGCCCAGCGCGCTTCCTCGACCTCCGCATTCTTCGCCTCGACTTCCGCCTTCTGCTTCGCGAGCAGCGTCGCCTTCTCCTGCAACTCCTCGTTGGTCTGTTGCAGTTCTTCCTGCTGCCGCTTCAAGAGTTCTTCGGATTCGCGCAAAGATTCGGCCTGCTGTTCGAGGCGCTCATTGGTCTTCTTTAGTTCGTCCTGCTGGCTTTGCAGTTCGGAGGCGAGCGATTGCGATTGTTGCAGCAGGTCTTCCGTGCGCGAGTTGGCGGCAATCGTGTTGAGCACAATCCCGATGCTTTCCGTCAACTGGTCCAGAAACGTGATGTGCGTCTCGCTGAAACGATTGAACGAAGCCAACTCGATGACCGCCTTGACATCGCCTTCAAAGAGCACGGGCAGCACGACGATGTTGAGCGGCGTTGCTTCCCCGAGTCCCGAAGCGATGTGTATGTAATCGTTCGGCACGTTGGTCAGCAGGATGCGTTCCTTCTCCACCACACACTGCCCGACAAGCCCCTCGCCCGGCTTGAATTCGTTAGCTAGATTCTTACGCTTCTTGTAGGCGTAACCCGCCAGCAGCCTCATCAGCGGCACGCCGTTATTCGAATTGTTGACGTAAAAGACGCCCTGCTGCGCGTCAACCAGCGGAGCCAAATCGGAGAGCACCATCTGCGCGACGGTCGTCAAATCTCGCTGGCCTTGCAGCATCCGCGTGAAGCGCGCGAGGTTCGTCTTCAGCCAGTCCTGTTCCGTGTTCTTCTGCGTCGTATCCTTGAGATTGCGGATCATCTCATTGATGTTGTCCTTGAGCGCCGCCACCTCGCCCTGCGCTTCGACCGCAATCGAGCGCGTCAAATCGCCCTGCGTCACAGCGGTCGAGACTTCCGCGATGGCGCGCACCTGCGTCGTCAAATTGGCGGCCAACTGGTTCACGTTGTCCGTCAAATCTCTCCAAGTCCCCGCAGCGCCCGGCACATTGGCTTGCCCGCCCAGCTTTCCTTCGACGCCCACCTCGCGTGCCACCGTCGTCACCTGGTCGGCAAAGGTCGCCAGCGTATCTGTCATGCTGTTAATCGTATCGGCCAACTCCGCAATCTCGCCCTTCGCTTCGACCGTCAGCTTCCGCTTCAAGTCTCCGTTAGCGACCGCCGTCACGACCCGCGCAATACCGCGCACTTGGCTGGTCAGATTGCCCGCCATGAAATTCACGTTATCGGTCAAGTCCTTCCACGTTCCGGCCACACCCTTCACATCCGCCTGCCCGCCAAGCTTGCCTTCCGTACCCACCTCGCGCGCCACACGCGTTACTTCCGAAGCGAAGGAGTTAAGCTGGTCGACCATCGTGTTAATGGTGTTTTTGAGTTCCAGAATCTCGCCTTTCACGTCCACAGTAATCTTCTTGGACAAGTCACCGTTAGCGACCGCGGTTGTTACCTCTGCGATGTTGCGCACCTGACCCGTCAGATTGCCCGCCATGAAATTCACGTTATCGGTCAAGTCCTTCCATGTTCCGGCCACACCCGTGACCTGTGCCTGCCCGCCGAGTTTCCCCTCTGTACCCACTTCGCGCGCCACGCGCGTCACCTCAGAGGCGAAGGAGTTAAGCTGGTCCACCATCGTGTTGATGACTTCCTTGATTTGCAGGATTTCACCACGCACATCAACGGTAATCTTCTGCGTCAGGTCGCCGTTGGCGATGGCCGTCGCGACCTTTGACACGTCTCTGAGCTGGACGGTCAGGTTGCTCGCCATGAAATTCACGTTATCGGTCAAATCCTTCCATGTGCCCGCAACGCCTGCCACCTGTGCCTGACCACCCAGTTTTCCTTCCGTACCCACCTCGCGGGCCACGCGCGTCACCTCAGAGGCGAACGAACCCAACTGGTCGACCATCGTATTGATGGTGTTCTTGAGTTCAAGAATCTCGCCCTTCACGTCCACGGTGATTTTCTTTGAGAGGTCGCCATTAGCAACTGCCGTCGTCACCTCGGCGATGTTACGCACTTGGCTGGTCAGATTGCCCGCCATGAAATTCACGCTATCGGTTAAGTCTTTCCACGTTCCGCCCACGCCTCGAACATCTGCCTGCCCGCCGAGCTTACCTTCCGTGCCCACCTCGCGGGCCACACGTGTTACTTCCGAGGCGAAAGCGTTGAGTTGGTCCACCATGACGTTGATGGTGTCCTTCAACTCCAGAATCTCGCCGCGCACGTCCACGGTAATCTTCTTCGACAAATCGCCATTCGCCACCGCTGTGGTGACTTCAGCAATGTTACGCACTTGGCTGGTCAGATTGCCCGCCATGAAATTCACGCTATCGGTCAAGTCCTTCCACGTGCCCGCAACGCCTTTCACATCCGCCTGCCCACCGAGCTTGCCTTCCGTACCCACTTCACGAGCCACACGCGTTACTTCCGAGGCGAACGACCCGAGTTGGTCGACCATCGTGTTGATGGTGTTCTTGAGTTCCAGAATCTCGCCTTTCACGTCCACAGTAATCTTCTTGGACAAGTCACCATTCGCCACCGCTGTCGTCACTTCCGCGATGTTACGCACCTGCCCCGTCAGGTTTCCGGCCATCGAGTTCACATTATCAGTCAAATCCTTCCACGTTCCGGCCACACCCTTAACGTCGGCCTGCCCACCGAGCTTGCCTTCCGTACCCACTTCACGAGCCACACGCGTCACCTCAGAGGCGAAGGAGTTAAGCTGGTCGACCATCGTGTTAATAGTGTTTTTGAGTTCAAGGATTTCGCCCTTGACATCGACGGTAATCTTCTTTGAGAGGTCGCCGTTGGCCACGGCCGTTGTCACCTCTGCGATGTTGCGCACTTGCGCGGTGAGGTTTCCGGCCATGGAGTTCACGTTATCGGTGAGGTCTTTCCATGTGCCCGCGACGCCACGCACCTGCGCTTGCCCACCGAGCTTACCTTCTGTGCCCACCTCGCGGGCCACACGCGTTACTTCCGAAGCGAAAGAGTTAAGCTGGTCCACCATCGTGTTGATGGTGTTCTTGAGTTCAAGGATTTCGCCTTTCACGTCCACGGTGATTTTCTTCGAGAGGTCGCCGTTGGCAACCGCCGTTGTGACTTCAGCGATGTTGCGCACTTGGGCGGTGAGGTTGCCGGCCATGGAGTTGACGCTGTCGGTCAAGTCTTTCCAGGTTCCGGCGACGCCCTTGACCTTGGCCTCGCCGCCGAGTTTGCCTTCGGTGCCGACTTCGCGGGCGACGCGCGTTACTTCCGAGGCGAACGAACCCAACTGATCCACCATCGCGTTGACGAGTTTGACGGAGCGCAGGAATTCGCCCTTCAAAGGGCGGCCCTCAACTTCGAGCGCCATCGTTTGCGACAAGTCGCCGTTGGCGACCGCGCCGATGACGCGCGCCATCTCGCTCGTCGGGCGGGCCATGTCATCGATAAGGGTGTTGACCGCTTCGACCATCGTGCCCCAGGAGCCGCCAGCCGACGGCAGCGTGGCGCGCTGCGCAATCTTGCCCTCTTTGCCGACCACGCGGCTGACGCGCTCAAGCTCCTTGACCATCTTTTCATTCATCGCGATGACTTCATTGAGAGCGTCGGCTATTTTGCCATCGATGCCCGTCAAGTCGTCCGGCAAGCGCACGGAAAAGTCGCCTTTTCTCAAGGCGGTCAGGGCTTTCAGCAATTGTTTGGCGTCCAGAGAATCAGTTGTCACCTGTTGGTTTGGCATACTTCCTCTTCAGAGTTTGAGATTTGGCAGTTGTAAGGGAGACGAAAAGTCTAACAGTGGCAGGCAAGTATCTCGAAGCCGCTGGCGAGGGCGCTCTTCCTGACGACACACTTCGAGCACTTCCGTTCACGGAACTTTCGTTAAACTTGGGGGCTTTAGGGGAACAGGGAAGTCTTAATGAGCGAGCCTTGTCAGGCCAATCCATTAAGACTTCCCTCCCTCTGTTATAAACAGCCTGCGAGCATTTGTAAACCCTCAAATTGAAGGATGTAGGATAAACGCCGCTGGTGTTGAACAAAGCGGATGTCGGGTGTCGGAGGCGAGACGCCTGCCTGAGCCTGACATCCGGCGGGCGGCGTTTGCCATCTGCTTTCCTTTTCGTTTCCTGTTTGGACGAAGCCGCGACTCGGAAATTTCTGGACATCACAGGCGGTTCATGGTATCACGCGACAGAAACCTGCTGGCAGCTTCTTCCCGGTCGGTATTGTGAAGCGAATTTTTTCTGGCGGCTCGCTCGCCTTAAGGCGCGAGTTTGTCCACGGAACGCGAGCCTTCCCGCAGCGAGTCCGGCCCTAAAGAGAGAGCGCGCGCACGCTCAGGACTCCCAAGCCCTAGTCATTTATTTGTCTCAGAAGGAGAAACGAACCCGATGTTCAGTCTTGACACCCTCGACACTGTGGTTGCGATAGTCGTCATCCTGCTGGTTCTCAGTCTGCTGGTGCAGGCCATCCAATCTTTCATCAAAAAGGTTTTTAAGCTCAAGTCAAGGGAGATTGAAAAATCGCTGGCGCAGCTTTTCGAGAATGTGATTGATAAATCAGGTGCCGAAATAACCGACGACGCCTCTTCGCCGCCCGCCTCCGCTCCGCTCGTCGCCTCCTCTGCACCGATTAGCTCCCAACAACTCTCGGCTAAAGTCCTCGAAGAATTCAAGACCATCGGGCGTAAATCAAGATGGGGCAGCGCCGTGCTCGATTCGATTTCCAAGGAAGACTTGCTCAAAATTCTGGCGAGGATAGATTCCAAGCATTTCTATTCGGATTACGTCAGGAAGTTTCAGGACATGTACAGAGACATACAGGCCCTGGAGAGCGAGATTAATCGTCTCATCACCAACGACCCGCCGCTCTTACAGGGCGCGGCCAGCGCCAGATTTGCGGAAATGCAGCAAGTGCTCACCCCTCTCATCAACGACGTGAAAACTCTAGTCTCAGGCAACACCATCAAGAGTGACGCTATCTTTGGCGACCTCATCAATCTACGGCAGATTAAGCTCGACGAGGCTCTCAAGCTGCTGGCCTCCGCGCAGGATTCGATTGCCGCCGACATCAAGGCCGAGCGCGAAGCCAAAAATAACATCACCGTCGCAGCCCTTCAGCAACTCTCCGCCAGCTTAACGAAAATCGCAGGCATTCTCGGCCAGCTCAGCCTCAGGATGGATGCTGCTTTCACGGCGCTGCGGGCCAAGCTGGACCACGTCGAGCGTTGGTATGACACCGTGATGCAGAGCTTCGAAGAACGCTATGAGCGCAATATGAGGACGGTCGCGCTCTGCATCAGCGTCGTCGTCGTGGTCTATCTCAATGCCAGCTTTTTTCGTCTCTATACCACCATCGCCACCAGCGATATACACCGCTCTTTAATCGTGCAGGACGGCGAGAATCTGCTCGACAACGCTCAGAAACAATCGACGCGCGCAAATGCCAATCGCACCGGCAGCAATACCGCTAATAACAACACCAACACGGCCACCGGCGGCAACGCCAATGTCAACACTAATAGCAACCCCAACATCAATACAGGCGACCAGAGCAGCGGCAACAGCAACGCGGGCGGCAACGCTAATACGGACAATGCAAATGTCAGCGCTCCGAGCGCGGGCGGCGACGCCAGCACAGCGCTCGCTGCTCAGCAGCGACAGCAGCAGCAGCAGCCAACCACGGATGCGGAAGAAGTTAGTCTGGATGAATTGGAAGAGCAAAGAAAGGTGATTGAAGATTACGTTGATACTTACGAGGGTTTCGGCTTCTCGCCGCTGACGTGGCAGGACGTGACAATCTGGGTGAAGAGCGTCTTCGGCTCAGACGCGCGGCGTGATGAGACGGGTGCTCTGATAAATAAATACGGCGACCCGATTCCCGCGAGTTGCGAACCTGCAAACGAGCAAGACTGCCAGCAAGTTTCTGTCAGCGACACAGGAGTTCCGCTCAATAAATACGGCGACCCGATTTCCGCTGACTGCAAGCCGAAGAAGGCGCAAGATTGCCAGCCTGTGTTTCGTAGTTTACTTCCCGGCGAGTGGTGGGCTGACCGTAAGCACGACTTAAGCACGCTCGTCGGCTGGGGAGTGATGGTGCTGCTGCTCAGCGTCGGCGCTCCATTCTGGCAGGATACGCTGGAATCGCTGTTCGGAATCAAGAATCTGCTGCGTAAGAAAAGCGAAACCAAGAACGTCGAACAAGCGAGCGGCGCAGGACAGCCGAAGCCGTAAGGCAAAGGTAAAAGGCAAAAGGTAAAAGGTAAAAGGAAGAAAAAGAAGGAAGGCAAAAGCGAGACTGCAAGGCCGCTTTCACAGCCGAGCAGCGCACGTCTGCTTTTGCCTTTCTACTTTTTGCCTTCTTTCCCGACCAGGCTGACGATGGCGGCCAAGAGTTCTGCGGGGTCAATGGGCTTGGCGAGGTGGGTTTGAAAACCTGCGGCGAGCGTCATTTCGCGGGCCGTGTCTCCGGCGTAGGCGGTGACGGCGATGGCCGGGGTCCTGCCTCCCTGCTCTGCCGAGAGGGCGCGCACTTTGCGTATCAACGTATAGCCGTCGTCATGCGGCATCCCGATGTCTGAGACGAGAACGTCCGGCTTGAGCGTGCCGATGGCGTCGAGCGCTTCTTCAGCGCTTGAGACCGCTCTGACGTTTGCCCCCTGCTTTTCGAGCACCAGAGCGAGCAGTTCGCGCGCGTCTCGCTCGTCGTCAACAATCAACACGCGCAGGTTATTCAACAGCAGCGCGGGCGCGGACTGTGTTCCGTTGCCGTCAGCCGCCGAAAGTTGCTCGGCATCAGCGTCGGGCGTCAAAACGCTGAGCAGCGGGAGCATGACCGTGAAGGTCGCTCCGTGTCCGGCGCCTTCGCTCTCGGCTTTGACCGTCCCGCCGTGCAGTTCGACCAGATGGCGCACGATAGACAGCCCTAATCCCAATCCGCCATGCGTGCGTGTGGTTGAGCCGTCGGCCTGACGAAAGCGGTCGAAGACGTAGGGCAGAAATTCCTGCCGGATGCCCTCGCCCGTATCCGCGACTGTAATCTGCAAGTGAGAGCCGGCGCGCTCAAGCCCGACCTTGATGCGACCGCCCTTGCCTGTAAACTTGACGGCGTTGGAGACTAAGTTCCAAACGACCTGCTGCAAGCGCCCCGCATCGCCGGAGACAGGACCGGCCAGAGGGTCGAGCGCGGTTTGCAGGTGAATTGCCTTGGCCTCCGCCGCCGGGCGCACGGCGTCAACCGCCGCCTCTATCACAGGTATCAACTCAATCGGATGCACTTCCATTCGCACCTTGCCCGTGATAATGCGCGAGACATCCAACAGGTCTTCAATCAGTTGGGCCTGCGCTCTGGCATTGCGCTCGACGGTTTCCAAGGCGTGAGCGGCGGTCGCTTCGTCAAGGTTGCTGGTGCGCATCAAGCGCGTCCAGCCGAGCATAGCCGTTAAGGGTGTGCGCAGTTCGTGCGAGAGGGTGGCGAGAAACTCGTCTTTGGTGCGGTTGGCGGCTTCCGCTTCGGCGCGCGAGCGGCGTTCGGCGTCGTAGAGGCGGGCGCGCGTGATGGCCTGCGCACACTGGCGCGCGATGGCGAGCATGAAAGCGCGGTCTTCGTCGCTAAACTGCTGTGCCTCTTCAAAGCTGAGGCCCATGGCTCCAACAGCGCGGCCCTCGACGGTGAGCGGAATGGCGGCGAGCGCTTGATTGCCCGTCAACGCGTGCAGGGAGACGAGATGTGGAAACGCTTTATCTCTCGCCTCAAGATTTTCGAGGATGACTAGCTCGCCCGTTCTGACGGCGATTGCCAGAGGAACTTGCTGCGCGACGGGAAAACGCCGCCATTCATCTATCAGGCCGGGCGGAAGACCAATGGCATCCAGAATTTCAAGCTCATCGCCACGGTCTGTGAGCAAGACGACTGAGCCGGCACGCGCGCCGAACGCGGGCACGACCTGGTTGAGGACGACCGAGGCGACCTGTGCGGGCGTCAGCGCTTCAGACAACGCGGCGGTGATAGCCTGCAAACGCGCCGTGCGCGAGGCCGCACGCTCGGCCACCGCACGCGCCTCCTGCTCACGCTCGAAGAGTTGTCTGCGTTCGGTGACGTCGCGCGCGATGGTGGCTGCGCCGATGATTTCGCCCGCCGCGTTTCTGAGGGGAGAGACGGAAATGGAAACGTTGATTCTCGTTCCGTCTTTTCTAACGCGCACGGTTTCCAATTGGTTGACAGGCTCTCCGCTCCTGATTCTGTCTAAAATTTTCGTCAACTCGCCCGCGCGCTCTTTGGGAATGAGCAGGGAAATCGGCCGGCCTATCACTTCTTCGTCGCTGTAGCCATACATTCGCTGGGCGCTCTTGTTCCAGTTTGTAATGACGCCTTCCAGTGTCTTGCCAATGATGGCGTCGTAGGATGATTCGACAATGGCGGCGAGGCGCGAGCGTATCTCTTCGGCGCGCTTGCGCTCGGTGAGGTCTAGGATGAAGGCGACGCAGTTGTTCTCGCCCTCTTCAAGGAGAGCCGACCCGACCAGCACGGGCACGCGCGTGCCGTCTTTACGAAGATGCTCTTTCTCAAACGGCGTGCAGACGCCGCGCGTTCGTATCTCTTCAATCGAGCGCTCATCGAGGTGGCGGTATTCGGGCGGGGTCAGTTCATCCCAGCGAATCTTTCCCTGCTCTAGCTCCGCGCGCGTGTAGCCGAGCAAATCTAGATAGGCATCGTTGGCATAGGTAATCGCGCCGTCGATGGTGGAGAAGCTAACGCCAATCAGGTTCGACTCGACGACGCGACGAAAGCGTGCTTCGCTTTCACGCAGCGACGCTTCGGCGTGTTTGCGCTCGGTCACATCGCTTTGCGTTCCCCAAGCGCGCAGTAGCTTCCGGTCTTCGATGACGCCAACCAGATTGTTGAGGAAGAATTTTTCTCGTCCTTCGCGGTCAAGCTCGTGAGACTCGATATCGGTCAAGCGAAAGCCTGAGCGGCTAAACGCGCGCAGGAATTCCACGTTGGCCGGGTCGGAGCGGACAAGCAAATCGTCTATGCGCGCCCCGATAATCTCCTCCGGGCTGTCAAACCCGTACATCTTTGCCATCACGTCGTTACACTCGGCCAGATAACCACGTTGATAATACTGCTCAATCATCTCATCTTCGGGCAGGTCAATTGAGACGGGCGGGTCAAACTCGCAGCGCCAGATGGCCTCGGAGCTATTTTCGACAAACGCACGATAACGCGCTTCGCTCTCTTTGAGCGCTGCTTCTTTGCGCCTGTTTTCCGTCACGTCATGGAAGACCAGCACGACGCCCGCAGTTTGTCCCGCCTCATCTCTAATCGGCGCTCCGCTATCCTCAATGGGAATTTCCCGGCCGTCTTTCGCAAGCAGCAGCGTGTGGTTGGCGAGGCCCACGATTTTGTCTTCGCGCAAGACCTTAGTGACGGGGCTTTCAACTTCGCGGCGCGTCTCCTCGTTAACGATACGGAACACTTCTGCCAACGACCGCCCTCGCGCTTCCGCCAACTGCCATCCGGTTAACTCCTGCGCGACCCTGTTCATAAACGTCACGAGGCCGTCCGCATTAGTTGCTATCACAGCGTCGCCGATGCTTTCGAGCGTTGTCGAAAGCTGCTCGCGGCTTTCGTTGAGCGCTTGCGCCACACTTTCAGCCCGCGCCCGCGCACGATGCATGGCCTCGCTGAGCACGGCTATCGCAGACCCGACAATCAGAAAAATAAAGAGGCTAAGCAGATGCTCGGCTTGCGTCAGAGCCAGCGAATAATTTGGCGGAAGGAAGAGATAGGCCGCCGCGATTGCGCTCAAGCCCACGGAGAGCAGCGCGGGCCTCAGCCCGCAGGCCCACGCCGTTATTATCACGGCGAGAAAATAGGTGATGTAGGGAACGTTGCTGGGGCCAAGCGCCGGATTGAGCGAGAGGCGAAGCAGCGTGGCCGCGAAGACGCTAGCGACTGCAAAACTGTAGCACCAGACAGGCGAGCGCGGCGCTTTCAGCATTCGTGCGCCTCCCTCTTCTCGCTTTGTGCCGGAACGCGAGGCGGCTTGCAAAGAATACTGGCTGGCCGTTCAACCGCGGGCTGCGCAACAGCAAAGGGGGTCATATGCTTCCTCTAGCTCGTTTTATTAAACAGCAGACGCCTAGTTACCGCTTCCCTGCTGTGCAATGGTGTTGAAAGTGCGATGATTATATGCAGAAGAGCGGCGAGAAGAGCAAGTAGGAAGCCGGCAGCGATGAAAGAAGCGCGGCTCAAGATGCATAGTCGTCTGAAGCGCCGCGCTTTCGTCCGTCATCCTTCCTGCTTGCTCTTCTGCGGTGCGGTGCGTCATCATGCAGGGCAGAGGTGAAAAGCGCATGGCTAAGTTGGCCGAACGGTTGCCGCAGAACGTCGCGGGCGATTTTTTCGTTGACGCGTCGTGCATTGATTGTGATGCCTGCCGCCAGATTGCGCCCACGGTCTTTCGCGACCACGGCGACCAGTCGAGCGTCTATCATCAACCCTCAACGCCCGAAGAGACGCGTTTGGCCCTCATGTCACTCGTCGCCTGCCCGACTGCCAGCATCGGCACGCTTGAGAAGCACGACGCGCGCATCGGCATCGACGCCTTTCCCATGCAGGTCAGCGAAAACGTCTTCTTCTGCGGGTTCACCTCTGAATCGAGCTACGGAGCATGGAGTTATTTGATAGTGCGTCCGGCAGAGGCGGGCGGCAACGTGCTCGTTGATAGCCCGCGCTTCGCCAGT
>CAZEZJ010000128.1:0-12378 GCA_964516695.1 uncultured Blastocatellaceae bacterium
TAACTAATCGTTTTACCGTCGGGAGACCAGCGTGGGCGTCGCTCGCGAATGCCCGGCGTCGCCGTCAGGTTTTTGGCATCCTCGCCGCTGGCGGCGACGTTGAAAATCTCACCTCGCGCCTCGACGGCGATGCGGTTTCCCTTCGGTGAAAGTGAAGGAGAGGAAATCATCTTGCCGACCTTGAGCATGTAAGGCCGCGCGGATAGCTCGTCGCCCTTCACTTCAAAGGCGAGCTTCTCATCCTTGCCCGTTGTGATGTTGTAGGCATGAAGGTAGCCGTCGTGTTCGTAGACGATAGTTTTGCCGTCCATGCTCGGCCATTTGATGTCAACGTCCGCATACTTGGTTAACTGCGTGTCCTTCTTCGTCGCAAGGTCGTGCCGGTAGAGATTGACCGTGCCTTGATTGCGGTCGCTCACGTAATAGATGGCGTCGCCCGCGACCATCGGAAACCATGAGTTCTCGCCTTTGTTCGGAAGTTCGCTGTAAGCGTTGGTCTCGAAGTCGTAAATCGCTATCTTGCCGACGTTGCCGCCGCGGTAGCGTCGCCAGTTCTGCGTGTGCGAGCCGGAACGCGTGTAGGCAACGCGCTTGCCGTCTGGGAAAAATGAGCCGTCGCTAAATTCCATCAAAGGTGTTTCAAAGGGCAGCCCGCCGTCCGGCTCGATGAGCCATAGCCGCCGCTGTCTGTTTGTGAAGCTTCCGGCAATCGAGGTGTAGGCTATCTTGCCGTCGGGCGTCCAGCCGACGATTCCTTCGCTCTCGGGGTCAAAGGTGAGCCGCTTGGGCGCGCCGCCGCTGAGCGGCATCACGTACACGTCAGCATTCCCGTCATAGGAGGCGACGAAGGCGACCAGGCTGCCGTCCGGCGAGATGCGCGCGCGCCGCTCTTCGCCCGTGTGCGCCGTCAGCCTACGCGCCGCGCCGCCTCTGCGGTCTGCCACCCAAAGGTCCGAGGCGTAGGTGAAGACGACCGCGTCGCCGTTGATGGCCGGGTAACGAAGCAGGCGCATCTCCTCCTCGGCCTGCGCGGTCTGTAAAGCACAGAGCGCAACCAGCGCGACGAAAAATAACCGTTTCAAAGTTGGATTCCTCCCTGTCTGGTAATTGTGCCGAAGTGTAGCGGGAGACGTGCTCGAAGCTTGATTCGGGAAGCGGAGGTGGGGAGTTCCTGCGTGTCCTGTTAAATGCTGCGACTATCTTGCCCTAGCGGATAATTTACCTTGCGACAATTAATATGTCTAATATATCTTCCTGGATGATGAGATACATAAAAGATATCACCGGCATTGTCGAACTGCGACACTTGCGCTACTTCACCGCCGTCGCGGAAGAACTGCATTTCAGCCGGGCCGCTGCGCGGCTCGGCATCGCTCAGCCGCCGCTCAGCCAACAGATTAAAAGCCTGGAAGAACTGGTGGGACATGCGCTGTTTGAGCGCAAACCCAAGGTGCGCCTCACGCCCGCCGGGGAAGCGCTCTTTGAGGTCTCAAGACGACTCTTCGCACAAATGGAGGAAGGACTCAGCGCGGCGCGGCGCATCGGCAGAGGTGAGGAAGGGAAGCTCACTGTGGGTTTTGCGGCGTCTATTTTGACGACGACGCTGCCCGACGTGCTGCGCGCCTACAGGGAAAGATTCCCAAGCGTCGAGCTACACTTACAAGAGCTTTCCACCGCCGCGCAGGCCGCAGCGCTCGCTGACGGGACGATTGACGTGGGCTTCGTCCGCGAGGCCATTGGGCTTGGCGCTGACTTGACGTGTGAAGCAGTCGGGCAAGAAGAGTTTGTGGCCGTCCTGCCACACGGGCACAAGCATACGACACACCAGCACTTGCCTTTGCGCACACTGAAGGGCGAAGCGTTTGTCCATTTCCCGCGCAGCGTCGCGCCGTCTCTGTACGACCAAATTATGCGGATGTGCCAGCGCGCGGGTTTTCAGCCCCGCGTCGTACAGGAAGCGCGCGAGTGGCTCACCATCGTTGGGCTGGTCGAGGCAGGGCTTGGAGTTTCTCTCGTGCCCGCTTCATTTCGCCGGCTCAAGTGGGGCGATGTTCAGTATAGACCGCTCAGCCCGCCGCGCCAGTTAACCACTATCTACACTTGCTGGCGGCCATCTTCCACGCCACCAACGGCCACCGCCTTTATTGACATCGCGAGACAGTTTGCCTTATCGCACAAAATAATTTCCGGGCGCGCCAGCGTTTGAGATGGATGGATGGCGGCATCCTCTGTTATACTTTTCAACCCAAGCGTTCAAACTCTCCCTAAAGGTTGTTCGATTGCGTCTCCCATCCTCGGATTTAGTAGTTCGGAATTGTTTTTACACCAGCAAGGAGCCTCCTCACTATGTCTTCAGCAAAAGAGTTTGGTCTTCCGTTTGAGAATCTGATTTTGGCTGCGCTTCCGCGTAGCGAGTACGAGCGTTTGCGGCCCTTTCTTGAATCCGTCCGGCTGGCGCAAGGGAAAGTTCTCTATCATGCCGGCGATACGGTTCGCCACGTCTATTTTCTGAAAGGCGGGATGGTCTCTTTGCTTTCGCTGACGGAAGACGGCTCAAGCGTTGAGGTGGGGATGGTGGGCAATGAAGGCTTGGTGGGCGTTCCCGCTCTGCTCAGATTGTGCACGACTCCCTATCAAGTCGTGGTCCAACTCTCAGCCAATGCCGTGCGCGTGAGGGCGGAGGTGCTCCAAGCTGAGTTTAATCGCGGAGGCCAACTGCAAGACCTGACGCTGCGCTACATGCACACGCTGCTCACACAGCTTTCACAATCGGCGGCGTGCAACCGCTTTCATACCGTGGAGGAAAGACTCTGCCGCTGGCTGCTCATCAGCCGCGACCGCATCCAAACGGAATTTATTCCTCTCACACAAGAATTCCTCTCACAAATGATGGGGTCGCCGCGCACCAGCGTCACCGCGATTGCGGGCAGCCTCCAGAAAGCGGGCCTCATTCGTTATAGTCGCGGCAAAGTCAGAATTATAGACCAGCAAGGATTGGAAGACGCTTCTTGCGAATGCTACCGCATCGTCAGAGAAGAAATCAGTCACTACCTCGCCGCTTAAAAGTCGTATCCACGAAAAAAGTTTTCCTTATGTCGAGTTCTCGACAGACGGATTTATGCCCGCTCATGTAACTTCGCGCCTTCACATCGAAGGAGCCGCGCTCCCGTACGTTCGCGTTTCAATCGCTGACTTTGGCCTGAGACAAATCCTCACTCTGTGATTCGGATAAGCCTCACAAGAGTCAGGCAAAAATCAGATAGGGCGCGCGGCTCTTTCGGTCAGCATGTGATTTCCATCGCCGGAAATCGCGCATCCACGTCAACCAATAATTAAACGTCCTCTTTACTTCACGCTTTAATCGGGAAATTCGAGGGCACTTTTATATCCGTTTGGAGGTCAGAATGAATAGAAAGTTAATGATGATAATGGTTCTGTGCCTGCTGGCAATGGCAACCGGAGCTTTCGCTTTTAGTGGCCGTTTGCATTCGACAGCGAGCACCCCTAGCTTTAACAAGCAATCGCAGCCGGCCGCGCCCGCTTCAATCTCACGGGAAGCAAACCCGAGCGCGATGGCGACGCAACAGTTTGCCGGACAAACTCAAGAACCCGGCGCTCAAATTCCTGACACGGTGACTTACCGCCAGTTATTCCGTCACGTTGATTTTGTTAAGCAGAAGGCCGCCGAGAAAGAGCAGAAAGGCGAAGACGGCTCATCGCTGCGCGCGTTTTATAAGCGGCAGGCCAAGCTGAGCGACAAGCAGGCGCGCGACCTTGATGAGATTGCCGCCGAGTGTAACGCCGCCGTGGAGAAGCTCGACAAGAAGGCCAAGAAATTGGTTGACGATTTTCGCGCCAAGCACCCGGGCGGAAAGTTAGCGGAAGGCGAAGTGCCGCCCGCGCCTCCGGCAGAACTCGGCCTCCTGCAAGAGGAACGCAACAACACCATCATGCAGGCGCGCGAAAAACTCCGCGCTTCTTTCGGTGAGCAGGAGTTCCAGCGCTTCAGCGAATACGTGAAGCGAGGCATCGTTCCCAACATCAAGCCCGTGAAGATGAATCCCTCCACGGTCAAGATGCCGGACGAACTGCGCCACAAACCGCGCAAATAGCGACCATCAACTTAGTAAAGGAATAATCAAATGAAGACATCTACTCTCTGTGCGTTGGTGTTCGTCGCCTTGTGCTTTTTCGTCTGCCCCGAGCAGGCGCAAGCTCAATACTATTGCGGCGGCGGCACCGCTTACGGCATCTCTATCATTACCTATGACGATACCTCACACGGCGTCTATGCCTATTCGGGAACCGAATTGGACTACTGCGCCGGCATCTATTACGACCCCTATGTTGAAGGCTATCTCTATAAGGTACGACTCACGGAATTTCTAGCCGACGCGGTTGACTCGGATTACGGCTACGGCTACGCGAACGTTTGGCCGGCGGAAGCCTTTACCTCCGTTAACGCCAGCCCTTCAACCAAATACATCATCAAGACCTATCACTACGTGGTCGGCTACTACTATCAGTATTCCTGCTTTGCTTCAGGCTGCGGCAATTACTGGTATGACCCCTGGGGTTACAACTTCGCGGGCGGCGACTACGGAGGCGGCTACAATTTCTGGGGCTACTATAATCCGGGTTACTATACGAGACAGTATTATTACCTCGGCTCGACGATGACTGACATCACCACGCCCTACTACTGCACGGGCGGAAGTACGGCCACCGCCCTCGGCCTCTTCTTCAGCCCCGGTGGCGGAGTCTCTACCTGTCCGTTGCCGCCGCAGGCTGCCGGACTGGAAGTGCGCGGGCCGAAATCAATCGCTCTCGCCAATGGGACAGGGCCAGCGGACGGCCTCCCTCACGTCAACACGGTTAAGATAACAGCCACCGGTACGCCCGGCGGCGGCTCTTATGTCTGGTCTACGTCAAGCCCGAAGGTCGAGCTAATTGCGGGTGCGAATTCTTCAGTCGTCACCGTGAAATCCAAAGAGAAAAGCGCCTCGGTCAATGACGTAACCATCAATGTCACTTACACCACGCCGAGCGGCACGCCCATTGACGGTAAGTGGCAGCTCACGGTTCAACAGCCGTCCTACATGAAGTTTGACTCGGTCGAGCCGGGTTCGAATAGAGCGAATGCCGAATGTACAGACCCCAACGCCAGAAACTATAGACCCGGCAGAACGGGCTGGGAAAAGACCGTCAAATGGAAGGTGATGAGCCATCTCGATACTCAGATGTCGGCAGGGTCTTTGCCCCTGACGAGCACCACCAATCCCTATCCGAATCAGGGGGCTGGCGAGTTTAAGGGCGTCAAAGCCTCGGATAAGGCTTCTATTACAGGCGATGGTTTCTGGAGTCATCACTATCACTGGTGCAGCAGTCGTTGCGGTAGCGGCCTCGCGGACAGAGTCCGCGTGTTTCAGCGCTACATCGTCAATGGCTTCACGCTGCCGGATATTGATGTGACCTTCGAGTGTAATAAAATCTCTGTGCAGGGCGACGGCACCAGCCCGACGGCACCACCGCCGCCGCGCAACAACGTCGGAAGCTTCACACAGGAATCCTGGCTGGGTGCGCTGGCGCTGGACACGACCGACAGTGACCGCCAGTACTGGACTGACAGGTTGAGCGCGGCGAAGGCGCAAAGCCAGCAGCAACTTCTGAACGAAGCACGCGTGTTCCAGCGCTCTCTGTTCCTCTCGGCAGAGTATGCGGCTCGGAATCGAGGCGACGAAGGCTTCGTCAGCGACCTGTACTGGGGTTATCTGCATCGCGGGCCGGATGAGCAGGGCTACAATTTCTGGCTCAGCATCCTGCGCAGCGATAACGCGCAGGGGATAGACGGGCGTGAACACCTGCTGCAAGGTTTTGAATTTTCGCAGGAGTTCGCCAATCTGGTTTATTCACTGGAAGCGAACACGCCGCCGCCGCCCTCTTGCGACCCCGTCGAAGAGCAGGAGTGCTACTATCAGGGAGGCAGTTGGGATTCCAACTCCTGCTTCTGCACTATCATCTATGAGCCGCCGCCGGACTATTGTGGCGCATATGGCTATTACTGCTATTAACGGCAATCGGTAGATGAAGGGTATAATGAGCGAGCCTGCGAAAATTGTAGGCTCGCTCATTACCTGCTTATGAGGTCAGCATGATACGCCTGTTTAGCAAAGCTTCAATCGGAATTCTCCTGCTCTCGGCGCTCATCGCTCCCGCGCTGGCGGCCAGCAGCGCCGCGCAGCCGCAAAAAGGTGGGCCGCAAGCCACCACAGAACAGTTTGACATCAACGCCAAACTCGCTCAGGAAGCGAATTTCGTTCCGCAAAGCGAGGCGGCGTTAGACCAACTGATTGAGGTTGCCAAACACTTCAAAATCCCGATGGGCATCGAATGGGCCGAGCCTGCAAACGCTCCGAACCTGCCGCTCGCGCTTGGACGCGGGGCCACCGTTGAAGAGTTAATCGTCGCGATTCTACAGCAGACGCACGGCTATCAACTGACGACGAAAAACGGAGTGCTTCATATCTACAGGCCGGCCCTGGCGAGTGACCCGCGTAGTTTGCTCAATCTGCGCATCCCGAAATTTAGCCTGAAGAAGCAAAACCTTTTTGCGGCACGCGCGGCGCTCAGATTGGCCGTTGAAATGACGCTTCATCCCGAAGAATATTCTGAGGGCTACGTTAGCGACAGCGGCTATCCGCCGGGCCACGTCTTCGACGGCAACAATATTACCTTCCACAGCTCCAACGTTGCGGTCAGAGAAATTCTTGACCGCTTGATTGCAGCCAGCGGCAATGCCTTGTGGGTCGCATGGCTCAACCACAATCCTCCGCCAGCGAACGAATCCGCATCCAGTGCTACCCTTGAAGCAAGACAAGCAAGCGGTCTTGGCATGACGAGCGCCCGCCCGCCGCTGCAAGCAAACGCGTTTAGATACTTGGAGCTAAACTGGCAATTCATTCCACTGACGGACCGCGCGAATAATACTCACATCAAAACTCAAGTGTTTACCGCTGCGGAAAAACCCTAGCTTTAATGTTTCACTTCATTCTCCGCACGACGACGATTTCTTCGTTCGTCATTGTATCTTCCACGCTGCCTGTAATATTCGTCGGGCTATTACGCGAAGGCATACGCTTGTTGGGGATTCGACGGTAGAAGGTGTCGATGTGAGTAAACCCTTGAGCTTCAAAGAAGCGGGAAATCGCTGTATCGGTTGGGAGGACGATGCCTTTAACTTTGCGATTTCCGGTGACGTAGCAGGCATAACCGTTTGGTCTTATCAAACTTGCGACGTGAGAGATTGAAGCTTGAAGGTCTGAATAAAAGGCCGCCACCTCGCGAGCACGTTTCTCATCCTTGAGTTTGACGGAATCAATCGCTTGATTTAGTTCAACGCTGGGAAACTCAGGAATAGTTTTCAGCACGCTTCCGCCCATTAGTTTGCGGTCAACTTGCTCTGGAGATGCCAACCCCAGCCACGCGGCGGAAAGACGCGAATATTGTCCGTAAGCGACGGTGGTATGAGAATCGCCGTAAGGCGGAGAGGTCACTACCACGTCAACGCTCGATTGAGGCACCACCTCAGTTGGAACATTCACTCTGGTATCAAAGTCGTAAATTTTCGCTTGCGGGATTTGTGCGAGGCGTTTGAGACGAGCGGTGAATTGCTGTAAGCCGGCCAGATTGCGTTGGAGTTTGGCAGCCATGATGCCGAAAACGTCCGGGTCGAATTTTTCCAGTCTTTTCGCCTCATAACGGTAGAGCTTAAATTCTTCGTTGCGCGTATTAGAGCTTTCGCGCACCGTCTCGCTAAACGCCACTTGGAAGAACAACCGCGTCGCTTCGTCAGCCAATTCATCAATAAAACTTTTCAAGACGCTTAACTTTTCTACGACGTGCGGCTTAAACCAAAAATCGAGGCGGCTCACGCCCGCAATCTGCGTCGGGACATCCACGCTTTTCCGCGCCGCGACGAATTTTCCTAAGTCTTTGACCTGCTTGTTGACATCCGATAACTCGGGCGTGGAAGTTTTGGCTTTTGAAATTAAGCAAGCCAGCGGATTTAAATCAGTGCCGAGAGCGTTGATTCCTCTGACCAGAGCCTCGACGAGAGACGTGCCGCTCCCGCAGTAAGGGTCAAATAAAAGCTTCGCTTGGCCTCCGAATGTCTCCAACAACTTGCCTGCCACCTGCGGAATCATCCGCGCCGGATAATCATGGTAACAATGTGTCAACTCACGCGTCGGCGCAGCGGCAAATGTCCAATCATGCGCTTCTACTGCTGCTGGTTCGGTGTCCCAGAATTTTACCGGATGAGCCATTCTCCATCACTCCGTTATCTAGACAGCGCCGAAGCCAGGCAGCGCGATTAACTTTGATTTCGCCATCAACGATTCCATGATGTGCAGCCTCATAGATGATACGGGCATACATTATCATAGATGGCTGGATGTGATGATTTTGAAATTGATTAATCCCGCTTAAGGTCAATACGCGGCGGGTTTCACACGCACAAGTTCACGCATTAATTTTTAAGTTTACGTGTGCGCTGGCAGATAGCTAAGCGGCGATGGATTGGAGCATAATTAAACTATGACAGGCCCAGCATATCCGGCGGCACGGGCGATTGCCGGCACATTACAGTCGTATTTCGCGCGCCACATCGCGTCGGCGCGTCAACAGGGACAGCCGGAGTTAGCTCCACCGCCGGATGCTCAAGCGATTGAAACCATCATTGATGCCACGTTCTGGGCGAGCCTGCGACGCGAGGAAGGTTATCCCCCCAAAATCTCCCTCGCCTTTTTGCCGCCTGAAGAAGCTGGGCAATCGCTGAAGTTTGAGCAGCGTCTCCCGCTGGCTCCGACGGCCCTTTCGCATCTCGCGCCCGCTGTGGAACGCCCCGGCATACATCTCGGCGTTTGGCGCGAGCATGATGAACTGTACGTCTGGGGAACCACGCGCACGATTCCCCGTTTCTGCTTCGTGGTGGAGGTTATCGAACCCGGGCTGCTGGTGATTAAGTATCGCCGTGGTCAAGACCCTGGCAAGTTCGTCAACGTGGTGGTGCTCAAGGGCGACCAAATCAAGATGGTGGACGAACAGGGCACAAGCTTGCCGGACTGCCCGGAGCTGGTGACGACGCTGCTCGACTTTAGTTCGCCAGCCTCCGATGCTGACTCGGTGAACGTGCTCGTGCAACTGGCCGCCTCCATGCGGACGCATGGGCGTGGAGGAAGCCTCCTCGTCGTCCCTCAAGGCTCCGAAGCGTGGCGCGAGTCAATTGTGCAGCCCATCTCATACTCTGTCGTGCCGCCATACACGGAGCTAGCCGACCTCATGCGGCAAGAGGCGAGCGAGCGCGTTCGGCGTCTATGGCAGGAATCGCTCCTCGATGCGGTCGAAGCCATCGCCGGACTGACGGCCGTTGACGGCGCGACCGTCATCAGCGACGAATATGAGTTGCTCGCGTTCGGTGTGAAAATCGCGCGTCGAGCAGAAAGCACACAGGTTGAAAAGGTGGTTGTGACCGAGCCGATTATCGGCGGCGGCGCGGCAGTCGTTCATCCCGTCCAACTCGGCGGCACGCGCCATCTCTCCGCCGCACAGTTTGTTCAAGACCAGCGCGGCTCGGTCGCGCTCGTGGCCTCACAAGATGGTCGTTTCACGGTCTTTGCCTGGTCGCCCTGTGAAGAGATTGTTCACGCGCATCGCGTGGAGACGTTGCTCATGTAAATTTTTTAGTAGGGAAACATCGCGGCGCGCCGGGCGAGCGACTCCACACCTGAATGCTCCGCATCCTGCGCCGAACACTATTGACTCTGAATACGGTTTTGCGTATCGTCCCCAAGCGAAGTTAACGGCTGAATCCTCCGAGTCTGGTCTAAAGCCTCGCAACTCTTCTATTCAGCCTTCTGATTTATCACCCTGCGTTGACTGAGTCATTACTTAAGAGAACGAGGTGAAATCAACCAGTTCGAGAAGGAGACTTAATCGTGAAATGACTATTCCCCATTGCCGAAGACCGTTTCTTTTACGCCAATGAAGACTTGGTTCATGCAAACATCGCAAGATTCGTTGACTATGTTGCGACGCGAACCATCCGCGACGTGAACTGCGGCCTGGCGGGCGAGCGAACCTTCACAGATAACCTGTCGAGCTTCAACGGCGCGGCCATCATCTTCGCCGGTGGAAATGGTTTCGGGACAGGGATGGTTGACACAGCAAATCTGATGACCTCAGCCACAATTACGCTTAACTACAATGAAGCGTATGGACACGTTGATCACGTCTTTTCACAGAACCACTTTCAAGAAGTCGAGCATCCTATTCTGAAATGGCTGGCAGGTGTTACACGGTGAGCAGCCGTTAATAAGCAATCTGGCTCATCAGGCGTTCCGTCCAATCGCGAGTTAGCTTTTCGCTCACGGAAAGCGATGTCCACATGAACAGGCGCGTCAAGCCTTAAGGGCCTCGCGCCTGTTCATCGCAAAAAAACCTCCCGTGCGTTTGACTCGAAAAGCAATTAAGCGTAGAAGCAAAAGGGAGCACACCTTTGACCGAGAAAGTCGAGAGCTAGCCATGTCTTATCCGCGCGCTGCTTACAGATTATTTATCTTGCTCTGCATCACGTCCTGCTTAGTCATCGCTGCCAATGCCCAGCAAGCAGAGAGCAGCGGCGCGCTGGGCCAAGTCGATTTCCCGACCTCCGGCTCGCGTGCGGCGCAGGTGCATTTCCTGCGTGGCGTCGCCGCGTTACACTCTTTCTGGTACGAAGAGGCTTTGGAGGCGTTTGAAGCGGCGACGAAAGCCGACCCCGATTTCGTGATGGGTTATTGGGGCGAGGCGATGGCGCATAACCACCCGCTCTGGAACGAGCAGGACACGGAGGCCGCGCGCGCGGCGCTCGCCAAAGTTCGCGACACGCGCAAGCTGACCGCCAGAGAATCAGCCTACCTCAACGCCGTGAAAGCCTTGTATGGCAAGGGCGACAAACACGAGCGCAATCTGGCCTATGTCGCGGCGATGGAGAAAGTCTACAAAGAGTATCCCGAAGACCTCGAAGCGGCCTCCTTCTACGCGCTTTCATTGCTTGGCGCCGTGCGCCCGGTTGATAAGGGCTACCGCTTACAGATGCAGGCCGGAGCCATCGCGCTTGACGTTTACCGCAAAAACCCCAACCATCCCGGCGCGGCGCACTACATTATTCACGCCTTCGACGACCCCGAGCACGCCATCCTCGCTCTTCCCGCCGCGCGCCGCTACGCGGAGATTGCGCCCGACGCGCATCACGCGCGACACATGCCTTCGCACATCTTTATCCAACTCGGCATGTGGCCTGAAGCTGCCGCTTCCAACGAATCGTCATGGGCGACTTCGGACGCCTGGGTGCGCCGTAAAAACTACACTATTGACCGGCGCGATTATCACAGTCTTAGTTGGCTCGAATACGTTTACTTACAACAGGGACGCGTCCGGGAAGCCGAAGCGCAACTCGCCTTGATGCAGAAAGCAATCGCTGACTTCGGCGGGCCAATTCGCGGTTATCCTTTCATGGCCGCAGCCTTCATCGTGGAGACGGAGCGTTGGGAGTTAGTTGACAAACTCTTCCCCGACACGGCTGCAAAATCTGGAAAGCTGTTAGCGCAGAAAGAAGCGGGGGCCGATTCGTGCCACCTGGCTGCGAAGCCTGCGGCAAACGTGATTCCGGCGGCGGTCGCCGCGCAGGCCGAGCGCCAGCCTGCCAAGCGGCTTTACGGTAATTACGTGCGCGGGATGGCTGCGGCGGCGGCAAAGAATCCGGCGGCGGCAGAGAAGTTTGTCGCTGAGATGCGCGAGCAGCGCAAGGAGTATGCGACGCCCGGCGGCTATTTCAGTTCCGAGATGATAGAGATTATGGAGTTGGAGGTGACAGCTCTGGCAAACGCGAACATGGGCAAGCTTGACGAAGCCGTCGAGCTTTTGCGCCGCGCGACGAGTTTGGAAGAGTCTCTGCGCCCGCCTTCAGGCCCGCCGGACATGATTAAGCCTTCACACGAGTTGTTGGGAGAAGTTTTGTTGCGCGCCAATCGTCCCGCGGAAGCGGCGTCGCAGTTTAAGACCGCGCTCCTTCGTCAACCGAATCGCCCGCGCTCGCTGCTCGGCCTCGCCCGCGCCGCCAAAACCAGCGATGCGAAACTCGCCGCGCAAGCCTACGCCGATTATCTACGCACGCAGGAACGTGCCGACGAGCGAGCCGCCGAACTCAATGAAGCGCGCGCCTACTTAAAACAGGCGAGCGCGCGCTAAGCGCATCATACTCGCTGAACGCATCGTGGCGGACGCGAATTATCGCTTTAGTTCTACCCTCAAGCCGCAAAGGCCAGAGTGAGGAGCGCG
>CAZEZJ010000129.1:0-1575 GCA_964516695.1 uncultured Blastocatellaceae bacterium
CCCGCGAAGAGATGGCTCAAGGTTAAGTCGTAGCGTTCGAGCGTGCGGCCGGTCCGACGCTCAACGACCGTCAGGCTCGAACGCGGGAGAATCGGCGTCGCGGGCCGACCGAGCACGCGATAGACTTCCGCCGTCTGTGCGAAGTAAGCGATTTCGGCTGCGCCGCCAAGATAAGCGACCGTCGGCAATAGGTAGTCTTGCACCACGGCGCGCAAAGTCACGTTCGGGCTAAAGCGCTCCGGCTCGGTTGCGGCCAATTGTCTCAGTTCCTCGAGTGTGTAGCGCTCGCTGGTTCCTTTCAGTTCATACGCGCCGTCGTCTGCGCGTGTGACGGGGCGGCGCTCTCCCTCTTTCGTATGCAGGAAGAGCGGAAAGGAATCGCTCGTGACCATGACTTGCGCGTGATAGCCAGCCTCTTCCAATTCGCGGCTGCGCGTGACGAGTGCCTCCGCTATCTCAGGCGCACGGCTCGCGGCCTCCGCATAGAGCGGCGCAGCCAACTGCTTAAGGCCCGCATCCAAGGGGTCAAGCAGCACCAATCCGTAGCAGCCCACCAGCCGTGTCATCATCCGCGCGAAAGCATCGCCAAAGCGCACGCCCGGCTGCCACGTCTCGCGCAATAATTTTTCCAAGTCGGGCGTAAACTCCGTTGTCGGCAGCACGTCCAGCAGTCGTTTGACGGTCTCGTCAATTGATTCGTCGAGCGCGACACGCCCGACGGGCACGTTCTCCGCGTGCATCTTGGCAGAGACTTCAACGCTCGCGAGCCGGCAATCACAGCCGATGAATTCAGCCGTCGCCACTTCTGGAAAATCGTGGTCCTCGGTCGCAATCCAGAACACGGGCACAGCGGTCGTGCCTCGCTGCGTCAGGCATCCGGCCAGTTTGACCGCCGAGAGCGCTTTGTAAATCGTGTAGAGCGGCCCGGTGAAGAGTCCGGCCTGCTGGCCTGTCACGACCGCCAGGCAATCGGCAGCGCGCAAGCGTTCGATGTTAGCCAGAGTCTCTTTGCCTGCGCCCCAGTTTTTGTTCATCGCTTCGAGCGCATCGCAGAGCGCGCGGCGGTCCGTGCGATGCGCGCTTAAAACTTCGGGCGCACGTGAGGCGAGTTCGTGATGAAAGCGAACGGCTGAGGGATAAAACCTGCGGAGCGTTGTGGGGTCGCGCAAGTAGTCCAGAAAGAGACCCGTCTGATGCGGAATGTGCTCAAAGGGCAAGGCCTCAACGCGCAGCCCTGCTTCTTCCGGCGTGCTATAACATGCGGCTTCCGTAGTGCTCACTCTACTTGTGCTCCTGCCTGACGATAACGCTCGTCGCTCCCCGTTAGTTCCTCAACAGAACCACACTCTTCAAGCAAGCGAGCAATTTCCCGCCGCTCCTCCCGACCGGCATCCCGCAAGGGCGCGCGCACGTGCCCGCCAATAAACCCTAATTGGTCGAGCGCCGCCTTCAATCCGGCGATGCCATAACGCTTCGTCACACCCAGCGCCAGCGGCGTCAAACGTCGCTGCAACTCACGCGCGCGTGCGTGGTCGCCCTCCGCAAAAGCATGGTAAATATCCACCACCAGCCTCG
>CAZEZJ010000129.1:1608-12357 GCA_964516695.1 uncultured Blastocatellaceae bacterium
AATTCCACCTGTTGCGCCCGCCGCCAATGCCGCATACAGCAGCGGCCCATTGCCCGTCAAGACCGCAAAATCCTCCGGCACTAACCTGACGGTCTCCGCAAAATTTATAATATCGCCTGAGCTATCCTTAAGACCAACGATATTCTCGTGCGCACTAAGGCGCGCCGCCGTCTCCGGGGCAATCGCAATGCCCGTCAACTCCGGCATACTGTACAGCAACACCGGCAACGGCGCACCATCCGCCACCGCCATGTAATAGCTAAACAGCACATCTTGCGTCATCGCCCCACGGTAAAAATATGGGGTAATCAATAGCACCGCCTCCGCGCCCGCCTGCGCCAAACGCCGCACCTCATTCACCGTCGCGCGCACGCTCTGCTGCCCCGCGCCAACGATGAAGGCCCTATCCTTCGGCACCGCTGCCCGCCCCGCTTCGATTACTCGCAGGCATTCGCTCTCTTCGAGATGCACACGCTCCCCCGTAGAGCCGAGGATGACATAACCGGCGATGCTTGTTGCGCCCCACTGTTTGATGTTTGAGACAAGGGCAGGCGTATCCACCGCACCATCTTGCGAGAAGGGCACAGGAAGTGGCAATAAGATACCGTGTAGATTCTTCATCAAAAATTTTGGCCCTGTAAACTTGAGGCGCGCCTTTATCTAATGCTTAAACTGCGACGGTTATTATAACGGCCTTTTCGGAAGTCTCACAATGAGGAGCGCCTAAGGGGTCAGTCTAAAAGTAGAGAAGCAAGTAGGCTTTCTTTTCTGAGAAGAAAGCCTACCTGCTTCTGTGCGGCTATCGGAGCGGTTTCGGTGAATAAAAACCTATTGACCGCCAGCCATCAATTGCGCAAGTTTTCTGAGGGCCAAGAGTTTGCTGGCGTCAAAACTGAAGCCAAAATTGGCGCGCACGTGCTCTTCCTTGATTAACTCTGTCGCGTTGGCGTAGGTGACGGAAAAGGGTAGGCTGATGCCCGCCAACACAGGAAATTCCACCCTGAATTGAGCGACGGCGATGTCTGCTTTTCTCCCCGCCACTCCTCTATTTTCCATCGTTCTTTGATAGCGCCCCGAGAACGAAAAGGTGATGTTGCTTAAATCCAACTCGCTCGTCACAAAAGGACTTCTAACTTTTCCTTCAAAGGAGAGACCGACAGCGAAGTCGCGGACATTTTGTTGATTAATCGTCCGGTCCGGGCGGTGATAGAAAGAGACTCCGGCATTGGCAACAAGCTTCATCGGCTTAAAACTATTTCGTTCGTAGAGAAATTTGAGCACGGAATAGTCGGAACCCACGGTCGTCCGGTGATTATTGTAAGCCAATGTCATCAGCGGTTGTTTTCCGGCTTCCTCCAAGTATTCTTTGATTTGTTGGCGCGCCTCTACCAAATCCGCGTGTGCTCTGAACAAGGAAGGAATCAAATCATTGTTGATTGTCGTGATGGTAGCCGCGCTAATCAACTGGTCGCCGCGTTGTGTAATTTGGTTATGAACATCCTGCTGCATACTACACAAAATGGCATTCTTAATATCGCTGATTTTTTTCTCATCGGTATCAGCAGAGTTCAGAATGGCTATGATTTGACCTCTAATCTTTGTGTTGACTCTCTCGCTCAACGTGTCTCCCGCGTTATCCACAGCGCCGAGCTTGGGGTCGTTTTCCAATAGCCCGCCCGCCCTGTTCAGCAGGAGCAATCGCGTGCGGACCTTTTGCCTGATATTCGTATTCCAAAAGTTCTCAAAGTCTTGCGAACGCGCGCTACGGTCTCCGCTCAAACGGATACGAGCAGACCATTCCGTGAGTTGTTTGCGCCTGGCGTTGGACAAAACGGAATCTTGGTCGCTGATATTAAAGCTGGCGGAAACACCAATCCGATTGAGGAAATCATATTCGCGATAATTCTCCGCCGTGTCGCCACCGTTGGCCGCCGCGATTAAGGCATAGGGAGAGGAGCTAAGCGTTAGCGTCGTGCCGTTTACGGCTTGCTGCACCGCACCATGCTCAACCGCCCAGCCTAAGAGGTCTGCGAAGCCGGGCTTCTCGACCGCGGTTGTTGAGCCTTCCGACCGCGCGGAAGCCCCGACCTGCTTGTCGGTCCGAGCGGTTTCCGCAAGATAGCGATAGGCTTTCAGGACGCGGATGTTTTGCGAGACGCTCGGAGAAGTGATTGCATCGGCTACGGTATAGAAAAAGACATCCTCATGCCCAGCCGAATAACGGGAGGCTCTTTGATTTACGTTTCCGGGCCCGCCGCCGACAATCGCCCTCGCCAAATCGTCCACCTTGGTTGTGATTAACTCAGGGGCATCGGGGTAGCAACCGCCCTGCACGGCTAAAGGCGCGGGCAAACTGGCTGTTTCGGCTCTCGGCGCAGGCAATGTCTCGTCGAGCGCCGCTGTCGCTGTTGAGCTTGAATCATGCGCGGGTAAGACAATCTGCGGTTTCGTTTCACCGGCAACAGCTACAAGAGCCGCCGGAGCGTTGTCGCGCGAAGGGGCCGAAGCCGAAGCTGCCGCAGGCTGGGCAGACGGAGTCTGGGTTGAAGCCGTTGCCGAATGTAAGTCGGCTTTTAATCTCTGGATTCTATTATTAATTGAACTCTGCTCAGTCGTTAATATTTTGAGTTGGTTAGCAATCTCAGCCTGCTGCACCGTATCCGCATCGTTTACTGCCGATTGAACGATTCTTAAAGCTTCGACATCCTGCCGGAGAGAGGCACTTAATTCGTCGTACAGGCGCAATAGCGAACGCTTATAAATATCTTGGACGGCTTGTGCCCTGGCGCTAATGTCAGTTTTCTCCAACTGCTCTATTTTAGCGCGGAGCAGGTCTGTAGTTCGGGGCTGCCCCTCTTGGCCGAGCGCGGGTGGAGCGGCGAACATCAAGACTAAGGCAATAGAGAGGAAATGCTGAGCTAGCTTTCTCATGGTGTCTCCTTAATTTAAATCCCTGATGATGCGCGATTGATGCTCATCAAGCAGCCGTCACTTTGAACCTGAACAGCGGGTCGGGCAGCGAGCTATCAATTGAGACCTTAAAACTATCCGAATCTTCGCTGCCTTTTAAGGTCACCTCGACTACAGCCGGAGGACTAGCCGCGCCCTGAAAGTCGCACTCCACTCGGCAACGATGATTTTTATTGACGGGCTTGGTTGCCGTAAATTCGAATTTAGGGTTGGGGCCGGAACTAACATCCTGTTCCGGGTCATCATCAAAGACTACGGTTATCAAGTTCGGCGCGCCGCCCTTGGGCTTAAACTTTAAAGTGACGTCTTCCCCCTTTTTCACGGCATACCTGAAATCATCGTTGTCAATCTGTTTCATCCTTATTTACCTTCTTCCTCTTGAGATTATTCGCCCGAAGGTCTGGCCCCGAAAAGTAAGAGCGCTCAGCTCGCTATCAAGCAAACACATGAGGCCAAAATGAACGAGGTGTTCTTCAGCGAAAACGATGAAGAAATGAAAAGTTAAGACTTTACCGAACTAAAATGTTGTGGGTTGTCTCTATGCTTTACCTTATTGCAGGAAAGGACTGAGTCGTTTTAGACAAGCCCGTAAAAGAGAAGGGACGACAGAACGCGCGCACGATAGTACAGGTTCAAAGGACTGTCAAGACCTTTTTTGCAGCAATCTTTGCTGGGGCGTGCATATCATTTTTTCTCAGTCCGTTAGCCCTCCATGCTTCATAATTCATGGCTTTTCCGAGGCTCTATCTTCCTATGCGAATCAACTGCGAAATATTTCAATGCTTGCCTAAGTAGTTGCCTTTTTTTAGCTCGCGGCGCGAGGATTTAAGAGCTTTCTGGAAACGCAAGCGCGTGTTGCCGTGCACTACGAACGGTCTGCCGTCTTTGACTCAAAAGATTTCTCACCCTAGACTTGAAACCGCTTATGAAGACGCAAGAGCTTGACCTGTTGATTATCGGTGCGGGGCCTGCCGGCCTGTCTGCGGCTGACGCGGCGGCGCGCGAAGGCTTGCATTATCTGGTCATTGAGAAGGGCCTGATAGCCGATACGATTTTTCATTATCCGGTCGGGCGCACGGTCTTCTCGACGCCAAACGAACTGGAGATGCGAGAGGGCGCGCTCCAACCCTGCCGGGAAAAGCCGACGCGTGAAGAACTTCTCTCACACTACGTGCGTTTCGCGCTCGAACAAAATTTGCGCATCAACACGGAAGAGGAAGCCGTCTCAATCGAGCGTGCAGAGGCCGAGGGCTTTATCGTCAAGACGACGCGTGCGCACTACAAAGCGGCGCGCGTCTTCTTCGCCATCGGCGCGATGGCGCGCCCGCGCCGTCTGGATGTGCCGGGCGAAGATTTGCCGAAAGTGCATCACAGATTCGTCGAGCCGTATCCTTACGTGAGGAAGGAGGCGATGGTCATCGGCGGCGGCAACAGCGCGGCGGAAGCAGCGCTCTTTCTCTCGGAAGAGGGCGCGCACACGACGCTCGCCATCTGGCGCGCAGATTGGGAGAACCGCGACCCGAAGAAGAATGCTATTAAACATTGGGTGCGCGCTCCGCTCGAACGCGAGTTGCAGCAGGGCCGGCTGCGCCTCGCCTTTTTCACAGAGGTCTTGGAGATTAGTGAGCGTGAAGTGAGTTTCCGCATGGACGACGGCCAGACGCTCGTGCTTCCGAACGATGTCGTCTTCGTCCTCATCGGGAGCGACGCAGACATGACGCTGCTGCGTCAGGCCGGAGTAGAAATCAAGCGGTCTGGATTGACGGAAGTGCCCACCTATAATCCTGAAACCTTCGAGACCAACATCCAAGGTCTCTACGTCGCGGGCCATTTCACACACTCGCGCCACATCAAGGAAGCCATCGCCGTTCCACGGCGCATTCTCCCTCTCATCGCGCAGAGCTTGCGCACGACGGTTTGAGCACTCTGTTGAAAAACCCCAAAGCGCTGTTAGCGCGGAGCGGGCAGCGCCGACAAGTTTTGGGGCGTGACGGAACGCGCTAGCTTGTAAGCCTTATAAGCATCGACGAGGCCCGACCCGGTAGCGCCGTCAAAACCTTCTCCGGCCAATTCTTTCATCCGGCTTTTACCTTTACTGACATCGCGAGCCGATGCCCTTAAGACGGCTTTAACCAAATCTGGCGGCAGCCCCGGCTGCACTTGCTTTATCAGAGCGCAGACACCTGCTATCTGCGGGCAGGCCGCGCTCGTCCCGCTGATGACGGCCCAGCCATCATCCACTGTAGTTCCGTCGCCTTTATCCGGCCCCGCGGTGGAATCTTTATCAATCGCCATGTCTCTATCAATCGCGTCGCCGGGTTCTACGGGCAGCATAATGTAGATGCCGCGCGGCGTGAGGCCGACCAGGCCGCAGAAATCCGGCACGCGCCGGCCCGGGTAAATCGTACTCTCGAAGCTGCTGGCGTAATCGGAAGCCTCAAGATCGAAATCGTCTTCTCTGGACGACAGCTTCTCGTGGGCGTAAACCCCGCCGATGGAGAGGACCTCCGGCATTTGGCCCGGAAAACCATACTGACCGTTTCCAGAGGAGAAACAGACCGTTATGCCTCTGACGCGGACAGCTTCGATGACGGCGGCCTCCAACGGCTTGAGCCAATCGGGCAGCGTCGGCCCTTTAATATCGTAGCCCCAACTATTGCTCATCACAGCGGGATACAAATCGGCGGCAGCCTTGAAAGCCAGCGTCGGATTGGCTCCCATCTTGACGCCGACGAAATCTATGTTAGGCGCATTGGCAAAAATATTGGCCGCTTCCGCCGTGCCGTGTCCGATTGCGTCGTGCTCTACTTTGGTCGCATCGGGCGCCAGCGTGGCCGTGTAGTTGTAGCCGTGCCACGCGTAGAACGGATGCTTGTAAAATCCCGTGTCCGGCATCGCCACCAGAATGCCCTTTCCGGTCACGCCTTCACGATGCACCAGTTCGGAGCGCAGCACGGTTGCGATGTCGGAGGGCACACGCAAGTGATGATAGCTGACGCGCGGCGGCAGCGGCGAGACGCCGAGAAAGATGGGCGGCTTTTGGGCGAGCACTCGTTCGATTAAATCCTTGAGGTGTGCCGGGATAACGATTGCGGCATCCTCTTTGGGAACATAATATGTCACCTCGCCCGCATCTGGATGGCTTTGGCTGATTTGCTGTGTATGTTCTTCCAGTTCAGCGCGGAAATGTTTTTCCCAGAGACTTTTTGGCCCTTCGACGCTGATGGAGAAGGTGCCGATGTGCCGCACGGTGAATCCCAGTTGCTGCAATTCCCGAGCGGCCATGACGCCGCGCTCTTCCTTGGGGCGAAACTTGTCCAAATTTTCCGCCTTCAAAGTGGCGTCCGAGGCAAACATGGATTGCCCTCCCTCTGATGGCATTAAGACCGCCTCGAAGACCACTTGCTTCTGTTTAATAGTGACCTCAATCTGGTCTTCCTGAGACTGCGCTTGTTTCTGCGCCGATTTTTTCCCTGTCTCTCGCTTGGACGACTGTTTTTTAGTTGGCATGGTTAGTTCCTCGGTGAAGCAGATTGATGGATAGAACTAATGAGGCAATAGCTCGCGGCGCTGATTAAGTTAAAAAAATTGAGGCGGCTGAACAAAGATAACTTCAGTGATTAACTTACGCAGTGAATTGGGAATACTAATATTATCTTCCGTGGGCACGCCGTAATCTACCGTTGAACTGGCGGAAGACTCTAAGAGCCGTTTGCTCTGCTTCTTGAAGGAAACCTTAAAGACCTTCGTCCACAGTCGCTCCGGCGCTTCAACGCTCACATGAGCGTCAATGCGCAGGACGCGAAAGCCAAGCTGCTGTAGCGCTTTGGCTGCGCTTTGAGCCTGCTCAGGCTGCGGGACGATTTCTGCGGCGACAATAATATCGGACACAATGCCACTCTAATAATTCTTGACGCTCTGGCGCTGAGCAGGCAAAGCTGCCTTGGCTTTGAGTTTCATCGCTTCTCTTGGCTTGACGCTCAGGCTGGCTATCTTAGCAGATAACCGCCGGAAGCCAGAAAATTTAATTGGCGCGGCGGGCGACTATTGAGCTTTAGGCGCACCGGTGCGAAATTTCAATCCCAGACGTTTGGGCGCGGGACATTCATCATTCGCAGGTAGCTTAAAAGCTGTCCCGCGTGCACGGATTCATGGTATGCCATTCTGAGAATGAAATCTCCGATGGCGCTGGTGCGTTGGCCCTGAGCCGCGTAATCAACCGTCATCGTGCTCAACTGTTCAGCCGTGTACGAGCCAATCAAGCCGAGCAATTCCTTGCGATACGGCTCCGCAAATTCAACTTCGGCCGCCACGCTCGTATACGGTCGCGTGACCCACAGCGATTCGCTCAACTCGTCCGCCGGCAAACGGCGTCCGCTCTTAAGAATGGTCAAGTATAAATACTCGCACTCAGGAACGTGCCTGACCAATTCGATGCACGTCATCGCCTCGGCATCCGGTTTCCAGTCTAAGCGTTCGGGCGGAATAGCGCGCCACACCTGAAGGCTTCTTCTGCGGGTTTCTTCAAGATTCAGCAGCAAGAGGTCAGTCGGTTTCATCAATTCTCTATATTAAAAGACAGCAACAGTATGGGTCGTCTTCGCTTCATCTGCATTCTCCATCTCGCTGTGGCTCAGAGTTTGAGTTTGAGCCATCAGCCTCGCGTTCATTGCGCTTCGTTACGACAAATACTTCTCGCGCAGGACGCGCATGTGGTGCGTCTCATGTCCGGCGATGATGTAGGCGATAGCGCGCACGCTGATGAGATTGTCGTTGGCGCTGCCGCTGCGCATCCAGGCTTCTTCGTCCAGATGACGAAAGAAGGAGAGGTTCGCTTTACGCAGGTATTCAAGCTCATCAATCAGACCGCTCAAACTGCGCTCGCCAAAGCCGCCGTTAGCGACGTAATCATCCTGCTCGAAACCAGGGAGCGGCGTCTGGTCGTTGCGCGCAAAACGCAGGGCGCGATAACCGAAGATGCGCTCGCTGTCGAGCATGTGGCCCACCAATTCCTTAATGCTCCACTTGCCTTCCGCATAGCGGAAGTCGCCCTTCTCTTCCGCTATGCCGCGTAAGATTTCAAGCGTCGTCTCGAACTGCCGTTCGAGAAGCGTCAACACGTCTTCTTCGGGGACGAGCGAGATGTATCTCTCATAATCGGGTGCGTATTCGCCTGTTTGCGGTCGCGTGTGTGTAGCGTTTTCCATTACGAAATTTTCTCCTTCAGTGTAAAGCGGTCTTCTTGATGACGCCGCCGTCAACGTCTGCCAAAGCGTGGATGACGATAAATGCCCCACGGTCTATCTCGACGGCAACGTCCTTGATTTTACCTATCTCCAGCCGCGTCACGACGCAAAACAGGATGTCTTGCTCCGCATCGCTCAAGCCCCCGCGCCCCTTGTAAATCGTCACGCCGCGATTCAAGACGGAGATAATCGCCGCGCGTATCTCTTCGCTGCGCTCGGAGACGATGATGACCGCCGTGTATTCCTCTAATCCGTGGATGAGAAAGTCAATGGTCTTGGAGGCCGCGAAGTAAGTCAGAATCGAATAGAGGGCCGATTCGATGCCGAGGAAAAAAGCAGCCGCGCTGAAGATAAAAATGTTGAGGATGAGAATGACATCCCCGACCTTCAACAGGTGGCTGCTCTTGCTGACGAGCAGCGCCGCTATTTCCGTTCCGTCGAGCACAGCGCCGCCGCGTATCGCCAGCCCGATGCCTGCGCCGATAAAGAAGCCGCCGAAGACGGCGGTTAGCAGTTTGTCCGGCGTCACATCCGGGTATTTGACGAACGCCAGGCACAGAGACAACCCCGCTATCGCCAGCGCGCTGCGAATCGCAAACTGTTTGCCGATTTGACGATACCCGAGAGCGATGAACGGCAGATTGATGACCGGAATCAGAATCGCCAGATGCCAGCCAAGCACGTCCGAGAGCAACATGGAGATGCCCGTCACGCCGCCGTCAATAAAACGGCTCGACAGCAGAAAGCCCTTCAGCCCCAGCCCCGCCGAAAAGATGCCGAGAATGATAAGGGCCGTATTAACGCTCTCTCTGACAAACTTTTTCATTAACTAAGAATAGTCCGGTCAACAGCAACTATCAAACGTCGTCATACCAAACTCCGATGGACACGAGGAAATTTATTCATTGTTTCATGTAGTCATTGAACCAATGAATAAATGATGAAATGAATCAATCTTTTCATCGAAGTTTATCTTCGTTAATTCACTGCTTGAGCCGCCTCCGCTGCTTGGTTGGCGCAAGGCGTTTCTCTATGTTGGGGCAGCTTGGCTTCTTTTGCATCCACTCGGCGCCCGTTTTGTCTATCCGCAGAATATCTATGGGCGGCCCGACATACTCGCTGCGAGCCGCAATCTCCGTCTCGATGAGGCGGCGCACGCCCGCCACCGCACCATTCGTCCAGAAGCCGGGCGTCTCTTCCGCCAATCCGTCGATGGCCGCCGTCTCGCCCAGAGACCTGACGACAATTTCGCCCCGGCAGTCTGCCAGGCAATCATCCGGCACGACGCTCACCGCGATGGTCTGCCGGCTTAACGGTACGGCGCGAAAGCCTCTGACGAACAAGAGCGGTTGCCCTTCTTCAAAGCCCGCAATCAGAATCGTCAGAAATGTCTGGCCGCCTTCGATTTTTTCGCGATAAGTGTTAGGGTCATACTGCTTGACGCTTGGCAACTCCGTGAACAAACGAGAGGTGACGAAGCCCGTCAGGATGCTGACCTTCTCCGCCAGGCTCGCATTGGGTTTGAGCGCGAGAGCTTGAGCGGCAAGCTTCACGATGTCGTAGCCGGTGCGACGGTTTCTGGTCATCCCTTCGTAAGCGAAAAAGAGATTGCCCACCTGCACAATCTTACAGGCTTGCTTCGCCACCGTGCCGCCGAACGTATCCGTGACCTTGCTGTCAGCGCCGATTACTATTTCGCGCGGCGTCTTCACAGCCACGATGGTCGTCGCCGCGGCCTGCCCCGCCACCGTTAAAACGAGCGCCAGAAGACGCGTAATCCTCATGCTCATGCAGACAGTATATCCGTTCAGTCTGTTTTTCCGCTGCGATATTTTTTTCGTAGTCGCTAGGCTTTAAACGTAGCGTTAAACGACAAAAGGAGCGCTTATCAAGAGCGCTCCTTTTTAACTTTTGAGTCTGGAACCCGAATTCTTGCGTGTGGCCGTTCGGCTTCCGTTATGGCGATTGGACTCGCGGGTTGCAATATCTTTGATAGGGGATGATGTCTGTCACCTTCACCGTCGCCCCTTTGCGAATCACATACTCGGAAGCGCCATACTTGTCTGCGCCCGGCCTCCAATTGTAGGTATAGCCGAGGCGCGTCCAAGGATAGCCGACCGGAATGAGAGAGGATTCCGAAATCACGTAAGAACTGAGCATCTGGTTTGCCAGCCATTGCACGTGCGCGTCCGCCACACCCTGCGGAAAGACCTCGCCGCAATTGACCGTCACGGGACACGCACACGGCAGCGTCGCGGTCGGGTCAGGGTTCGTCGTCGGGCGAAAAATATCTCCCTCCTTGACGGTCAGCACGACGAAGTTGTTGAAATCCTCGCCCGGATGAAGCCCTAGCAACTGCTGTAGTCGCAGTTTCAAATCGGTGTTAAAGCCACGGCAGGTATTCTGGACTTCCGGCACAGCCGTTACCCACAGATAGACGGGCAAAGTCGTCTCGCCCAACTTGTAAGGATAATCCGTCAGCGTGACGACACTCGCCGTGTTGTTCACAGTCTCAAACTTCAAAGGCATCAGC
>CAZEZJ010000130.1:0-12306 GCA_964516695.1 uncultured Blastocatellaceae bacterium
GTCGCGACGGCCAACGACGGATGAGCAAGCTCGATTGGAGGGATGGTTAAGCAGGCAAAGTCTCTCATGGCAATTTTCTTTCTGCTACTTGCGCCCCTACTCTTTCAGCGCGCGAGACGGCAAACTCATCATGGCTGCAACGCTTCCCTCTCCCTGATAATTCGCAGCCAACGCGGATTGACAAACGGCCAACACCGTCTTCTCCAGATACCACAGCGCGACATCCCACACCTTGCCGTCCGCCGCGATTCTGACCATTCCGGCATCCGTTGAAACACTGACGACTTGCCAGAGGCGCGGGTCGCCCTGCAAGCCCGTTCCGGCGGCCTTCGCAGCCGCCTCCCTCGCACACCACAGGCTGATGAGAGCGGTCGCATCCAGGCGGGGGATTAAGGCCAGTTCTTCAGCGCTGAATGTCTTTTGCAGCCAGTCAGTGTCTTGATGAGCATCAAGGCGTTCGATGTCTATGCCGATGTTGCCGGCAGCGGCGGCAGCTACCGCCAGCCCTTTTTTATGGCTGATGGAGAGATGAGGAATTAGCTTCTTCTCTTCAAGCGCGCGACATTTAACAAGCGGCTGGCTCGCTGCGTTTGTCTTGATGGCGATTTCAATCGGTTTGAGTTCGAGTTGATGAGTTTGCTTGGCCCACTGGCGGACGGCATCTTTGGCGGCGGCGCGTCCCATCAGCCACTCGGCCCGACGCGCTCCCTTTTCCGGCAAACCGTACCACTCCTCGCGTTCATCGCGGTCTAGCACCAGATGCGCGAACACGCGCTTCCAGAATCCGCCGCTCTCTTCAAGAAAATTTGCGACCTGAGAATCAATAACGCGACACGCGAGGCCCGTTTCCTCTCGCGGCCAAGGCTCGGAAAAATACGTCTCGCTTGTTTGCGGCTGAAAGAATCTTGAGATGTAAGGATGGTAATAAGTTCTAAGCTGCATTCCTTCGAGCCGTGCGAGAACTCCGCCGCTCTCGTCGAGCATGTCGAAGCTGACGTCCGAAGGCGTAGAGTCTTTTAATTGAATCGTGGCACGACAAACGACACGGAGGCCTGGCCCTGACAGTTCACCGTATTGCTGAAAACTCTTGACGTGAAAGGGAAAGACGGCGAAATCGCGGACGCCACGCTCTAGGTACCAGAGTCCGACGAGTTGTCCGGTGTTATCGAGCAGGCCCGCCGGTATCCGAAATGACGGAGACTCGGCATGACGGAAAAACGCGCTCGCCTCCGTCGCCTCTAGCTCGGCCTCTATGCCTTGCGCGTCCCACGCGCGCAGATGCTTGATGCCCTGAAAGCATGGGCCATGAAAAGCAAACTGGCTGTAAAACTCCGCCGCCGAAACTATCTTTGGAGCGCTCTCGCTAACTTGAATGGGCAGCGGAGCAGGCTGAGCAGGATAATGGCTCGCCAGTCTGACAATGCCTTCAAAGGCTAACTGTCGCTGGCCGTTTGGCGTCGTTCCCAAATCAAAAAGGCGAACATGTACATCCTGCACACCGTCAACCTGAGTTGGTCGAACCTCGGCCAACACTCCGAGCGTGAGTGCGCCGCGTTCAAGCATCAGCCAGCGATGCCCGCGCACGTTATCAATGCGGACAACCTTTTTTTCTCTTCCCAGAAGATAGCAGGCCGCCTCCGCTAAGATTTCCATGCTCATCGTAAAAGGCATCACAGTGAGCGGAGAAAGACGGGAATCGCCTTGAACGGGTTGGCGTCCCAAGGCATGGTCGCGGAGGAAAAAATCGTTGTCGAGATTGAAGCGCCGCTCGCAGTAGAGCCGTCCTGCATCCCTCTCGACTACGCGACCCAACAACGGCCAGGCCTCGCCATCAACATCGCTCTGCGCCGAAGCCGCTCGGGAATCTTCCGCCGCGAAGGTTTCCTCGCAGACGTTTGCCGCCGCCGTTGTTCCTCCCACAAACAGCGTGGACATCACTCTCTGCTGGCTCGCCAGAAATTGCTGCATCAAGTCGAAATGTTCGCGCAGAATCGCAAGCCGCACGTCTGATGCGTGCGTTGCTTCTTCACCCAACTGATGCGAGCGTTTAGGCTCATCCAATGCGTTTTCAACGGAGGCAGCGAATGCGGCGGATTGGGCCGCGCCCGCTATTCGGGCCGTCTGCGCCCGCGCTTGATGAAACCCGTTGCAGTGCGGAGTCTTAACTGTTTCGGAAAACGCACGCGCCTCCGTCATCGGAGACGATGAAGGTTGAACGAACAACTGCTCGTTCATCTGCGTCTGCGTTGGAGCAGGCGTCAGACTGACCGCATGAACATCACGAAACTTGAAGAGGTAGCCAAGATTGAGTTCTAACCCTTCAACGAAGAGTTGGGCCAAGAGGCGTTGTAGTTGCTCCAGCCCCGGCTGGCGTTGCGTGTTGCAGACGACGGCCAGATGCGCTCTGCCCCGCAGCGTGTCGTCAACGAAACCGGAGAGAGTCGCGTTTGGCCCGACTTCGACAAAAATCCTCGCGCCGTCGCGATAGAGGTTTTCAATTGTCTCGCGAAAGCGCACTTTGCTCGACCATTGTTTGATTGCCAGAGCGCGAATCGCATCCGGCTCATTTGGGAAAGGTTGCGTGGTCGCGCAGCTATAGATGGGCGTGTGCCCGGGGCCAAAATCCAGCGGAGCGTAGACGTGCCGGAGGTCTTCGGCCCGCTCCTCGTAGAGCGGCGTGTGATAAGCACGGTCAAAGGGCAGGCGCAGAGAGATGCCACCGGCGCTCGCGATTTGTTCCTGAAGTCCTGCAATGTTCTCTTCGCTCGCAAACAGCACGACCTGATGCGGGCAATTATCCATCGCCAGATGCAAGCGATTATCTGAAGCGGCGATGAGTTGTTCGAGAAAGTCGCCGCCGAGCGTGCTGACTCCTAGAAAAACGCCTTTCGGAATGTGCTCGGTCGCAGTCTGGTCGTCGTGTGCCGTGTAGCGGCGCGTTAGTTCGAACATTTCCTGACGCGCTTTGAAACGTATCGTGCCCGACGCAATCAGCGCAGCGTTTTCGCCATTACTATGCCCGACCATGACATCGCAACTGATGCCGAGGTTTTGCAACAACTCGTGCAGGGCCAGCGTGGCGGTGAAGCCGCCTTGCCCGCCGCCTCGCTGAACGTGCAGATGCGACGTTCCCGTCTGTCGTTCGTCAAAAAATTCTACGCGCGGAGGAAAAAGAAGTTGGCTTGGCAACGGCCCTTGCGCTTCGTCAAAAAATTCATCGAGCGTATCGAACCAATCTCGGATGGGCGGGAAATGCAGGCAGAGGTCTGCCAGCATACCCGTATAATAAGAACCGTAGCCGGGGAACATGAAAGCAACTTGGCCCACTGAAGCCGGCGACGACTCGGCGTAGTAAACGCTATTTCTGATTTGCCAGCGCGCAGAGCCGTCTTCTTTCAACTTCTCGCACGCCAGATTTAATTTAACTTTCAAATCGGCAAGGTCGCTGGCCATCACCGCCAGACGATGCTTCCGGCCAGCTTCGACAGCGGACAAAGTGAAAGCAAGATGCGCGAGCGGCTCGCGCGGCTGGTCGCTGATGAAGGCTTGGACTTCCATCATCCGAGAGCAAAGTTCCTCACGGCTCTCGCCGGAAAAGCAGAGCAACTCCGCCGGCCAACTGCTGTTCGGAAGTTTCACTGGCTCTGCCTGAGAGGCTGCATACTCTTCCAGAATGGCGTGCGCGCTCACCGCTTGAGAGCCAAAGTCGTAGACCCCGGCGCGGCGCGGGCGTTCCCTGTTGCCGTGAATCCAGGCCCGTGCCTCTGCGTTTAGATAAAAGGGCGTCTTCTCCAACAGCGCAGCCGAACCTGGTTCGTTATTGATGGTGGGCGGAAGGATTTTGTAATAGAGCGCGAGGGCGGCCTTTATGAGGCACGCAACGCCAGCAGTCTGCGGGCGGTAGTCATCATCAATCGGCTTGACGAAGTCAAACGCGCAACGCGGCATCAGACTCTTGCGCGTGCCGAAGAGACTGGACAGCAGTTGCATTTCCTGATGATTCAACGAAGGCAGGCCAGCCGCCGACGCTTCTATCAGCGCGAGCGAATCAGGCTCAACGCCGCTTTCGTTGTACGAAGACTTGAGCGCGCCGGTTACGCTTTCAAGGTCAGTCTCCGCCGCCGCCGCGCTAGCTGAATCGTGCTCGAAGAGAGAAACATTTTTCACCACGGCGTAGATGCGGTCATTATCGCGCTCTGCGTCTTCGAGCCGTTTAAGGACGACTAGCCCACCGCCTTCGCTGGCAAGCAATGCATCGGCAGGCGGCGCAAAAGAAACCTCGACGGAAGAGGCAGAGAGGTCTTGCCGTTTTGGAGATGAATCGGAGGCGCAGAAATGAACGCCGCCTGCCAGCGCTACGTCGCAAGAGTGCGCCAGTAATGCTGTCATCGCCGCTTTAATCGCCGCCAGCGAAGACGAGCAGACGCTATTGACGACCACACTTTGACTTCTCAACCCGAGTTTACCAGCGACGTGTGAGGCTACCCCTTGAAGATAACTTTCAGCTTCGGTTTCATCACTTGAGCTATGCGATGGTGGTGAGCAGCTTAAGCTGTTGAGGACGGCGCGCTGCGCGTCGAGCGGTCGCTGTAGATAACCCGCATCACTGAGAGCCGCAAGGATGAGCGCAAGCGGAAGGGAGCAGGCCGCGTTAGGATAATTGCCGTTAACGTCGCGTCCCGCTTCGACCGCAAAACTCTCCGGCGAATTGGCTCCGGCAAAATTTTTCTTGTCAATGGTATGACGCCAGTAGTCTTGTAGATTAACGGCCCCGGCAAACGAGGCGGCCATGCCTGTGATAGCGATGTCTGTCTTCTTTTGTTTGTCGCTCATCGCTTCCGGCCTACAATTTTTGTTGCTGTTCCTCGGGCGTGCTCGGTGAGACTTTATCAATCGGCAAAGGACGCGTTACTTCAACGACCTTCAAGCAGCGCGGCGTCAGGCTTTCTCCTGCTGCATTTCCGTTTCATAGGTATCCATCATCTCTTTGGTGCCGATAATGGGATGGACTTCAACGTGGTGTGTCCCGACCAGCTTGAGCTTCCTGAGCGCTCTCGCCAGAGACTCGTGCGACTCCGCATTGACTATCCACACACTGCCGCCGCCAACCAGCGTATAAGCGCCTTCGATAATTCCTCTGTCTATCCCGTCCTGAAGCATCTGCTTCCCTTTTTGTAATTTCTCTTGGGTCACGTCACGCACTACGGATTCACCCGGCCTACTGATTATCAGGTATTTCATCGTCAACACTCCTTGACTCGAACAGCCGCCCGATAACACAGGGCTTGGATTTTTGAGGCACTTGCGACAATACTCCCGCCTGTTGTTTCAACCACTCCCTTAATAATCGAAGATTTTTTGAACAGAGCGGGCGATTTATAGAATTTGCTTAGAGCTTTCGGCTGAAAGTGCAGTTACGGATTCGCTGAAATTATTTCAAGCGATGCTCATGGCGACCTGCGCGCGCGCACATCCATAAATTTCCAACCCGAAAATAAATCCCGCTTGGTCCACAAGGCTTATGCTGTGAAGATAGAAGCCCGTGCTTGTTCTTTGGTTTCACCCGTCCATGTAATTTGGTTATCGAGGAGCTATTCGGGACTGATGAGATGCGCCAATCCGAGCGAGACCGCCCCCTTGTTGAATGCACTACGCAAGCGCAACAACGAACAGCCTCAAGACCAATCTTCGGAGACAATCGCCCCGGAAATTAAAAGCTCGACATCCATTTAAGAGCGAGCCGATTCTATTCCTCTTGGATTTGGATGTCAATAAAATTGCAAAACCGCTAGCAGCGAGCCGAATCAACGCGCTATCGAACTCGACAGTAGACGAAAGAGATGCTTATGCCGCCCTTTCCGTCGCGTTATGAACCTGATTCGACAGTTGCCCAGAAGTTTGCGTAAACAAAGAAATGATAGAAAATGAGGTGCTCCGTTTCTAGCTGAGTCTGATTTCCAGCCCGTTGCCTGAGGGGTCGTCGTTCTGAAGATTCCAGAGAGAAGCATAGAGACCTTTGCGCGCGAGCAGTTCTTCGTGTTTGCCTTCCTCGATGATGTTTCCTCTTTCGAGAACGATTATCCTGTCGGCGTGGCGAATGCTGGTCAGGCGGTGCGCAATCATAATGGTGCTCTTTCCGGTGGTGGCTTCCCGCAGAGATTTTTTGACGGCGGCCTCTGTTTCATTGTCCAGACTGGATGTGGCTTCATCGAGGGCGAGGATAGACGCTCCTCTGAATAGTTTGAGCAGCGCGCGGGCGATGGCAGCGCGCTGTCTTTCGCCGCCTGAGAGACGCCCGCCGCGCTCACCGACCATCGCATTGAGACCGCCCGGCAAAGAGTCAAGAAGGTCGAGCGCTCCGGCGGCGCGCATGGCGTTGTTTAACTCTTCTTCGGAGACATTATGCTGGCCGTAGAGCACGTTTTCGCGGATGGTTCCCTGAAACAGATGAACGTCCTGACTGACCATACTGATGGCGCTGCGCAAACTCTGTAGATTCAACTCACGCACGTCTCGCCCGTCCATTAATATCCGCCCCGAATCCACGTCGAAGAAGCGCACGAGCAGACGCAGCAAAGTGCTTTTGCCGGAGCCGGTCGGGCCGACGAGGGCTAAGGTTTCGCCCGGTCGCAGATGAAAGGAGATGTTCTTGAATAGTTTGTTATCGGGGCTATAGCCGAAGGAGACATTTTCAAACGCAATCTCGCCGCGCGTGCTGCCAGCAGGCAGCCGCACCGGGCCGCTGCGGATTTTAGGCTCCGACTCCAAAACCTCCACTATCCTTTTCGCTGACTGCGAAGCGCCGTGATACAACTTCGTTAAGCCCTCAATGCCTGTCAGCGAAGAGAGCAGCGTCGGGAACCAGTAGAAGACGCGCATATACTCGCTTAAAGTGATTCTTTCCTGCGCGACCATCATGCCGCCGTAAGCGGCTGTCAGCACGTAGCCCGTGGAGAAGACGCCCCCCGCGAACTGCGATTGAAGAGACGACATCGCCGTAGCTTCCAGAGAGTATTCCGACCTTTGCAGGTCGCATTCGCTTAAACGGCGCGCTTCCTCCTGTTCGGCGGTAAAGCTCTTGACATCGGAGATGCCGACGAGGTTATTTTCCAAAATCTGGCTAAAGCGGCTGGAGGTTTCGCTGACGCGCGCGTAATTCTCGGAGGCGCGAGGCCCGAAGAAGCGTGTGGACAACAGAATGAAAGGCAAAGGGAGGCAGGCCAGCAGCGCCAAACTCGGCGCGGCAATCACCAGAAAGACGCCGGAGACGACCGTGGCGATTGATTTCTCAATCAGGGCGTCGCCCGCTCGTTCGACAAAGTCTGTGATTTTCTCCGTTTCGCGGGTGACGAGGTTGATGAGCTTGCCCGTGCCTTGCTCATCGAAGAAGGCCATGTCCTGCGTTTCAATACGAGCAATCAGCTTGGTGCGCAGCGTGTGCTGTGTGGTCTGCGCGAGCCTGCGCCATGACCTTTGGCGCAGATAATGAATCCAAGTGTCAGCCGCCGTCAGAGCCAAAGAGATGGTGGACAGAAAAACGAGTCGCGGCCCGATTTTCAAAGCTCGCAAAAAAAGCGGCCCCTCGCCGCGCGCCGTGTTGACGAGCGAGACGAATGAGACCCCTTTCAGGATTCGAATAATATTGCCGATGACGGAGAGCAGGGGCGGCGCGGTTAAAGCTTTTCGTTCAGGAAGCGAAGCCCTAAAGACGCGCGAGAGCGCCGAAGCGCCTTTGGCAGGCGGAGTCAAGGGAGAATGCCAAAGCAGCAACTCGTTTAAAAAGTCTTGGATGAGGGATTGGATTTTGAGGCCGGGCGTGTCAGGAATGTAGACGACTAAAACCCTGCCGGAGACATGGTTGGCATGAACATGAAGGACGCCCGCGTCTTCAAGGAGAGTTTTATTCAACGCCTCGGCAACGTCGGGCCTGCCGCGTAAAGCTTTCACCTCCCAACGCTCTCGGCCACGTGTGGCGGAGAGCAAGCGTATTCCCGATGTGTCCGTAGAAGAGGAATCTTTCCTACGACTCACCAGCGAGCCTCCTGCCCCTTTTGTGAAACTTCCTCGGAGGCTTCGGCGGCAATGTCCTCTATATCTTCGATGGCCTGCTGTGAAAGCTCTCTCAACTTGCGCCCGGCACGAATGCCGACCTTAATCCCTTCCTTGGTAATCACCTTCCATGTCTGGGAAAGCACGACGCCCGAGAGCACGCCCACGACAAACAACGTCTTTTTCATGTTTTCGCTTGTCTTCCTGTTCAAACAGCTACGCGGAGCATGAATCTCTACGCAGCAAATGGCGGAGCAGCAGAATCTTCGGACGGCTCAACGGCAGTTGGCCGAAGAAGCGAGTCCTGAGAGATTCGAGTCTCCTAGAGGAAGATGCTGGCTCTGCGACCTCAAGGAACGAGGCCAGCATCTTCAGAGAACCTTTTGGATTGACGACCCGAAGGCGTTTATCGCTTAGCTGACTGTGCCCGTGCTGTCTTGCGTCGGTGTGGCCGGAGCAGGCTGCGATGCATACGCATTGATGTACTCAATGAGATGATTTCCCGTCAACGCTTTGGTCACCGAGTTGGCAGAGACTAAGGCCAGGCCGGGAAGGCCGAACGCGGCCTTCGCCACGTAGCCCAGAACGAAGTGGATTCCAGCTTGTACTAAATCGCCCTTAACCAGATTGCTGCCGCCCGGGACCATGATTTCGCTGGCGAACTCCAAACCCGCCGCCACCGGATTAATCGGATTTCTTTGCTGTGACATTTAATTATCTCCTTTGTTTCTGGTTGCCACTAGACACCGTTTGCGGCGGTCGGCATTACTGCTCTCTGCTCGAAACACATGCCGCATTTATTTAGACGTTGCTGCCTCAACACTCTATCCTCAATTCATTTTTTCCGCAAGGATTTTTGCAATCTTCTATCCATCATTGCGGTCTGCGATTTAGTTGGACGCGGACAGTTGAAGTGAGAGGCTTGAGGGATGAAACTCTCGCTGAAAGGCATCAACAGCGCCTTGCGTTTTGTAAGTTAAGAGGACGTTAAATGTATTGTTAGATGAAGCAAAGACTTGTGTGTTATTGACGGATTAAGCGCCGCAGTTCACCGACGCGATTTTCGGGCGCGCCGTAGCGCGTGCGATAGTCGCTGAGGCTGCGCGTGATGACTTCGAGCGCTTCCGCGCGGTCGTAAACGTCCGCGATTTCGACGCGGCGCGGGGCTTCCTGCGGCAGTTGTTTGTAGCTGAGGAAGTAGTGTTTGAGACGGTCTAGGAGGCCGGGCGGGCAGTCTGTGATGTCCGCGATGTGGCCGAAGGCGATGTCGTCCGCGAGCACGGCGACGATTTTATCGTCGGCTTCGAGTCCGTCAATCATGCGGAGTCCGCCGATGGGGCGGGCGCGGACGAAGAAGTTGCCGTGGACGATGGTTTTTTCCGTCAGCACGCAGATGTCCAAAGGGTCGCCGTCGCCCTTAATGCCGGAGAGGCCGGTGCGCGACATGCAGAGCGCGGCCACTTCGTCGCCGCAGAAGGTCTGCGGAACAAAGCCGTAGGGCATCGGGCACAAGCTGGAGAAACGCTGCGGGCGGTCAATGCGCAGGTGGCCCGAAGTCTTGTCCAACTCATATTTGACGACATCCGTGGGCACAATCTCGATGTAGGCTTTGAGAATCGCAGGCGTCTCATCTCCCGGCGCGACGCCATGCCACGGATGAGCTTGAAAGAGGAGCGCTAGAAGGTCGTCAAGCTCGGCATCGTTGGTTGACATTTTTTCTTCCTTTGCCTTTCCAGAGGGCCGCGCGTCTTTTCCCGCGCGGCTTTCTTTAGTGCTAAAATCGGCCTGTTGAACTTGAACGCCTGCGCGTTGATTATGAGACGCGCACGCCGCGCGTGTCCACTGGCGACGAACGCGCCGCACGAGACTTTTATGTCCGCAACGACAGCACCGAACATTGCCGGCAACGCACGCACGCGTCTCATCTCGCTGCGCTGGATTATCAGCGGGCGCGACGACATGGTGTGGTTTATAGGCTCTGTGCTCGCGAGCTATTTTCTGTTGTTGATTTACGTGACGGGCGTTGTGCCGCTCGTGCCGATGGTGGCGGCGTGGGCCATACTGATTGATGCGCCGCACGTCTTCGGCACGTTTTCGCGCACTTACTTCGACCGCACGGAGCGAAAGGCGCGCAAGCGTCTGTTGTGGGGTTCACTCGTCTTCTTTCTGGTCGGGCCTTTGATGGTGTTGGCGGGCGCTGGCCTCGTCTTCTTTTTTCTGGCGGCGCTGTGGGCCTACTATCATCTGGTGAAGCAGCACTACGGCTTCATGGTGCTCTACAAGAAGAAGAACAACGACCTCGCTCGCGTTGATAACGCGCTCGACCGCGTGTTTCTGTTGTTGGCTTTCACGTCTCCGTTCGTGGCCTTCGTCGCGATGGACGCGGAAGCGATGGCGCGCGTGCCCGTCGCCCTGCACTCGATTACCGGCGGGCTGGCGAAAGCGTTATTGGTCGCGACGCTCTCGGTAGCCGTCGTGTGGTTGGCAAGACAAGTTCAACGCGCGATGAGCGGGCTGGCGTTGAACGTGCCGAAGTATCTGCTGCTGGCGGCGGCGATTCCGATGCACTGGGTCGTGTTGCTGACACCGATGCCGCACAAGCCGATTGCCATCGTCGCCATCCTGACGATTTACCATAATTTGCAATATCATCGCTTGATTTGGTTTCACAATAAGAAGTATGCGCAAGGGACGGATAAGCGCGAGCGCTACGGGGCTGCGGAATTAATCAGCCGCCGCGTGCTCTACTACATAGGCTTCGGCCTGCTCTTTGGCCTCTGGTATCAAGGGCCGCGCCAACTCACGCTCGTCTACGCCGTCAACAGCAATCAGACCGAAAGCTTCTGGACACAACTCGCCGCCTCCTTCTTCTGGGGCTACGCCTTCATCCATTACTACTTAGACTCGAAAATCTGGCGCGTCCGCCGCGACCCCTCCGTCGGCAAGGCTTTACGGATGGACTGAGCCGCAAAACTCTGCGCGAACAGACAGTGAACACGGGATTTCCGGCTTCACCCGCCCGCCGGAAGGCTCCATCCGTGTGCGGGAAGGCTTTGTCGTCGCGTTGGAAGGCTTCTCCAACGCGACGGTGAAGATTAATTTCGCGTAGTTAAGCTTTAACTGCGCGATGTTGGACTTCATCATCGCGCAGATGAACCTTATCATCGCGCAGTTAAGGTTCATCTGCGCGTTAACGAAGCTTGTTATCGCGTTGATGAAGTCCAACATCGCGATGACGAAGACTTAAATCGCGATTTTATGTATCAAAATCGAACGTTTGGGCCTTAAAATTGCGATAACGAAGCCTGAAGTCGTTAATGCAAAAGGGAGAATGGCCTTGAGGGATAATGACAAACAGCTTGGCGTGTCGTTCGCGGGCACGGTGCTGGCGACCGTGGCAGTCTATCTGGTCTTCTCGCGTTGGGTGGCGAGCGAGGTGCTGTTGGGGATGGCCGTCTGGGCGGCGGCGCTCTGCTGTTACCCCTTGCTGAAGGATGAAAGCCAGTCTTCCTTCGTCAGCTATGCGCTGCGGATGGCGCTCTATGTCGGGTCGATAATGTTGGCGATTTACTTATTCAGAAGCTTGAAGGCGTAGCGGGCCAAACACGAAAGAGCCGCGCCCAATCGAGCACGGCTCCCTGCGTTTCGTCTGATTGCTGGCTTGACCGCGCGCTTAGCTGTTCTTTTGTTCGCGCTTGTTGGTGTCGGCCACAGACTTCAAAGCCTGGAAGGTCGGCGGCCAGAGACCGACGAAGATGCCCGCCTGCTTGTTGCCCGACAAAAAGAGCGCGATTGACGCGCCGATGGAGCCGAGCGTCAGGATGTGAAAGAGGCTGATGCCCGTCGCCTGCTTGGTGGATTCGTCCACGGTGCGAATCAACGACTCGGCGGCGTCTCTCTCGCCCGTCGTATTCGCTTCTTGACTCGTTCTGGTTGCTGTTGCTTGTGCCATTTGTTCTCCACTCCTTGATAGTTTGTTGATGACGGCCCGCCTACCGCACGCGGGCCTTCAGAAATGCGATTCCGAACAGCAAAGCGAGCGATGCTCCGGCGATGAGTAATCCGTTGACCGGACAACATTGCTTCTTCTGTACTTCCGTCATCACTCTTCCCCTCCGCTATTCACTACTCTACAGCGATATAATGAAATATAGCGTACAAGATGTCTGACCCACCCGTATCACGAAGGCGTTTCATATCTGCGGGATTTTTTCATAACTCTTCGCGGCTTTATCACGGGATGGATGAACTCTCACT
>CAZEZJ010000131.1:0-12261 GCA_964516695.1 uncultured Blastocatellaceae bacterium
CGGAATCAGGGCGAAGAGCGCCGCCAGCAGAAGTCCGCCGAGGGCGGCTGCCACATAACCGATTTTGATGAAGAGCATGTTCGGACGCGTCGTAAAGATGGTGCGCTCGACATCGGTTGAAGTTTCACGACGCGCTGGCGGCGCGGGCTGAGTCTCTCTCGCCGGACGAGCCACGCGCGTAGCTTCAGGGTCAGTGGCGAGCGCACCGCAACCGCCGCAGAAACGCTGACCGGCGGGAATGTACGTACCACAATGGACACAATGCATCTTTTGCTACCTCATTCGGGGCTGCCAGCCAGCCGCACGCTCGCGAGCAAGTCTGCTGGATCATAAGGAGTCGGAACGATGCGGCGCGCGCCAAGCTCAAGCGCTTCGCGATGCGCGCTCTCATTATCCGGCGGCAGCAGCATGACGACGGGCAGCGTCAGGCGTCCGCCGCTCTGTTTACGCAGACGACGCAGCATCTCAACGCCGTTGATGCCCATCAACTCGTAATCGAGCAGCAGCAGGTCAGGACGCTCTATGCGCAACAAATCGAGCGCCTGCTGTCCATCAAACGCGGCCCGCGCTTCGTAGCCCGCCGAGCGAATCAACGAATTGAGCTGGGCCATTCGCGCGGCATCTGAAACCGTGAGCAGCAACCGACGCGGCATCACGACTCCCTGCGCCCGTCGCTCGCGTTCGCGGGCCGCAGCCTCCGTCGCAAGGCGTGCGGCGTCCGCACCACTCATGGCCGCGCCATTGCCTTTCGCAGAGATGCTTGTCGCTCCAACTGCGCCCGCAACCGCCGTCTCTCGCGTCGCCTGCTGGCTAACGTTACTCGTAACAGGCGGTTGAGGTGCAACGGGTTTCTCCGCCGACACGTTAACCGGAGCCACTTCCGGCTTCGCCGGCGGCGCTGCTTTTGATGTCGCGACCGATGACAGCGTATCTGTCACTTGCTGCGCGCTGTAGGCGACGACGCGCCCAGCCGCAGATTTACCAAGGCGTGCGAGGCTCACAGCCTGTTCAGTCTTCTCGATTAAGCTCTCGACATCAGCGCCATCTTGCGGGAAGGAAGCGAGGCCGATGACAAGCTCGCCATCCGTGCGTCCAAACATGAATTCACCGCGCAGCTTAGCGAGCGCTTCAGTCGCTATCTCCGAACTCATGCGCGGCAAATAGACGAGCAACGTCGTCGGGCCGTAAAAGGCCACGGCGTCAATGCGTCGGAGTTGCAGTTTCAGAAAACCGTGTGCTTCAGCCAGCAGACGGTCGCGCGCTTCCCTGTCAAATTCATCGCCCTCGCGCGCCACCGCGTAGATGAGAGACAACGCGCCCTTCGCTCCGGCGCGTATCGCCTCGCGCACAGCGTCGAGCATCAACATGAAGTTGTCTATCTCAAGCCGCTGGTCACCGACCGCCGACGCCGCACGCCGCCCGGCTTCGACGCGCCAGAAAAGAGCATCCAGCCGCGCCAGCATTTCAGCCCGTTCAACTCCCAGCCGGAAATAATCGTCAGCCCCGATGTGCAAAGCGGAGTTGCGAGCTGTTTCTTCATTCTCGCGCCAGAGGAGAACGAGCGGCAGAGCATAGGTTGCGGGTTCGGCGCGCAGGCGGCGGGCCAGCGCAAGAGATTCGTGCTCAGCGCCGTCACTGCCCGACCCAAGAATCATTAAGCAAACGTCAGGATTAAAGAGACCGATGGAGCGCAGCGCGGCATTGTTAGTCGTCAGCAAAACCTCATAACCGGCGGTCGTTAAGGCTTGCGACAAATCGGACGCAGCCTCAGCGTCTGCGATAACGAGAGCGCGGCGGCGGGCAGCGCCGGACTGGGGGAGATTAGTTGAAACCATGTTCGACAAACGAAGTTCGGGCCTCCTCAAGCACTAATAGCGCGCTCGTGTGTAATCAACATTCATCATACAAAAAATAAGGTGCCGACTGAAATAGAAATAAGGCTCAAGGTAAAAAGATAAAAGGCAAAAGTGTGGCTGAAGCCAGCTTTAATAGCAGATGGCTTCAGCCACACTTTTGCCTTTTTACTTTTACCTTTTGCCTTCTATTGGCTGACGAGTTGCAGCCTGCCATCCGGCAAGCGGACGGCGAAGACTTGTCTCTCGTAGGTGTTGAGCGGCACGGGCTGTTGCTCCGCGGCGACGGCGACAACCTCTGGGGTCGTCATTGGCTTGGCCTCGTGCGCCGTCTGCGGGTCGCGCATCAGCCGGTAGCGCCCTGTGATGCGACGCACGTATTCCTGCGTCTCGCGATAAGGCGGAATGCGGCGGCCATACTTCATCACAGCGCCTTCGCCCGCATTGTAGCCGGCCAGCGCCAGCGCCACGTCGCCGTCGAAATGATTTAACAGATAGCGCATGTAGCGCGCTCCGCCCTCTATATTCTGGCGCGGGTCGAAGATGTCCTTGACGCCGAAACGCGCAGCCGTAAAGGGCATCAACTGCATTAATCCGCGCGCCCCCTTGTGCGAGATGGCAGAGCGCTTGAAGGAGGATTCCTGATGCATTTGAGCATACAGCAACACGGGGTCAACTCCGTTGCGCGCGCCGGATTCAACAATCAGAGCGTCAATCTTAGGGTCGCCCGTCGTGAAGCCGTCCAGCGACTTCGCAGCCGTCATCAGTACAGAGCGCGTGTAAACCAGCGAAGCGGGCCGCGTCTCTGCATTTCTTCCGGTTTTAATCTCCTTCGATAGCGGACGCACGGTTGACGTGGGCGGCAGCACAGCGCTCGTCCGCACGCTTTCGATGCGCACGCCGTTTGGCGTATCAAAATTATCGAAGCGATAACCGTTTTGGGCCAGAATTGGAGTCGCGCAAAAGAGCGCCAAGAGAATGATAAAGGGGAACTTTTTCATCTTGCTTAACCCTTAATTTCTATTAGAAAACTCATGCCCCGGCGGGACTGCCTATGAGGCAACTGAGGGCAAGAACTGTAGACCAACTGCGAAGCGTCTAAAGAGCGCCCATCTCCGGCGCTATCGAAGATACTAGCACGGTGTTTAAGATTTAACAACATCTCTGTACAAATGCCAACATAAGGCTTTTTGGGGATTAAATTTGAGAACCTGACAAGGAATGGCAACCAAAGCCGTTCATCTTGCAACGATTATTGCGGCTTAAGACGGCTTTTTATCTACTGGTGAGGAAAAATGGCCTTGAAGTTCTTGACAGTAAATGTATGATACGACCGTCTTACTTGGCCCCTACGCGTCTCAAATTTCGTGCGCGCTCCTAAGGGCGCGCCCCACGTCAATTAATCGCTAATGCAAGGAGAGTGAATATGAATAAAGTCCTCACGGGGTTGTTGACCCTGATGCTTCTGATGGCCTTTTCTGTGACCGCGGCGGCGCAAAATGCAAACGACAATAGCTCATCCACGGCGAAGACTCAGGACGCTGGCGGCAAGAAAAAACGTGGCCCCATCTTCCGTGCCACCAAAGACCAAATTAAACAGGCTCAGGCGCTTCTCAAGCAGCGCGGTTATTACACGGGCGAGCAGACGGGCCAGCTCAACGATGACACGCGCGCCGGTTTGAGAAAATATCAGGATGCGGAGAGCATCAAGGTAACGGGCACGCTCAACAAATTGACGCTCGAAAAAATGGGTATCACGCTGACGGATAAGCAGAAGGCTATGTAGCAGTCATCTTCCTTTGACGAGGGGGGAGTCTAAGGACAAAGCGCCAGTGATAGGTTTTTGTGGAAGAAAACCTATCGCTGGCGCTTGGCTTTTAGGCTGGCTGTGGTTTATCCGAGCAGTCGTTCGACAATTTGATAGCTGGCTTCGAGCGCTTCGGCCAGTTTTTCGGGTTGGCTGCCGCCGCCTTCGGCCATGTCCGGTTTTCCGCCGCCCCGCCCGCCCACGATGGGTGCGAGTTCTTTAATGACCTGTCCAGCCGGAACACGCTTGGCGAGGTCCGGCGAGGTGCGAACGATAAGCGAGACTTTGCCGTCGCTGCTGCGGCCAAGGACGACGATGCCTGAGTTGATGCGCGCCAGCAGCGTGTCGGAAAGCTGTCGCATTCCGGCGGCATCAAGACCGCTCGCCTCACGCGCCAACACTTTGACGCCGCCCGCCACTTCGCGCGCTTCGTTGCCGTTGCCGGAAGTCGCAGAGATTGCGCCGGTCGCGATTTTCATGCGTAGCTCGTCGGCCTCGCGCCTTGCCTTCTTCAATTCTTCCTGAAGACGACCGACTGCCGCCGAAAGCTCCGTGCGCGAGGCGCGCAAATCACCGGCAACCTGATCCACGATGGCTTCCGTCTCTTGAAAGCGTGTGAAGGCGTCGGCACCTGTGACGGCGCGGATGCGGCGCGTGCCTGAAGCGATGGATTCGTCGCTGGTGATTTTGAAGAGGCCGATGTCGCCTGTGGCGCGGACGTGTGTGCCGCCGCAGAGTTCTTTGGAAAAGCCGGGCACAGTCAGCACCCTCACATGCTCCGCGTATTTTTCACCGAAGAGGGCCATCGCGCCCGAACGCATCGCTTCATCAAGGGAGAGCACATCCGTCTGCACGCTCTCGTTGCGGATGATTTGATAATTAACGAGGCGTTCAAGCTCGGCTATCTCGTCACGCGTTAAGGGTTGAAAGTGCGAAAAATCGAAGCGCAGGTAGTTAGGCGCGACGACGGAGCCAGCCTGCTTGACGTGTGCGCCGAGGACTTCGCGCAGCGCAGCGTGCAGCAGATGCGTGGCGGTATGATTGCGGCGCGTGGCATCGCGCTTCTCGGCGTCAACCTGCGCGGTCACTTCGTCGCCCGTGCGCAAGGCACCGCGTTCGACCGTGACGCGATGAACGACGAGGCCGCTCGTGGGCGAAACGGTGTCGTTGACGATGACGCGCGTTTGGCCGCTGAGGAGCGCGCCGGTGTCACCGACCTGGCCGCCCGCTTCGGCGTAGAAGGGCGTGCGGTCGAGGATGACTTCGCCGTCTTCGCCTTCCTTAAGCTCTTGCACTTCATCTTCGTTGACGATGAGCGCGAGGACACGCGCGCCGTCGAGCCGCGTGCCTTCGTAGCCTGTGAATTCGGTCGTGGGAACGCGGCTGGCGAGTTGACCGTAAACGGCTTTGGTTTTGGTTTGAGCCGCTGACTGCTCGCGCACGCTTTTCTGCTGAATCTCTTTGAGCGCGGCGTCGAAGCGCTCATTGAAGGCGTCCTCAGCGAGACGAAAGCCGCGCTCTTCCATGCTGATGCGAATCAGGTCGCGGGGCGTGCCGAAGGTATCATAGAGGCGCGCGAGTTCTTTGTAGTCAGGCATCGCGCCGTCGTTGTTGACGGCGAACAGGGCGTCTAGCTTTTGCAGGCCGACGGTTAAGGTGGAACTAAAACGCGTCTCTTCGAGCTTGACCATGCGCTCGATGAATTCGCGCGAGGCTTCGAGTTCAGGGTAAGCGTCGCGCATCAGTTCGACGACGAAGTTCGTCACCTGATGAAAGAAGAGGTCATCGAACTGAAGCGCGTGGTGGCCCTGATAGATGGCGCGGCGCATGATTTTGCGCAGCACGTAGTTGCGCCCTTCATTGCCGGGGAGAATGCCGTCTGCGATGGCGAAGGCTGTGGCGCGCGCGTGGTCAGCGATGACGCGCATACTAAAACCCTCGTCAGATTCCGGCTCATAATTTCTGTCAGCGAGTTGGGCCGTGAAATCAATAATGGGACGTATCAGGTCCGTATCGTAATTTGATTTGACGCCTTGCAGGACGACCGCCAAGCGTTCTAAGCCTGCGCCCGTGTCAACGGAGGGCTTGGGCAGCGGCGTTTGCACTATTTCGCCGTCAGCCGCCTTCGTGCGTTCATACTGCATGAAGACTAAATTCCAGATTTCCATCGTCGTATCGCCGGGGCCGTTGACCAACTCGGCGCGATTCTTCGAAGGGTCTTCGGGGTCTTCGCCCATGTAGTAATGAATTTCGCTGCAAGGGCCGCAGGGGCCTGTATCGCCCATCTGCCAGAAGTTGTCCTTCTCGCCGAAGCGGAGGATGCGTTCGGGGCTGGCTCCGACTTCTTCCCACAACTCGGCTGCTTCGTCGTCCGTCGTGTAAACCGAAAACCACAAACGCTCGACGGGCAGCTTCAATTCCTTCGTCAGAAAGTCCCAAGCAAACTGGATGCCCTCGCGCTTGAAGTAGTCTCCGAAGGAGAAGTTGCCGAGCATCTCGAAGAAGGTGTGATGGCGCGCCGTGCGGCCGACTTCGTCTAGGTCGTTATGCTTGCCGCCCGCGCGGATGCATTTTTGCGACGACACCGCGCGCACGTAATCGCGCTTCTCCGCGCCCGTGAAGACATCCTTAAACTGGTTCATTCCCGCGTTGGTAAAGAGCAGCGTCGGGTCATTGGCGGGCAAGAGCGGGCTGCTACGCACCGTGCGATGTCCGTGGCTCTCGAAGTAGTCTAAAAATTTCTGTCGAATTTCGTTTCCGGTCATCATAAATAAGAATACTCAGCTTTCAACAATCAACTATCAGCCATCTCCCGCGCGGTCAAACTTCAGAAATTAAAGGCTGACTTTCCGGCGCTGACGGGAACTAGAAAGTGTAACACGCGCGGTGTGCGGGCAAAAGCGCCTGTGAAATGTACGGCGCGGCAATGAAGATGCTAACACCTTGACAAATAAACTGCTTACACCTCATCCTCAAGTTTCAACCGGTCTAAAATTAACGGTAATCACGCCGCCGCTGCCTTTCGGTCTTCGCGTCGTCGAGCCGCGATTTCAAGACGCGTCAGAGACACTCTCCTCTTCATCGACATCCGCCTCCGAAACGGCCCGCACCTTGCGAATCACTAACTCATACGAAAACCCCTGCCGCAGCAGATGGTCAAACAAACTCTTCGTCTCCGCACGCGTCGCGGGCCGCCCGCGCAAGCGCACGCGCTTCTCAATCGCGCGCTCAATCAAAGTTTCCTCCGGCGTCTCCTCGAACACCAGTTTCAAAGCTTCCTCCGCCGTCTCCTTATCCACCTTTTTCAACGCGAGCGCACGCTGAAGGCGCTGCCGCCCCACAGGCTTCTGCCGCACCTTAAAAGACGCATAACCGAAAGCATATCTCTCATCATTCAGATACCCATACTCCCCCAACTTCGCGAGCACGCCCTCAACTATCTCCTCATTCGTCCACTGCTTTTCCAATAGCCGCTCGCGCAACTCACCCACAGAGCGCGGCTTCGCCGCCAGCAGTTTCACCGCCCGTTGCATCGTCCGCTCCCGCGCCTTCTCAGGATTCAACGGGCGACTCTCGCGCTCCTCTGCCTCCTCGGCAGTCGAGCGCACGCGATTAGCTTTCCACCTGCGTTTCTGCATTTCAATCAAACTCTAACGCAACGCTCAAGCGGCTGGCAAACCACCTGCCATTTTCAATTCCCCGCCAACCGCCTACAATCCATTCCATGCACGGCCTACTCATCATAGACAAGCCCGCGGGCTTCACCTCGCACGACGTTGTGGCGCGCGTGCGCCGTCAACTAAAGGAGAAGCGCGTGGGCCATACGGGCACGCTCGACCCTTTTGCGACGGGCGTGTTGGTCGTGCTCGTCGGTCGCGCGACAAGGCTCGCGCAGTTTTTGAGCGGCGCTGAGAAAGAGTATGAGGCGGTAGTCCGCTTCGGCTTCGCGACCGATACGGGCGACGCGACGGGACAACCGAAAACAGTAACGGGTAGTCAGGAGTCAGGGGTCAGAAGCCCGCAGCATTTGACGAGCGAGGAAATCGAGGCGGCGCTTCAGGGTTTGCGCGGGGTGCGCGAGCAAGTGCCGCCGATGTATTCCGCCAAGAAAGTGCAGGGCCGCAAGCTCTACGAGTTGGCCCGGCGTGGTGAGGAAATCGAACGCCGGGCCGTGACCATTACAATTCATCAACTCGATGCCTTAAGAAGCGGCGCTGAGTTGCTCAGGCACAACGATGATGGGACTTGCGACCTCTCGGTGCGCGTCGCCTGCTCGGCCGGAACGTATATCCGCGTGCTGGCCGAAGAAATCGGTGAACGCCTCGGCATGGGCGCGCATCTCGCCAGCTTGCGCCGCACGCGCGCCGGGCAGTTTCACATCGCCGCGGCGGTTAGTCTCGACGCGTTGCAAGAAAAAGCGCCTGGCGACATTCTTCTTCCGCCGGACGCGGCGCTCTCGTTTATGCCTTTCGTGCATCTAACGGATGTTGAGGCGCGGCGAGCGTCGCAGGGCGTCGCCGTTCGTCTGCCCCCTGCGACCGACGCAGCAAACTTCGGTGACGGCGCATACGTTCGCCTGCGCGATGAGCGCGGGTCTTTGATAGCGGTCGGAGCTTACGAAGCACAAACGCAAAGGTTGCGCCCGCGCGTTTGCCTCGTGCCCTAAAAATAAGGATTGACTAACTGCCCGTAGGGCTGTGTTATACTTGGCGGCAGCAACGACCGAGAAAGCGCGCGAGCGGCAGCGCTTCCTCGCTCAAACCAGAAGTTTCTCCCTACCGCTCAATTGTCAACCGCGATCATTGATAAGTTTTTAGCCGCCAGCCTTCAGCGGCCAACTTTTTCTTTGTTAAGAGCTGAAGGCCGAAGGCTTTTTATGGAACGGCCTCGAAGATATGCCGCACGCTTTGTCGCGCGCGTGACGCCTGCGTATATCGAGGCTCATCCGAAGAGGCAAGCCGCGCTCCACCCGAACTAAGATGGCGTGCGGCGAGCCACACGAAGGGCGTGAATTTAACGCACGCCGTCCCTACGCGCGAAGCCGATGAGGTATTGAAAAAGGCTATGCAAGAGCAGGATGGCAATCATCAATTTAATATCAGCGAGCGCCTTGAAGACTTGCGCCGCGAACGCGAACTGCTCCGCTGGGAAGGCAGCTTTCGCGACTACTTTGAATTAGTCTCGCAGAATCCGCGCGTCGCCCAACTCTCGCACGCGCGCATCAACGACATGATTCACGCCGCGGGCGTCGAAAAGGTCAACGAAGGCACGCGCGACGAACTCATCCGTTACAAATTCTTTGCTCAAGAACTCTTCGGCATCGAAGAGCCGATTGCGCGCATCGTCGAGTATTTCAAATCGGCGGCGCAGCGCCTCGAAGTCCGCAAGCGCATTCTGTTGTTGATGGGTCCGGTCGGCGGCGGCAAGTCAACCATCGTCACGATGCTCAAGCGCGGCCTCGAAGATTGGACGCGGGGTGATGCGGGCGCGGTCTTTGCCATCAAAGATTGCCCGATGCACGAAGAACCGCTCCATCTCATTCCGCACGAACTGCGCGCCGAGATTGAGAAGCATTACGGCATCTACATCGAAGGCGACCTCTGCCCGCAATGTCGCTACGCCCTTGAGCACACCTATCAGGGCCGCCACGAAGACGTGCGCATCCAGCGCATCCTGTTCTCCGAAAAGGAACGCGTCGGCATCGGCACCTTCGCGCCCTCCGACCCGAAGAGTCAGGACATCACGGAACTAACCGGCTCCATTGACCTTTCAACCATTGGCGAAGTCGGCGTCGAATCCGACCCGCGCGCCTATCGCTTCGACGGCGAGTTGAATATTGCCAATCGCGGTCTGATGGAATTCGTCGAGATGCTCAAAGTTGATGAGAAGTTTCTCTACTCTCTGCTCACGCTCTCGCAGGAACAGAACATCAAAACGGGCCGCTTCGCGATGATTTACGCGGACGAGGTGATTCTCTCGCACACGAACGAGAATGAGTACATCAGTTTCGCTGGCAATCGTAAATCCGAAGCCTTGCAAGACCGCATCATCCTCGTGCGCGTGCCCTACAACTTGCGCGTCTCGCAGGAGGAGCGCATCTACGACAAGCTCCTGAATCAATCGGAAGTCTTGCGCAACGTCCACATCGCGCCGAACACCTTGCGCGTCGCCGCGATGTTCGCCGTGATGACCCGGCTGGAAGAACCGAAGAAGCAGAACGTTGACATCGTCAAAAAGATGAAGCTCTACGACGGCGAAGACGTGGAGGGTTATAAATCCAAGGACGTGCGCGAACTAAAAGACGAGACCGTGCGCGAAGGCATGGACGGCATCTCCCCGCGCTACATTATCAACCGTCTTTCCTCCGCGCTCGTGCGCGACGGCGTGACCTGCATCAACCCGATTGACGCGCTACGCGCCATCAAGGACGGCTTCGAGCAGCACACAGGCATCAGCTCAGACCAGCGCGAGCGCTACCTGAATCTCATCTCGGCGTCGCGCAAGGAATATGATGAACTCGCGAAGATTGAAGTCCAGCGCGCCTTCGTCTATTCCTTCGAGGAGATGGCGCGCACCATGTGCAACAACTATCTCGACAACGTCGAAGCCTATTGCAACAAGGAACGCATCAAAGACCCCATCACCGAAGAAGAGATGGAGCCTGATGAGCAACTGATGCGCTCTATCGAAGAGCAAATCGGGATTTCCGAGAACGCCAAAAACACTTTCCGCCAAGAGATTTTGATTCGCATCTCTTCTTATGCTCGCAAGGGCCGCTCCTTTGAGTACAACTCGCACGAGCGCTTGAAGGAGGCGATTGAGAAGAAAATCTTTGCCGACCTGAAAGACGTAGTGAAAATCACGACCTCCTCGAAGACGCCTGACCCGGACCAAACGCGCCGCATCAACGACGTGGTTGACCGCCTCGTTAAAGACGGCGGCTATTGTCCGGTCTGCGCCAACGAGCTTTTAACCTACGTCGGCACGCTGCTCTCGCGTTAGTCGCGGGCGGCGCGCTTCGCGGCAACGCAAAAGGAGACCAGATAACGCCCGCGCTTTTCTCTCGAAAGGTGCGGGCGTTAGTTTCATCGTTGATAGTTATGAAAAAAGTTTACTGGATGACAGGCGCATACGCTTTAGCCGGAACGGCGCTGGCGGCCAAGCTGCTCGCCCGTCCGCGCGATGTCGAATGGGAGGAACACAAAAGCGAGTTGCCGCACGCGGAGCGGTCTCGCTTCGTGGAGGTTGACGGCGTGCGCGTGCATTATCAGGAGGCGGGTGAAAGCGACGCGCCGCCGGTGATTCTCATACATGGTTTCTGCGCTTCGACGTTTGTGTGGAGCGATGTGTTGCTGCCCGTAGCGGCGGCTGGCTTTCGCGTCATCGTGCCGGACTTGATGGGTTACGGTTTTTCCGAAAAACCGCGCGCGGGCGAATATACGATTGAAGCGCAGGCGCGTCTCGTCATTCATTTGATGGATAGGCTGGGAATCGAGCGCGCCGTTATCGTTGGAAGTTCCTACGGCGGGGCAGTAGCATGTGTCTGTGCGCTGGACTACGGCGAGCGCGTCGAGCGGCTTGTGTTGGTGGATGCGGTCGTCAACGACGACGTGAAGCGTCAGCCTTTGCTGCGATTGGCCGCTTCGCCTTTGATGGGCGATGTTGTTTCCCCTGTGCTGCTCAGCACGTACAGATTGACGCGCTGGCGGATGCGTAAGGTTTACGGGAAAGACGCCGCGTGGCTGTTGGCAGATGAAAGAATGCGCGCTCATCATCGCCCGCTGCGTGCTGCGAGCGCGCACAGGGCGGTGCTGCTGACCTTGCGCCGTTGGAGCGCGGCGCGCATCGAACGCGAAGCGCATCGCATCCAACAGCCCACGCTTCTCATCTGGGGCGAGGATGATATTGACATTCCATTGGAGCATGGAGAGCGCATGTTTGAGCGGATGCCGAACGCGCGTCTCATCGTCTTTCGCCGCTGCGGGCATCTGCCGCAGGAGGAATATCCGTTGGAATTTACGAAGCTGCTCACGGAATTCTGCGGCGCTCAAGGCAACGAGCAGGAGGAATTGAAACTGAGCGCCGCAGCTACTTGAACAACTCTCATCGTGGGCGGCTCAAAAGGGCCTTCGGGCTTCTGACCACTCACGACCGTTTTGTGATTGACGAGAAACAAGATGTCTATTCAACGCAACGATTGGTCTTTACAGCGTAAAGGCATCATCGACCAAGACCGCCATAAAGAGCGCGTCAAAGAGGCGATTAAGAAGAACCTCGGCTCCATCGTCTCGAATGAAGCGATTATTTTGTCTGACGGCAAGCGCACCGTCAAAGTGCCGATTCGTGCGCTCGACGAGTATAAGTTTCGCTTCGATTATCGCAAGCGAAAGCATGTCGGGCAGGGCGACGGCAAGACGCGTGTGGGCGATGTCATCGGGCGCGAGAGCCAGCAGGGTCAGGGACAGGGCACGGGGCAGGGCGGGCAAGACGGCGGCGGCGAGTATTACGAAGCGGAAGTCAACATAGACGAAATCGCCGCGCTCATCTTCGAAGACTTACAGCTTCCCTTCCTCGAAGAGAAGGCTAAGAAGGCCGTCCAAT
>CAZEZJ010000132.1:0-12181 GCA_964516695.1 uncultured Blastocatellaceae bacterium
GAATCATCCCATCATCCAATCTTTCGAGCCGGGTGAGGATTGGGGCTGGTGTTACATTGATGACCTATTTCTCGAGTCGGTTCCAGGATCGTTGACGACTGAGTGGTGCGGAGCGCCCGGCGTCACGCCATGAGAAAACGCCGGTTCTGGTCAGTTCATGAACTTCGTGAGGAAATAGTTATGCAAGAGCGATTGGATTACAGCAAGGCCGCGCCGGGTACGGTGCAGGCGATGTATAAGCTTGAGAAATTCGTTGAAGAGTCAGGGCTGGAACGCTCGCTGCTCGAACTGGTTAAGACACGCGTGTCACAGATTAACGGTTGTGCCTTCTGCATAGACATGCACACGAAGGACGCGCGTGCGCTGGGCGAAAGCGAGCAACGACTCTACGCCTTGAACGCCTGGCGCGAGACGCCGTTCTACACCGAACGAGAGCGCGCTGGCTTAGCTTGGGCCGAGGCAATCACACTTATCTCAGAGACTCATGCGTCGGACGCGGAGTTCGAGGCTGCACGCGCCGAGTTCAGCGAGGAAGAACTGGTCAAGCTGACGATGGCTATCATTACCATCAACGGCTGGAATCGTTTAGCCATAGCCTTCCGCTCAGAAGTGGGAACGTATCAGTCAAACCTGCACGATAAATAAACGGGCCGGAGGGCTTGGTCACCATGCAGAAAGCAATGGGTTAATTCCCTGAATCTTGTTGTAACCGGGTGGGTACATACTTATGAAAGATGAACACGAAATCGTCAAACTCCAGAGGCCTGTTGATGAAAGCGATCATGTACTGGGGGTGCAGTCAGCCCCTGCGACTTTAGTCGAATATGGAGATTACGAGTGCCCCCACTGTCGACAGTTGCACCCACTCGTCCAGGAGATGATGAGGCGCACCGAAGGGCTGCGCTTCGTCTACCGACACTTTCCCATCAGCACAGTCCACTCCTTTGCTGCGAGAGCGGCGGAAGCGGCGGAAGCGGCCGGGGCGCAAGGCCGTTTCTGGGAAATGCACGAAGCGCTCTTCGAGAAAGAACAACCGCTAGACGATGAACACCTCACGCGTTTAGCCAAAAAGGCCGGTCTTGACATAGAAAGGTACGAGAGAGAGATGGCCGACGGTGTTTATGCCGGTAAGGTGGAGGAAGATTTCAAGGCGGCACTTTTCGGAGGCGGCGTAACTGGGACTCCTACGCTCTACTTGAACAATGTTCGCCTGAGCAGACTGCAGAGTATTGAAGCTTTGCTCGAAGCTGTCACAGAGGCTGGCGCAACTCTGCTGGCTAGTTCTAATGAGCGAGCTAACTGGCTCACTCGTCTACGAAAATTTCGCTTCGGCATGACTCGTCTGCGCCTGTTTTAAAAGGAAGGTAAGAATGAGAGAGAAGACAAGCAATCGTTTCAATACTATCATTACGTCAATACAACTCTGTTCAGCATTCGTTCTGGTTTTGATTTTCAGCGTTGTCGCTTGCGCGCAAGGGGGGAAATATCAATCGCAGACGGCAGAGGTCAACGGCGTTAAGATTCACTACTTGAAAGCCGGAACAGGAAAAACGCCCCTCGTTCTGATTCACGGGTTCGGCGACACTTCGCACATGTGGGTTCCGCTGTTCGACGAGTTCGGCAAAGACTTCACAATCATCGCACCCGACATGCGGGGTCTGGGCGATTCATCACGTCCCGCCACGGGTTACGACAAAAAGACGCTTGCCGTTGATATTCACGAACTGGTTAAAAGTCTCGGCTATCAAAAAATCTATCTCGTCGGTCACGACATCGGCCTGATGGTCGCTTACGCTTACGCGGCGCAGTATCCGAACGAAGTGGAGAAACTTGCGCTCCTTGAAGCGCCGATTCCGGGCATTGGCGACGTTTGGGAAAAAGTTTATACGAATCCTTCGCTCTGGCATTTTCATTTCGTCAACAGCCCCGTCGCACTCGAACTGGTTAGGGGACGCGAACGGCTCTTTCTCGAACATTTCTGGCAGACACTATCGCCGCACCCGGAAACATTTACGGAAGCAGACCGTCAACGCTACGCCAAAGCATACGCTCGGACAGGCGCGATGCGCGCGGCGTTTGAAATGTTCAAGTTATTCAATACGCAAGACGCGGCAGACAACCGGCGATTTGCAGCCCTGAAATTGCCGATGCCGGTTCTGACCATTGAAGGCGATAAGGCGATGGGGGGCGCATTGGAGATTCAGGCGAAACTGGTCGCCGGTAATGTGACATCAATTAAATTCACCGACACCGGACACTGGCTGATGGAACAACGACCGGCGGAAACAAAAGCTGCGTTAAAGAAATTTTTCAGTCCAACCGCTCAGGCAAATCAATGATGGTTGATACAAAGGAGGATTTATGTCAACGACAAGAGTCGCAACAGCGCCGATGAAAGTGGCGCAGGTTCCTGCGCCGGGAGCAGATTTCCAGATAGTCGAGCGCGAGATTCCAGACCCCGGCGCGAGCCAGGTGCGCATCAAGGTGCAGGCCTGTGGCGTCTGCCACAGCGACGTGCTCACGAAAGAAGGCTCTTGGCCCGGCATCGAGTTTCCCCGCGTTCCGGGGCACGAAGTGGTCGGCGTTATAGATGAAGTAGGCGACGGTGTCTCTGTATGGCAGAAGGGACAGCGTGTCGGCGTCGGCTGGCACGGCGGTCACGACGGCACTTGCACCTCCTGCCGTCGCGGAGATTTCATCAACTGCCGGAACATGAAAATCCCGGGCATCAGCTACGACGGCGGATACCAAGAGTACATGGTAGCTCCCGTGGAGGCTCTGGTGGCGATACCGGATAGTCTGAATGATACCGAAGCCTCACCGCTGCTCTGCGCCGGCGTTACCACTTTCAACGCGCTCAGGCACAGCGGCGCATCACCTGGCGACCTGGTGGCGGTGCTCGGCATAGGCGGTCTCGGTCATCTCGGGATTCAATTCGCGAACAAGTTCGGCTACAAGGTCGCGGCTATCGGGCGGGGGGCCGAGAACGCTGCACTCGCAAAGAAGCTCGGGGCGAGCATGTACATCGATAGCCGTGCGACGAACGCGGCAGAAGAGTTGCAAAAGCTGGGCGGCGCGCAGGTGATTCTGGCGACGGCCCCAAGCTCGAAAGCCATGTCGGAGGTGATCGACGGGTTGGGCCCAAACGGGAAGCTCATAGTCATAGGCGCGGATTTTGCTCCCATTGAGGTTACACCGCTACAGCTCATCGGCGGAAGTCGAACGATTCAGGGTTGGGCATCGGGGACGCCCGTGGATTCGGAGGACACGCTGCACTTCGCCGAACTAACTGGCGTTCGCCCCATGATTGAGACTTATCCGCTCGAAAAAGCGGCTGAGGCTTACGCGCGCATGACGAGCGGCGACGCACAGTTCCGTGTAGTTCTGATGATGTGAAAAGGTGGTATTTCAGATGCGAACTGACATCGTGCCGGAGGCTCTCTTCCCCGATTACGAGCTTCCCGAGCCACACCACGAGACGCCGTAAGCTCTCCGAACTGCCATGAAGGGAAGTGCGATGAAGGAGTTCGACACGATCATTATTGGCGCAGGCCAGGCCGGACCTGCGCTTGCGGGACGCCTCACGGGTGCCGGCATGACGGTGGCCTTCGTCGAGCGGAAGCTCTTCGGCGGGACTTGCGTCAACACCGGCTGCACGCCGACGAAGACGCTCGTCGCCAGCGCCTACGCCGCACACCTCGCGCGGCGCGCCGCAGACTACGGCGTCCTTCTCGAAGGCTCGGTGCGCGTAGATATGAAGAGGATCAAGGCGCGCGCCGACGCCGTGGTCGCGGACTCACGCAACGGAGTCGAGCAGTGGCTGCGCGGCATGGCCGGCTGCGCCGTCGTCGAAGGGCATGCCCGCTTCGAGGCCGCGAACATTGTTCGCGTTGGCGAAGAGCTGCTGACCGCGCCTCGCGTCTTCATCAACGTCGGCGGGCGCGCCTCCGTGCCCGATATTCCTGGCGTGGGTGAAGTCCCCTTCCTCAACAACCGCTCGATGCTCGAACTCGACCACGTGCCCGAACATCTGTTGGTCGTCGGCGGCAGCTACATCGGGCTGGAGTTCGCACAGATGTACCGCCGCTTCGGCGCGGAGGTGACGGTCGTCGAGAAGGGGCCGCATCTCATCGGGCGCGAGGACGAAGAAATCTCAGAAGCAATCAGGGAGATTCTCACCGGCGAAGGCATAAATGTGCGCACCGGCGCAGAGTGCATCAGTCTGTCGCCGCACGCGAGGGGCGTCGAGGTCGGCGTCAACTGCCGAGAAGGCGAACCTACGTCGGTCGGCTCGCACGTCCTGCTCGCGGTGGGACGCCGCCCGAACACAGATGACCTCGGCCTCGAAGCGGCGGGTGTAGAGACCGACGCGCGTGGTTACATTAAAGTGGATGACGGGCTTGCCACTAACGTCCTCGGCATCTGGGCGCTCGGCGACTGCAACGGTCGCGGTGCCTTCACGCACACCGCCTATAATGATTACGAGATCATCGCCGCCAACCTGCTTGACGGCGAGCAGAGGCGCGTGTCTGACCGCGTCCCGGCATACGCGCTCTACATCGACCCACCGCTCGGCCGCGCCGGCATGACCGAAGCACAGGCCAGAGAGAGCGGGCGGCCGCTGCTCGTCGGGAGTCGTCCCATGAGCAGCGTCAGCCGCGCCATCGAGAAGGGCGAGACGCAAGGGCTGATGAAGGTCGTCGTGGATGCTGAGACGCGTAAGATTCTAGGGGCCGCCATCCTCGGCACGGGCGGCGACGAGGCGATTCACGGCATCCTCGACATCATGAACGCCGGCGTCACTTACGACGTGCTCCAGCACACCATGCACATCCATCCAACCGTCTCCGAACTCATCCCGACCATGCTCGGCGAGATGCGTCCGGCCGAGGGTCAACCGCTTGTTCAACATTGAAGAAGCTTAAGGGGTGAACTCCGATAGCGATGACCGATAATGCTCAGCCAGTTCTATTGACTACGGGCACGCGCTCCGACCATGTGTTTCCAACTTTTACACCGGCGCAGGTCGCACGCGTCCAGGCGCACGGGCGAGTGCGCGAGGTGAAGTCTGGTGAGTTGCTGGTCGATGCGGGCCAGCAAAGCACAAGATTCTTTGTCGTCACGGCGGGCGAAGTGCATCTCGTACGGCAATCAGGCGAGGGCGCGGAGGTGGTGGCCGTCTTAGGGCCGGGACAGTTCACAGGCGAAATCAACATCCTTTCGGGGCGTCGCGGCTTCGTCCAGATACGCGCAAGCTCCGCAGGCGAAGTCGTCGAAGTAGATCGTGAGAATTTGCTCGCTCTGGTGCAAACAGATAGCGAGCTTAGCGACATTTTGATGCGAGCTTTTATCCTGCGCCGGGTTGAGTTGATTGCCCACGGGTTCGGAGATGTCGTGCTCTTGGGGTCGAACCATAACGCCGCCACCCTTCGCATCAAAGAGTTCCTGACTCGTAACGGTCATCCGTACTCGTTCATAGACCTGGAGCGGGACGAAGACGTTCAGGAGCTGCTGGATCATTTCGACGTCAACGAGGCGGAAGTGCCCGTTTTGATTTGTCGCGGCGAGACGGTGCTGCGCAGCCCCACCAATCAGGAGATCGCCGACTGCCTGGGATTTAACGAGACCATTGACCAGACGCAGGTCCGTGATTTGATCATTGTGGGTGCCGGGCCTGCCGGACTGGCGGCGGCCGTTTACGCGGCATCGGAAGGACTCGATGTCCTGGTCTTGGAATCAAACTCACCCGGTGGTCAAGCCGCGTCGAGTTCCAAGATCGAGAACTACCTGGGCTTCCCGACGGGCATCTCGGGGCAGGAACTCGCGGGGCGCGCCTATACGCAGGCGCAGAAGTTCGGTGCCCAGTTGATGATAGCCAGAGGCGCGAAGAGGCTCTCTTGTGAGAGGACGCCTTATGCCTTAGAGGTAGACGGCGGCCAACGTGTACCAGCGCGCACGGTGATCATCGCGACGGGAGCGGCCTACCGCAGGCTGTCGCTCGAAAACATCTCGCAGTTTGAGGGCGCCGGCGTTTACTACGGCGCGACTCCGATGGAGGCGCAGTTATGCGTCAATGATGAGGTGATCGTCGTGGGAGGCGGAAACTCCGCCGGGCAGGCGGCTACTTTCCTGGCCAAAAACGCCAGGCGCGTGCATGTCCTTGTCAGATCAACTGGGCTGGCCGAAAGCATGTCGCGCTATCTGATTCGCCGTCTGGAAGAAAGTCCGGCCATTGAGCTGTGGACGGAGACAGAGATCGTAGCTCTGGAAGGAAACGGCCACTTGGAGCGCGTGCGGTGGCGCGATAACCGGACGGGGAAAATGGAGACGCACAACGTCAAACACGTCTTCGTGATGACAGGCGCCGTTCCCAACACGGGCTGGCTCGATGGCTGTGTCGTGCTGGATGCGAAAGGGTTCATCAAGACAGGCGCAGACCTGTCGCCGGACGATTTAGCTCAGGCGCGTTGGCCGCTCGCCCGCGCCCCGCATCTTTTGGAGACCAGTCTGCCCGGGGTGTTCGCGGTCGGCGACGTGCGCTCGGGAAATCTCAAGCGGGTCGCGGCGGCGGTCGGCGAAGGCTCGATCGCGGTCTCTCTAGTGCATCAGGCACTGCACGAATGAGACTTTCACTTGCCCTCACTAGAGTTCTGCAAAGAGATTCGTCAGCCAGACGCTCAGACTCCGATTCTCATTTATACGGGAGCAGCTCGCGAGCGTGCCTGTGCGGCAGGAATGCTCTCGACACCGGACATTGGTTGATGGAACAGCGCCCCGAGGAAACCAAAGCTGCGCTGAAGAAATTTTTAGTATTACTGCTCAGACAAATCCCTGATAGTCGGCTGAATGAACGAACCCCGCGAGGCAAGATTTGACGACGATTGCTAAAGCGCCTTGTGATGAAGCGATTATTCGTGCTGGGACGACCGCAGCCCCATGCTCCAAACGAGCCGCGCCCTGGGTGCTTGCGGCGACCATTTTGGGGTCGAGCATCACCCTCATTGACAGAACAGTCGTCAACGTCGCACTCCCCGTGCTTCAACGTGAACTGGGAACAGATATAGTCGGTGCGCAGTGGATCGTCGAAGCTTATTCCCTGATGCTCTCCGCGCTGATTCTGGTCGGTGGCTCTCTCGGTGATCGCAGGGGAAGAAAGCGCATCTTCTCGCTGGGCATTATTCTCTTTGCGGTTGCGTCAGCCGGATGCGGCTTGGCGCAGACGGCCACACAACTCATCATCGCGCGCGCAGTGCAAGGTATGGGCGCAAGCCTACTTGGCCCTGGAAGCCTTGCCATCATCAGTGCCTCTTTCTCTAAAGAAGACCGCGGGCGGGCCATCGGCACATGGGCGGGCTTTACGGCCATCGCTGCGGGTATCGGGCCAGTCCTCGGAGGATGGCTTGTCGAGAACACCTCTTGGCGATGGATATTTTTTATCAACCTGCCGTTAGCAATCGTGGTGCTCGCGATTACGTGGTGGCGTGTGCCTGAGAGCCGAGACGAAAGAGCCGGAGAGCGCGTTGATATTCTTGGAGCAGCGGCTGCGACCTTTGGATTGGGCGGAGCGGTTTACGGCCTGCTCGAATCGGGCACGCGCGGCTTCCGTAGCCCGCGTGTGATAGTGAGCCTAGCGGCGGGAATTGTTCTACTTGTTTTATTCGTCATCATTGAGCGAAAACGCGGGCAGCGGGCGATGATGCCGCTCCCTCTCTTTCGCTCGAAGAGCTTCGCAGGGGCAAATCTGCTGACGCTCTTTCTCTACGCCGCTCTGAGCGGGTTGATGTTCTTTCTGCCCTTTAATCTGATTCAAGTGCAAGGCTATTCTGCGACCGCAGCAGGTGCTGCTCTTCTTCCCTTTGTGCTGACGATGTTCCTCTTGTCGCGCTGGGCGGGCGGGCTTGTCCAGCGCTATGGCGCGAAGTTGCCGCTCGTCGTTGGCCCAGTAGTAGCAAGCGCGGGCTTCGCTCTGTTCATCCTTCCCGGCGCGGGCGCTGGAAGTTACTGGGTCAGCTTCTTTCCGGCGGTAATGATAATGAGCTTAGGCATGGCGGCGAGTGTCGCACCGCTGACGACGACCGTGATGGACGCTGTTGATGAGCGACATGCCGGAATCGCATCAGGCATCAACAATGCTGTCTCCAGTACCGCTGGACTGATCTCTATCGCGGTGCTTGGGCTAGTCATGACGGGAGTCTTCGCCCGGAATTTTAACGCCAGCCTCCAATCTTTGGGCCTCCCCGCGGAAACTCGCGCCGCGCTCGAAGCGCAGACGAGCCATCTTGCCACAATCACTATTCCCGATGAGTTGAAGGACGAGACGAAACAAGCAGTCAAGCGTGCCGCCGAAGAGTCGTTTGTCAGCGGTTTCCGATTCGTCATCTTGATGGCCGCTGCGCTTGCGCTCATGAGCGCATTTTTTGCATGGATACTGATAGAAGGACGTGCGCGGCCTGTGGGCGGACCCGCGCGCGCGACCCACAGGCGGGAAGAGGCAACAATTTGAAGCTGAAGAATTAAAATGCCTGATAAGCATGGATGAGAGGCGGAGAATAAGATGGCTGATAATTGCACACACTTGAGTGAGATTAGAAATGTCACGCCCAGTGCGGACGGCTGTGAAGACTGTTTGAGAACGGGAAGCCGCTGGCTCCACCTTCGTCTCTGCATGGAGTGTGGCCACGTCGGGTGCTGTGACGATTCCCCCAACAGGCATGCGACAAAACATTTTCATCAAACAAATCACCCAATCATCAAATCCTTCGAGCCTGGTGAGGATTGGGGCTGGTGCTACGTGGACGAGGTGTTCTTCGAGTCACTTTGAAGGAGTATGATAAGGATAGCGAGGCATGCTGAGAAGATGCCGGATAAGGGTAATTCACTTAGTTGATAACGCGGGTCGTATTGCCGTTAGAGTTCACTAATCATCGCCACACCGAAAGATCGTATGAAAAGACCGATTCGCATCCTACTGCAAACCACCATCCCGTCAATCGAGGACGACTGGCACATCGGCAGGTTCTCACTGCTCGCCGAGCACCTCCGTTCGCTGAAAGACGAGGAGGGGCGCGCACTCTGCGAAGTCACGGCGCGTGACCGCGAGACGAACGGCGACGATGAAATCCTGAGCCGACTCGACGCCACTGACTTCGATGAGCTATGGCTCTTCGCCGTGGATCAGGGCGACGGGCTGACCGAGGCTGACTGTCAGGGCATCACGCGCTTTCGCCAGCGCGGAGGCGGCATCCTCTCCACGCGCGATCATCAAGACTTAGGTTCTTCGCTCTGCACGCTCGGCGGAGTGGGGCGCGCTCACTTTTTTCACACCAAGCATCAAGACCCGGACGAAACTCGTCGTGCGCGCGACGATCAGGAGACGAAAGACATTACCTGGCCAAACTATCATTCTGGTAGCAACGGCGACTACCAGTTGGTCATGCCTGTTGAGCCAGCGCATGAGCTCATGCTTAACGCTTCATCCCCTTCAGGCCACATCGAATATTTCCCCGCGCACCCGCATGAAGGTGGAGTCGGCGTGCCGGAAGACGAGCGAGCCGCCCGTGTCATTGCGACCGGAGTGAGCAAAGTTACGAAGCGACCTTTCAACCTGATAGTAGCTTTCGAGAAAGAGCAAGACGAGCACGGCCATCTGCTCGGGCGAGCCATCGCCGAGTCGAGCTTTCATCATTTCGTGGATTACAACTGGGATACTTTGATGGGATGTCCAAGTTTCCTAATGGAGCCTCCCGGCAACCAGATTAAAAGAGAGCCCGAGCGGCTTGAAGACGTGCAGACTTACGTGCGTAACCTCGCCCTGTGGCTCGCCGGGTAATCTCCAATTTGTAGACTTGCACAAATATTCTGGAAGTGAATTGTCTATGAAGGTAATCCTCTTCGGGGCTACTGGGATGGTGGGCCAAGGTGTCCTGCGCGAGTGCCTGCGCGACGATGGCGTCGAGAGCGTGCTCGCGGTTGGCCGTAGCTCCACTGGACAGGTACACCCGAAGCTCGGCGAGATGATCCGCAAGGACATGTTCGACTCCGGTGCTGCTGGCGCAGGCCTCGAAGGATCGGACGCTTGCTTCTTCTGCCTCGGCGTTTCGTCTGCTGGCATGAGTGAGGTCGTCTACACACGCCTGACATACGATCTGACTCTGGGCTGGGCGCAGGCGCTCTCTCGCGTCAACCCTGAGATGACGTTCGTCTACGTCTCTGGCGCGGGCACGGGTGGTAAGGCGATGTGGGCGCAGGTGAAGAAGCGCACGGAGGACGCGCTGCTCAAATTGTTCCCGAACGCATATATGTTCCGTCTGGCCATGCTGCGCCCTATGTACAATGAGGTCTCGAAGACGCGCTGGACGCGGATTGCTTACGCAGTCTTTCGGCCGCTGCTGCCGCTAGTGCGAGCGATTGTGCCGGGGTCAGTGATTACTACTGAGGAACTGGGACGCGCGATGATCCGCGCCGCGCGGGAGGGTGCGCCCAAGCAGGTGATGGAAAATCGTGACCTGAGCGCGCTAGGGTCGCCATGATCGAGTCACGATTTTCCATTATAGTGGAGGCCGCGAAATGAACAGAGTTTGTCGACGCCCCCACAAGTCATCGCTCGTGGATAAAACTGTCCCGCTCGCGAGTGTGCTCGACTGACATATCAAGCTCTTCCTTCTCCCAGTGGGGCGCTTGGGCCGAGGTGTGAATGTTCTCTTTCTCTTGCGCTTCCCTAGCCTGCCTCCGCTCCTCAAAGAGATCCTGCACGGCCTGCTCTCTTTCCACCAAGCAGACCGCTATCGCGCTTTGTTCACCGAACTGATCTGCTAGCCACGTGATCGCCTCATCCTTCGTGATGTTTCCTTTATCATTAATGTTTACCATGTGCATGACTAGTTCGAGAGAATTGCGGCAGAGCAATTGCCTGTCCCCACTATAGACTTTGTCACGGTATAGCATGAGCGCGACCTTACCCTCTTCGCTCCGGTAGATACTGACTTCCTGCCCATGCTCGCCCTCGTACCCAAGCCGTTCCATTACTTCGCGCAGGGGAATATCAGTGACGCGAGCGCGTAAGCTCTGGACTGTCGCTTCGGTTTCATTCGTCCGGTTGCGCTCTCCCGCCAATTCAAGCTGTGCCGTGGGCGCGCGAGAACAAGCGAAGCTACAAAGATGACGAGCAGAGGCTGGTCAGGCTCAAAGAATTCCTCAGGCAGCGGTCGAGCAGCGGTCGATTAGAGACATCACACCGATGCTCATAGAGAAGTTCAAGAGCGAGCTACGCAAGTCAGACAGTAAGTTCCAGCGCCAGTTCTGTCCGAGCACGGTCAACCGTTATCTTCAGGTACTCTCACGTATTCTCTCAATGGCCTACGAGAACGGCATCATCGACAGCAACCCGATGTCGAGAGTCAAACGCCTGAGAGAGCCTGAGCCCAGACAGCGTTACTTGAATCAGTGTTCGGATGATGAAGAGGAACGACTGGTGAAGGCTCTGGCAGGTTATGGCGAGCATTTGGTAGCGCTCGTTGAATTAGACCTGGAGGTGGGGATGCGGCTAGGCGAATTACTCAATGCCCAGTGGGGAGATGTAGATGACGTAGACAATCTCATCTACATCATGAAGACCAAGAACGACAAGCCGCGCATAGTTCCCTTAACCGCTCGGGCACTCGAAATCCTCTAGTACCTGCGGCAGGACGCAGTCGATGACGAGCTTATCTTTGACTCCAAGCGAACGGGAAGGAAGCGCCGTCAGTTGATGGCCTGTTTCGAACGGGCAGTCAAAGAGGCCGGAATCAGTGATTTCCACTTCCACGACCTCTGGCACACCTTCGCCACAAGGCTCAGGGCGGCGAACGTACATGAATACGACATCGCCGATCTTCTGGGTCATTCGACCACGCTGGGCGAGACGCGCAATACCAAAGTCACGCGCGGCTACGCGCACGGCGTTCCGCAGAGACTGAGGGATGCCGTAAATAGCTTGGAAAAAGGAAAGCTCTTGAATTCAGCTACGCCAACTCTACGCCAAGTAGCGCAGGGCACGTGAGGGGTAAGGAAAGCGCCAGCCTTCTAACTGGTTGGACTTGAAAGGAATGTGGCGGAGAGGGTGGGATTCGAACCCACGGTGGGCGTTAACCCACTCCGGTTTTCGAGACCGGTGCACTAATCCACTATGCGACCTCTCCGCATG
>CAZEZJ010000133.1:0-12157 GCA_964516695.1 uncultured Blastocatellaceae bacterium
TGTCGGGTCTATCTGCCACCACTGCACGGCGGTGCGCGTCGGGGCTTCGCCTGCGGGCAGAAAGATGTGATGAACGGCCCAGAGCGAACCGTTGCGAAAGATAACTTGCTGCAAGCGCGTGTCGCCGTTGTTGACTTTCTGGTTGGAGCCTGCTTGCTGGCCGAAGTCGCCTGAGCCGTTGGTGCCGACAGACCAGGGCGTCGGGCTGGAAGGGAAAAAGGATGTCGGCGTCAGAGTTTCCGCCCCGACCGGGCCTGTCAGCGTGAAGATGCGCAGCGACCCCGCCGAACTGCTCCAACGACTGACGAGATACATCGTCGCCTGCGCGTTGTCGTAAGTGATGGCGGGCACCATCGTCTGATTAAACGAGTTATCAATCGCCCTATCGAAGCCGGTGAAGCTGGCGGTAGCGCCGCCCGCGTAGACGCTCGCCTTACTGATGGCAAAGACTTTCGTGCGCGGTGTGGCGGTAGAAATCGGAAACAAATTTACGTGGACGACAATCCAGTCTTTGTTAAAGCCGATACTCGGATAGTCTGCCCACAACTGGTTACCGGGGTCGGCGTCAATGGTGTAGAGATTCCAGTTTCCGGTCGGGTCGCTGGTTTGCGATGCTCCGATGAGAATGGCGGCGTTGGGGCTGTCGGAATTGGCGCAGACCGTGAAAATCCAGCGCCCGGCGAAGGGGTCGTAGAGCAGTTTCGGGTCGAAGGTGTCTGGGTTGCCGAGGCTCGACCAAAAGCCGTCGAGCGTGACGGTGCTGATGGTCGCGCCGTTTCTGTCCTGAATGCGAACCTGCGTGTTGAGCGTCACCATCAAGTGGTTTGGGCCAACAGCGCCGTGCGTGTCGGGAGGAATTGAATTGAGTCCGTCGGGCAACGCCGAGAAACTCGACACGGGCGCGGGCGACGCAGCGAGCGGCCCATCCTGCTCGCCGCCGCGCGCGGCATTGCTGCCGGACGACGCGCCCATCTCTTTGCCGGTGATGATTGCGCCCGCCGGAAGCGGAAGATTGTCGAAATCAGGCTTAGGCCCATCGGCGTCCTTCGGCTTGTGCGGCCTAAGGGGGCCTTGCGCCTCCTTGCGGGCGATGGCTGTAAAGTTGACGACCGCCGAGCGGGTGGTCGAGCCGCGCTCGCCCTTGACCTGCCCACGGCCCTCTTCCAGATTATTCTCCTGTGTTTTGCTCACGCTCGCGGCGCGGTTCTTGCGGCGCTCGCCTGCTTTGCGGCCCTTTTCATCTTTCTGTGCGAGCGTCAGGACACCCGTGCTGAAGATGGCTGCGAGCAGCAGGGCGACGAAAAGGAGGAGGCGAAGTTGGGTGGATTTTTTCATGGCAATCTTCCGGGTTGTAAGAGAGCGCCGTGTGACTAGGCGTCCGACACTGAAGTTATGTACGGGGCGAAAGAGGCGTGCCGCTCTCAATTCAAGTTAAGGCCCGATGGCACGAGAGTGCGCTCAGCCAGTTTCGAGTGAGGCAGAGCGAAAGGCTCTGCGCGTTTTGCTGTTTTCTGTGGCAGCAGCCGGTTTGATACTTCCGGTTGCAGTCTGCCGTGCGGTTGCTGTCGAGCGGGGAGCGACTCTGCGAACTGCCTCAATGAAGTTTGAAAATTTGGCTGCATCCGGCTTCGCCGTTTGCGCAGCATCAGGAACAGCCGAAAGTTCAGGCGGACTATACAATACTTCCCCGCCCAATGTCAGCCCGCGCAAGACCGCATGATAAAAAAGAGGGGCACGGATTTCCATGCCCCTTTGAAATACGCGGCGCTAGGCTTGGCGCCGGTTTGAGAATCAAACTTACGGCCCGACGTTCGCGCAATCGCTGTTGAAGCGCGTGATAGCGGAGCCGAAGCGCTGCTGGTATTCGGCGGAAGTCAGAAACGCGCAGACCATCGCGCGGAAGTTGTTTGGCGTGCGGTCGTTGAGAAGACCGAGCCAGAACTGATAACCGCCTTCGTCAGGATTGCGCCTGAGATAGCCGAAGTATTGCATCAGCACGAACGCCTTGTTGTATTCCGCTTGGGCAAACGTCGCGTTGTCCGTCACGCTGCGAACGCCGCGGGCGCGGCCTCCGATGTTGCAGTCGTTGAAGAGGGTCGTTCTCTGCGCCGACAGGTCAACGCCGGAGTTGACGAGCACGTTCTGCAAGAGCGCATCGATGAAGGCCGTGCCGCTCATCGTCGCGGGATACTTGGCGACGAACTCCGGGCGCAGGACCCACGCGCTGGCAAACGCCTGCTGGCGCGCTTCCAGATTTGGACCTTCGAAGACCTGCGCGCGGTCCGTGTTGAACTGCGTGAAGGTCGGGCGCGTGCCAAGGCTCGCCTTGTAGAAGCGATAAATGAAGCCGCCCGTGCGCTGAAACTCGTTTTCGACGAAGAAGGCAGCCGAGACGCTAATGCGACGAACATGGTTGCACAACCTGTCATTCGGCGCGCAGGGCGGGGGCGTGTTGTTAAAGTTGCCGGAGATTTGCTCCGACCAATAATTGAGTCCGTCAGTGTCCGGTTCGCGATTGAGGAAGTCGCGGTAGTGCTGAGCGACGAAGAACTTGGAATCGTCAATCTGGTTGGCGACCTGCGTGCAAGTCCAGTTGAGGGTCACGTTGCCTGTCGCTCCGCCAGCGCCGTTTATCAGAATCCAATACACGGTTCCGGCGGTCGTATTGAAGGTGATGGTGCTGGTCAGGTCGCCCGCCTGTTCGTTAACGTCGTCGTTGGCGGCGAGAGTTTGCAGGTTGGTTAAAGCTGTGCCCGTGAAAGCCGCGAGCAGCGTGTCGAAGTTGCTGCCGACGGTGTTGAAGGTCACGCTGCCGTTACTGGGAGCCTGCCAACGATACCAAATCGAGCCGTCTCCACCGAAAGTCCACGGACTCGGCTCAAAGGTTTCCCTTGTGGCCGAGATGTTGCTGCCCGTGGTGGTGCTCGAACAAACGCTGATGTCCTGTGCGCTCGCGAAATTGTCATTCGCGGGCGGCGGCGGAGGCGGAGGCGCGGGAGACAATCGATAGCCAAAAAAGTCGAGAGCAGCTAGGTCGTTGCTGGTCAAGACCTCGCGGCGGCCCCGGCTAATGGTCGGGTCCATGATGCCGATGTAGTTAGCCGGATTATTGAGGTCGTCTTTCCAGTGGCTCGCTTGCTCGCCGTCGCCGCCCGTTCCGTCTGGGCGTCCGGTCGAGACTTTCAGCGGCGCGCCGCCAGCGTAATAGACGGGATTGCCCGCCGTGGTATCACCCGAAGACATGTAGCGCTGCGTGGAGCTGAAAGTGCCGAAAGAGACGCCGGGAGCGAAGCGGAACAAATCCCAGAGCGCCAGCGCATTCGGGATGGTCGAATCTAACTCCCTTTCGCCCGCAAACGAGGTGAAGCCGAGCGCGTGGCCGATTTCATGGACGGCGACGGCGTCGAAATCCGTTTTGTTAAAATCAATGCCGTTGCTCGGGTCAAAGTCAAACTGGAAGTTGGAATTGAAAGCGATATGCGGCGGCTCTCCCGGGATTCCCTGAGCCTGGTCTGTGCTGGCGTCCGCATTGATAATACCGAGCGCACGCAGGATGGGCGTGGTGACGTACATTTCGGCGGTCGCGCCGATATTGGTCGGAACGGTGTTGAGCGGTAGTTGATTATAAAGGTTTGTCTCTTCGGCGCTCGATGCGGACTGAATCAATCGGGGGCGAATCGCGGTTCGATAAAAGCTGGCCGTCCCGATGCTCTGCCCGCTCGTTGAACCTAAGATGTTGCTTGACGCCCAAGCTTCTCCGAAGTTGGTCGGGCCGTAGTCAACGTCAATGATAACTGTAATGTCGTTCTGAATCAGCGCTTCCCATGTGGCCGCGGCCCTGATGAAGGCGTTTCTGGCTTGAGGGAAATTATTTAACTGCGTCGTGCCGCGCAGGACGATTTTGAGGCCGGGCGCGACGGCGTTCGCACCGCCGGCATTAGGCTCCAGCGTGCGCGTCGGCAGGTGGTTAATCTGTTGCAGGCCGGTGCGGCTGCGCCGCTCTAATTGCTGCTGCCGCTCCTCGGGAGTTGTCTCACGGCAGACGGTGGTTCCGTCCGCTCGTTGATAGACGACATAGCTGTCTCCGTGCAGCGCTTGCTTAAACTTGGAACTGACCGCAGCGCTGCTCCCCTCTTGCTGCTGTGCCGACACGCTGAAACTAAAAGAGGTCAGCATCAGCATCGCGACGAGGCCGAGAGCCACCAGGTGGCGCAAGCCTTTGAAGAATTTAACGCGGGAATAATTGCCTTGACGGGGAAAACGCAAAACGAATCGGGGAAACTGCGACATCTATTATCTCCTCGAAATAAACAATTAACGCAGACCTCATTTACCGGTGAACCGGAGACTTCAGAGGCCGTGCCGTGGGCCAACAAAATCAACGTCAAAAAGACTGTTTGTCAGAGGTTATGGCGTGTCGCCGAGCGGGGGGTTGCAGACAGTACATTCTGATGACGAAAATCGTCAATTAGATGCACGCGCAGGCCATGACCAGACTGAAAAATTTAGCTGTTTTGGTGGATTTTCATGTCCCGCCGGAGGCAGCCCGCGCGAGACTCTTGAAGGGCAAGAAAATTATAACAGAAGCGCGCCGTTCAGGTGTGCGAAATTTTTTGCGGGAAGGGGCAACTCCGTGCGGCTCGCCTTGCCGCCTGCGCCTAACGGTAGTTTTGCCCGATTTGCTCTGTGCCGAACGTGCCGATGCCGTTGAGGCGGAAACTGAAGACGAAGCGATTTTCGCTGCGCAGGCCGACGTTGAAGGTGTAGTTCTGCACCGTGACGGAACAGCAGTCAAACGTATAGCCGACGGTCACGACCGAACTGACGAGCGAGGAATTTCTCAGCACGGGGCGAGAAGGCAGCAGGTCTGAGCGGTCTTGAAAGTCGAAGAAGAAGGAGACGCCGCCAAACAGGCCGCGATTCGGGTCGCCGAGAAAGAGCGTCGGACTCCACTGCGAGCCGCGCAGCGTTCCGGCCTCAAAGCCGCGCGCATCGCTGAAGCGCCTGAGCGACGGCGCAAGCTCGATGGCGCGCGTGTAGTAGAAGGTCGTGAAGGCTTTGACCAAGCGGCGGCTGAGGCCGAAGCTGACGGCGAGGTTACGCAAACCGCCGCCCTGCACGTCTAAATCCGTCCGCGCGTCAGCGAATAGTTCCTGACTCGGACGATAGCGTGCTTCCACATTGAGCGGCGAGAAGCGGCGCGGCACGCCGCCATAGGAGAAGCCGGAGAAGGTGTTAATCGGATAAAACTGGTTGCGGCGTCCCGGAATGAGCGCGCCGCCGAAATAAGGGTCGAAGAAATACTTGCCGCGCACGGTGATGGTCAAGGCTTCGTAGGGCTGGCTCGACAGCGGCACTTGACCTTCGGTCCGACGGCCTTCCGTGCGGCGGGCCGCTGGGCTGACGTTTTCCGTTGAGCGCCGCGTGAAAAAACGATTGACGATGCCATACTCTATCTCGTTTGTATCGGCGACCGTATCAACCTGGTCAAAGCGAATGATGCGCTCGAAATTAGAGATGCCTTCAATCTTGCGATAGATAAAGTAAGGCTCGATGACGTGGCGAAAAAAGAAGGAGTTGTCGCGGTGGCGAAAGTTGCGCGCAAAGGCTGGCGGGCGCACGTCCAATTCAAACTCGCCGTAGCCGCGCACAACATCGCGGCTCAAGACGAGTCGCGTCGTCGGGTCGATGGAATTAGAGTAGTAAGTTCCGCGCAGGCCCATCGTGCCCGTCACAGACCAACCGCCGAAATAGACCGGGACGGAAAAGCGCGGGTGCACATCCAAGCGTTGCACGATGGATGGCGTGATGATTGGCAGGCCGTTAACTTCCTGCTCGAACAACTCTGGGTCTTCCACGGTCTCCTTGCGGCTGACGCCTTCAAGCCCGCCGCTGATGGAAAAATAGACCGGAATGCGCTCGAAAAACCTGAGCGCAGAGGGACGCTTATCGAGCGTGATGCTCGGCAACTGGCGAATGCGAATGCGCGAGTTTGGCAGGCTGGTGACCTGCGTGCGCGCTAGAAAATCGAAGCTGTAGTCGCCGAAATTTTTGTTAATGAAAATCTGCGAGCGCTCTTCGGGCGAGATGGCTTGTTGTATCGAATCGGAGAAGACCTGGCGAAACGCCAGGTTGGAAGTGATATTAACGTCGGCGGCGGCGAGAAAGCCGTTCGGGAAATAGTGCACGCCCTTGACGTAGAAGCTTGAGCCGCCCTGGTCGGGCGTGCCCTCTCCGGCCTTTCTGCCGAAGATGCGATCCTTGACGGCGAAGAAACCGAAATCGAGAAACGAGCGCGAGTTGGCGCGCGTGCGAAAGTCTGCGCCAAAGCCGAGGCCCCGCGCCGAGTAGTAGTCTTGGCGAAAGGTCACATCAGCCGAGCGGCCCAGGGTTTGATAATAGGCGTTGGAGATGCGAAAGCCCTTGGCACCCGAGCCGCTAAAGGTCGGCGTCAGAAAGCCGCTGGCGCGGTCGCGCCGCTTGATGGAGATGGAAGCGAAGGGCAGAACGAGGACGGGCACGCCCTTGACGCGGAAGTTAGGCGTCGAGACGCGCACGCGGTCGCCAATCTTAATCTGCACGCGCTTGCTTCTGAAGCTCCACTTCGGCACGTCTTCATCGCAGGCCGTAATCTCTGCGTTGATGGCGACGATGGTATCAAAGCTCACCTTCTCAACGCTGTCGGCGGTGTAGTAGATGACGGTGCCGTCCTCTGTCTGGTTGGTGAAGCCCGTCGAGTTGATGAAGAAACCGAGTTTGGTAGCGTAGTTCCACTCGGCGCGCGTGCCCGTGATGCGTTGCGTGCCGCGGTCTGTGTTTTGGTCGAAGACGACGTTGCCTTCGGCGAGGACCTTGTTGGTGGCTTCATAGACGGTGACCTTATCGGCCTGCAAGCGATACACGCCGATGCGCACGTCAACGTTGCCTTCGTAAACAGCCACGCGCGCTTCCTTCGGGCCGGAAGCCGTCGCCTTATCGGCGCGCACGTCTAGTTCCTGAGTCGCGGGCGTGGTGGCGGCGGCCTCGCTCGGCTGCACGGCCACGCGCGGGCGCACGGGTTGCTCCTGCGAAAGCGGATTGACGCTCGGCGTGTCTGTGATGGGATTGGTGACCTGACGGTCAACCGGATTGGTCTGCTGCGCGCAGAGGGGAGCGGCTCCGGCCAGCATCGTCAGCACGGCGAGGACGAGCACGAAGCGTGAGTATATTTCTTTGTTCAGGGGAAATCCGCTCCGCAAAGAAAAACCTGTTGACCTCCGCAGGCCGCAAGCTACGCCGCGCATCTCTCCAAACTCGAAAGGCTCACACCAACTCGCGCCGCGCCATGTCATTTTCAGATCGCGCTGATGCTAACACGTAGCCAGCGAAAGACAAAAGGGCAGCGACTTCTTTATTATCTCCTCTTAGATGACCGAACAGTTAAGCTTGATGATTGTGGCGGGCGAACCGTCTGGCGACGCGCACGCGGCGGCGCTCGTTCGCGCGCTCAAAGACGCATCACCGCGGACGCAGTTTGAGTTTTTCGGCGCGACGGGCGCGATGATGCGCGAGGCCGGGGTGGAATCAATCGTGCAGTCTGACGATTTGGCGATTATGGGGATTCTTGAGGTGGCGCGCGTGCTGCCGAAATTCTGGCGGGCCTATCAGGCTTTGCAACAAGCGGCAATAAAGCGACGGCCCGATGCGGTTGTGCTGGTTGACTGGCCGGAGTTTAATCTGCGGCTGGCGCGCAAGCTACACCGGAGCGGCCTGCGCGTCATCTACTACATCAGCCCGCAGCTCTGGGCCTGGCGCTCCTACCGCGTGCGCAGCATTCGCCGCGACGTTGACCTGCTGCTTGCCATCCTGCCTTTTGAACCCGCTTGGTACAAAGAGCGCGGCGTCGAGCAGGTCGCATTCGTGGGCCACCCGCTGGCCGGAGAGGTTCGCTCGCGAAGTACGCGCGAGGAATTCTGCGAGCGCCACCTGCTCGATGCGACGCGACCAATCATCGCGCTGCTTCCCGGCAGCCGCCACAAGGAACTCGAACGCATCCTGCCGCCGATGCTCGATGCCGCCGCGCTCCTTTCGCAATCTCGCCCCGATGCGCAGTTTGTCGTCGCGCTCGCGCCCAACAGAAATTTAGCGGAGGCGCAGGCCCACGTTGATGCACGCGAGAGGCGCGGCGCGCCGTTGCCGGAAGTCTTGCGGCTGATTCAACACGAGACGCGCGAAGCGCTCGGTGCGGCAGACGCAGCGGCGGTCGCCAGCGGCACAGCGACGCTCGAAGCCGCCATGCTCTCAACGCCGCTCGTCATCGTCTATAAGGAATCACAGATTAACTGGCACACACTCGGCAGGCTCATTACCGCCGAGCATTACGGCCTCGTCAACCTGATAGCAGGCGAAAGAATGGTGACGGAATTAATGCAGAAGAATTTAAACGGCGAGCGGTTGGCCCAAGAATTAAACGCGCTGCTTGACGCCAAACGCAATCAAGCCTTGCGCCAGCGCCTTAGCGAAACCACCGCGCTGCTCGGAGCCGGACGAGCATCCGAGCGCGCCGCCGACGCTATCCTCGATGCCCTTCGTGATTGGAGAGAAAAGACTAACGTGAAAGGCGACGCGCACGCGCGCTAACATAAAAACCACTCTCAACGTTGTGCTGCTTATGTGCTGGCGTAAACACGCGGCTTGCGACTGGCGGCAGGCTTCATGCAGTAGACTTCATTGCGCCTTTTTAGTCTCTGTCTCTAACGCGCCTCTTCATCTTCCTGCTGCAAGGCTGCCGCGGCGTTTAACTTATCTTGCAGTTCTCTCACGTGCTGGCGCAATTCTTTCAGTTCATCGCGCATTTGCGGCAAGCGATTCATGTGCGCGTTGAGTCGTTTGTAATCTTCGAGGCGCTGGACGGGGATGCCCCACCAGACGCCCGCGCGAACGATTTTGCCAGGCAAGATGCCCGCCTTCGAGCCGATGACAGCGCCGCTCTCGACGCGCGCGTGGTCGCCCATCCCGACCTGCCCGCCGATAATCGCGTCGTCTTCAATGATTGTGCTGCCGCTGATGCCCGTCTGCGAAGCGATAACGACGCGCTCGCCTATCTCTACGTTGTGCCCGACTTGCACCAGATTGTCTATCTTCGTTCCGCGCCCGACGCGCGTGCGCCCAAGCGCGCCACGGTCAACGCAGGTCAGAGCGCCGATTTCAACATCGTCTTCAATCAAGACCGTGCCACGCTGCGGAAACTTGTGATAGCCATCGTCGCTTTTAACATAACCGAAGCCGTCCGCGCCGATGACGACGCCCGCGTGAAGAATCACGCGGTCGCCAAGTTGCGCGCCGTCGTAGAGCACGACGTTCGGATGCAGCACGCAATCAAGCCCGACGCGCACGTCGTTGCCCACAATCACGCCCGCCAAAATTTGCGTCCCCGCGCCGACGCGCGCGCGCTCGCCTATTTCGACACGCGCTCCGATGAATGCGCTCTCGTCAACAGACGCGCTCGCCGCGATGTTGGCTGAAGGATGAACTGATGGCTCTCTTCTCTGCGCGGGATGCAGAAGTTCTGCGATGAGCGCGAAGGCCAGCTTCGGGCGCGCGGCTTCAATCAAGCACGGCGCGTCAACTCGCGCGCCTTCCGGCACAATCAAACACGAAGCCTTACTTGAAGCGGCGCTCTCCAACAGTTTCCGGTCTTCGACGAAAGCAATCTCGCCCTCACCCGCGCTCTCAAGGCTGGCGACTCTGCTGACGCAGACGTTGCCCTCGCCAATCAATCGCCCTCCGACGTGCGCGGCCAATTCGGCGGCGCTCTTTTCGTTGCTGTCTCTGCTCATAAGCTTCGGATGGAGACGGTCTCTTCGGAAATCTCGCGCCGTGCTTTCCGCTCGCGGGTGAATCCGCGCGGAGAGTTGCGGATAAAGTCTATCAGATGATTAACGTCTGCATCGCCCAACCGCGACATCGCGGCGAGCGCGTTCGCGAGTGAGAGGCCGGAGCGAAAGAGAAGCTGGTAAGCCCTCTTCAACGCGCGTCGCGCTTCTGATGAAAAGCCCGCACGGCGCAGGCCCACGGAATTAAGACCGCGAACGCGCGGCGGATTGCCGTCCGTGATAAAGAACGGCAGCACGTCTTGCACGATTTTCGATTTCCCGCCCACCATCGCGTAGCGCCCAAGTCGCACGAATTGATGACAGCCGACGTTGTTGGACAGGAAAACGTGGTCTTCGACCTCGATGTGTCCGGCGAGCGCCGCGCCGTTGGCGAAGATGTTATCGTCTCCAATCACGCAGTTGTGCGCGATGTGGACGCCAATCATCAGAAAGTTGCGCGAGCCGACGCGTGTTGCTTCCCCCTCGCCGCTGGCACGATGAAGAGTCGCATACTCGCGTATCAAATTATCATCGCCGATGACGAGACGGCTCGGCTCGTTTCCGAATTTAACGTCCTGCGGTTCGCCTCCCAGCACGGCGTGCTCGAAGATGCGATTGCGAGCGCCAAGCGTGGTAAATCTTTTGACGACGGCATGAGCGCCAATCTCGCATCCCTCACTGATGACGACATCATCTTCAATGACGGCATAGGGGCCGATGCGCACAGCGCTCGCGATGGCGGCGCGCGGACTCACGATAGCTGTCGGATGAACGTTCATAAGCAAGCTTAGCGCGGCTTGGATAGTACAATAAATAAGAGCAGAACTCAGAATCCGTAAGCCAAGAGTCAGAACGGATAGCGGACGTTTACGTCCAGAAGCCGGAACAGCGAGACCCAAAAACCGCTTTTATTACGTTTTTCCTGATTTTCTTTTCTTTCGGCCCGCAAATTACGGCTTTCAATTCCTGATGTTAGCCTTGCCTTTGCCCAGTAATGCCGCTATCATGTCACGTTGCAAAGCTTTAAGCGGATACGTGTGTGCTTTGCTGTGAACCCGACGAGAGCCAGTCATCTTACATTTTATTTAATTCGTACGCGGCGGCCCGCGTTTATTCTAAGGAGAACGATTCTTGTTCAGTGATCAATTCCGCAGAGGCGAATCGGAGAAAGGCAAGTTCAGCGGAGTGAAAAGCTCTACGCTGCTCTCAAACCTTTCGGATGTCGCGTGGAAGGTATTCCAGTCGGTTAACAAACGCCTGCCGGAGGGTGAAGCCATCCGGCCCAAGTGGGCGCCGGGGCCGCTCTTGAAATCTTATGAGCGCTCGGCTCCGCCGCTCGGCTTTCCGCGCGAGACGGACAGCTTGTGCCCGCGCTGCGTCAAGGAAGTGCGCGACGCCGTCATCACCGGCGAGACGCAGCTTGAGACCTTGATGCACGCCCATCCGGGCGAGATTAAAGCTCAGATTTTGGAAGAGAATAATCAGGTCATCATGCGCAAGACGTGCCCGAAGCACGGCGAGTTTACAGACGTGATGGCGACCGACCCAAAGTTTCTCGAACGCATCGAATCGCTCTTTTTCGGGCGCGACTTTCGCGCCGCCGAAGATAAAGACGTTCACCGCCACGGCACATCGAACATCAAGTTTGGGCGCGGCGCTGTCTTGACGGTTGATTTAACGAACCGCTGCAACATGATGTGCAATCCGTGCTTCATGGATGCCAATCAGGTCGGCTATGTACACGAGCCGACGTTTGAAGACACGAAGGCGATTTTAGACCGCGCCGTCTCCTTCAAGCCGCGTCGTCAAGTTATCATTCTCTTCTCCGGCGGCGAGCCGACGCTTTCGCCCTACTACTTGGAAGCTGTGGCCTACGCCAAGAAAATCGGTTTCTACAGAATTCTCGCCGCCACCAACGGCATTCGCTTCGCTGAAGACATAGAGTTTTGCAAGGCCGCTAAAGCCGCCGGACAACACGGCGTCTACCTGCAATTTGATGGCGTCTCCGAGGAGAAGAACAAGCACAGGGGTGTGGGCAACCTGTTCGATGTGAAGCTGCGCGCGATTGAGAATCTAGCGAGCGTCGGCATCAAGGTCACGCTTGTGACCACCATCGTTAACACTATCAACAACGACGGCATCGGCCAGATTGTAGAATTTGCGGCGAAGAATATTGACAAGGTGCAGACCATCGCCTTCCAGCCTGTTTCTTTCACGGGCCGCGATGAAGACGTGCCCGACGAGATTCGCATCAAGCAACGCTACACGCTCGCCGGAATGACGCACGACCTCAAAGACCAACT
>CAZEZJ010000134.1:0-12078 GCA_964516695.1 uncultured Blastocatellaceae bacterium
GCCCCTAACGACTCCCCCAATGTAATTATTGTTCTTCCCGAACCGGCAAAGTCCGTCCGTATCCTAATCGCCAGGGAGCATGATGAGCTATCACCCATCACAGCCATCGGGTACAAGGGCGATGTTCAGGTCGTTGGTCCAATCACGCCCGTCGGAAACTTTCTAGAGCTTCGCGGCGAAGGCATGACGGGGGTAGTGGTCAGAGGAGACATCTGCATCGTTCAGATTTGCATCAACCTCGGACCGGACCCGCAGCAGGTTGAATTGCAGGAATTGATGACGCAACACGTCACGAATGAGATGGCGCGCTGGTCGCAGCAAGGCGAGGTGCTCAAGCCGCACACGAATTATCGTCTTAAAGTCGTCACTCACATCTCAGCATCGGGCATAGCCACGAAAGAGCTTGACCTCACGGAGTTTGCATACTTCCGCACCGAAGGACCACCGGGCCTTGTTTCGCTCTCGCTTCCGGCAGGCCAGGACCCTGCAAAATTCGACAGCGGCCTACAGGACCTTACGCGCTACGTTGCACAAACGATTCCGGCCACAGTTCCGGCGCCAGGCGAACAATCATCATTACCGCGTCCGGTCTATCGAGCTTACGACGTTGGCGTTGCCTTCAACGAAAACTACGTTGACCTCATGTATCGCATCATTGGCCGCGACCTGAATCTCTATCTCTTCGACAACAACAATCAGCCCGTGCGTGACGTGCATGGACGTCTCATCATAATCAACAACCGCTGGGGCGTGACCGAAGCTTTGACGCTTACCGAAAGTGAGAACTACTGGATTACGACGGTAAATAGTAGCGACTGCGCTCGCATCGACCACACAACTATTCCACACAACAAAACACTTTCCGCGGCAAACGAGCAGCAGGTGCTTAACGGCGATACGGTCTACGAGGCACGTCTCGTTCCGCTGCTCCTGCATGAAACATTCAAAGACTATGAGGTTGGCGCCACCGCAGGTGGGCTTGGTCGCTGGACGGTCATAGATCAAGGCACGAATGATGTTCCGTCTCGCTGGCAAGTGGGCGAACAAGGGGCACCGGCAAGCCGCCACATTATTCAAACTTCTAACATTTGGGGTGGTTCTAGTGCTGCCAGTGATCCCGTCAAACCCGGCACGCTCCTCGTTTATGGCAACACGCCCTCGCTTCCATCAAATCATCCTGAGCAGTCAATTAACTGGACCAACTATCGCTTGAGCGTCTTCATGCGTACTCAAGACGACGACGCCATTGGTCTCGTGTTCCGTTTTCAAGATGCGACACATCATTACCGTTTCTCGATGGATAGAGAGCGCAAGAATCGGCGCCTGCTGAAAATTTACAAAGAGACGACAACAATCCTCGCGGAAGATGAATTCACCTATACACTCGACCGCGATTATCTCGTTACGATTGAGGCGATTGGTTCCAGACTTCGAGTTTACATGGACGGCGATCCGGTGTTCGACACAATCGATGAAGCATTCAGCAGCGGCACTATCGGATTTTATTGCTGGGCAAATGCAGGAGCGCGCTTTAGCGACGTGCGCGTTGACGATTTCAGCAATGCCGCGCCAAGCGTCTACAAATTCAAGTTCACCACTTCACTATTTACAAACTTCTTCCATCATCTACACAGCTACAACGACGACACTTGGCGTACAGTAGTAACGGATGGACCTGCGGTCGGAACAGCGCTCAGCGCCGCCGTTGGTCTTGGCTCGCCCGTGTCTGATTCGGAAGCTCGGGCCTATGAAGCACTCGCAAAGCTCACCGGCGTGACGACGCTTCCGAACCCCAAAGAGGTGCAAGTGACACGCCTTGAGTTAGGCGACGGGAACAGTAGCAGCGGCGCGGCGTTCGCACTGCTCGTGCAATGCTCCGAACCCATTGATTGGAAACGCACAACTCTAGAGCTAACGCGCGCCGAACGCGCGGGAGCTTCAGTAATACCACCGCAGGCAGCAAAACTCACCGGTGTAACGTTCGGCGCATTGCGACCCATCGAGGAGTCGGTGACGGTTTTAACGCGCAGCGCTCTCAATCTCACAGACTATCGCATCGAGCAGCAGACGCTTCCCGGAGCACTCGCTGACACAACGCACGGTGAAGTTCTCTTCCGAGATGAATTTAAAAATGCCGCCGGCCTGCTGTTTCTGGAAGACTTCGGGCCTCACGCGTTGGACCATTACACGATTATCGACGAAGGAAAGGAGCTGGCGCCTTCGAACTGGCAAGTGGTGAGTGGGGCGCTCCTACAGTCGAGCAATATCTATGGCGGCGACACTTCCAGAGAGGTGCCGGATAAGCCGGGCACTATCGCTCTTCTCAAAGGCTCAGAGTCATGGGCGAATGCGCGTATCCGCGCCGTCTTCAACTCGGGTGATGATGAAGCTATCGGTTTCGTGTTCCGTTACCACGACGCGAACAATTATTACCGTTACTCTTTCGATCGACGGCGCGCTTACCGGCGGCTGATAAAGAAAGTTGACGGCGTTGTCACCACGCTCTGGGAGGACGACGGACTTTACGCCACGGGACAGTCACTTACGATTGTCCTCGAATGTTTCGAGAATCACTTCGTCGCACATTGGGACACGCAGTTGTTGTTCCACGTTCACGACGACGATTTGAGCGCCGGAGGAGTGGGCTTCTACTGTTGGTCCAACGCGCCGTCCCGGTTTGAAGCGCTGGAGGTCGAATCGCTTCACTCCGACCCGGTCCTTTTCGAATCGGTATTCACAGACCTGACAGAGGTGCAGGTCGTCGAGGAGCCAGGAGTGGAGGAAGGACCTTCGCTGTGGACGGCTCGGGCCGGCGTGCTCACGCAACTGTCGAACGTACATGCCCCGAACGACGGCGCGCATTTTCCCGGCACTCACGCTATCGCAGGCGATTCGCATTGGCGCGACGTTCAAATCGCGGCGCGCATACGTTCGGACGATGACGAAGGCATCGGCATCATGTTTCGCTACGTGGACCGCGACAACTATTATTTGGTCTCTATGGATCGTCAACGCAGTTTCAGGCGTTGCATCAAGAGAGTTGACGGAGTAGTTACAGTCCTCTGGGAAGACACGGTTCCATACAACACCGGCCAACATTACTTGCTGACTATCCGCGCGGCGGGCGCTGAGTTAAGAGCGTATCTGAACGGCATCCAACTCTTTAAAGTTTACGATGGCGAGCTGCGCGCGGGACGCATTGCCTTCTACTGCTGGAATAATGCAGGCGCACGTTTCGAGAGCGTCATGGTAACGGATGCGACTCGACAACTCGGCCGGTGGGTTGTGACTGATGAAGCCATCACCGCCGCGCCGTCGCGGTGGAAAGTTAAAGCGGGCGCGCTCGTGCAGCAAACGGGCATCGGCGACGCGGCCACACCCGCACAGCCCGGCACACACGTGATTGCGGGCGAAACGCGGGCGACGGACTATCGCCTAACAGCCGCGATAAGGTCCGACGCAAGCGGAGCGCTCGGCGTCATCTTTCGCTACGTGGATGAAGCGAACTACTACAGGCTTTCCTTCGATCAACAGCACGGAATGCGCCGCCTCATCAAGAAGCAGGCCGGCGTGGTCTCAACCTTATGGGAAAGCGCGGGCAGCTACACGATTGGCACAGACTTTGTTGTCACGGTTGATGCTGTTGGCCCACACCTCATCGGCTACTTTGATGCTGAGCAACTATTCGATATCACTGACACCGCGCACGCGGCTGGTCAAATTGGTCTCTACTCCTGGGCGAATGATGGTGCGCGCTTCGAGCGCGTCGAAGTGTGCGAGCCGTCGCTTAGCGCCTCCCTACTGCTGCGCGACCGCTTCGCAGCCGGCGACACGACCGGTTGGACGTTTGTGGATGAAGGAACAATGTTAGCGCCTTCCGCCTGGTCCATCTTTGAGGGCACGTTGCGACAAATGAGCCAAATCTTGGAGCCACCCTTTGTCGCAGCGCCGCTCAGCAAACGCGGTACGCATACGGTGACAGGAGACCCTGCGTGGACAGATGTAATCGTTACAGCGCGTCTTCAGTCGTTTACTGAGGCTGCCATCGGCGTCATGTTCCGTTACGCAGACGCAAACAACTATTATCGCTTCTCAATGGATTCAGACCGCCGCTACCGCCGCCTCGTGAAGAACGTGGCCGGGAACTTCACGTTGCTGTGGAAAGATGACTACAGGTACGAGGTTGGACGCTCATATGAGTTCACTTTCGTGCTCACAGGCAATACGTTGCGCGGCTATCTGGATGGAGTTCCGTTGTTCGTCGTTGAAGACTCGGCTCTGCCCGCCGGGCAGATTGGTCTCTATAGCTGGTTTAACCGAGACGCGCGCTTCTCAAACGTGCGTGTCTTCCCAGCGAGCAAGATTTTCAACGATTGGTTGTTGAATGAGACTTTCGACACGCTCGACGCAAACACCTGGACCTTTGTTGACGAAGGCACGGTAAACGCCCCTTCGCGGTGGCAGGTAAGCGAAGGCTCACTGATTCAGGCCAGCAACATCAACGACGGAAATCCAGCCGCGCCGGAGAAACTCGGGACCTACGCGCTCGCCGGCAACGCTCAATGGACCGATCTGCGGTTGATAGTGCGACTCGCCAACTTCGATAGGCACGCCCTTGGGTGTATGTTCCGTTACACAGACTCCAACAATTACTACCGCCTAACATTGGACCGCGAGGATTTTAGTCGCTTGATTAAAAAGGTGGACGGCGTCGTGACAGTGTTGTGGCAGGCCGCTCGCCTCTACGAGCAGGGGCGCGAGTATCTGGTGACGATTGACAGCCAAGGCTCAAGACTGACGGGATACCTCGACGGCGCACCTCTCTTCGCGGTCGAAGATGCGGACCTCAGCGCCGGGCGAATCGGACTCTACTGCTACGACAATGCAGACGCACGATTCTCGCAAGTGCAAGTAGCTGTGTCGGGCTGGACAACGTACTACGCCTTTAGCAGCGAGGAGCCTTTCCCTGCCGGAACTCGCGTGCAAGTGTTCTCGGGCAATGAAGCGGAGTTGGCAGGAAGCACGGATGAACCAGGGCTGGTGCGACGGTTCGCTGCGACACTGAACGACGATGGCGCGATGTCCTTAAATGCGTCGGGGAGCAACTTGCGGCTGGTCGCGCCCGATGGCGAAATTATCCATGCGCGGCGTTTTCTCCCCGACAGTGATTATTCGACTGTTGGTCACACACCCGTGTTACGAAAAGCCGACGGCACCGCTTTCATCATCACCCGCACATCAGACACGCAGCCTCTTTTATTGACCGGCGAATATCGTCTAAAGCTTACGTATCGACGGGATAATCGAGCTGTTGAGGCTGAAAGTCAGGTCCTCAGCCAGGCGGGTCACACCGATAGCGAGGTGGCGATTCTGGACGTTCCCTGGCGCTCAGGCTAGCCCGGTGCGCAGGCGCGTGGCGTAAGAAGGGTCGAGCGCGATGGCCTGCTTGAAGTGGTCGATTGATTTCCGCAAAGCTTGCGGCGCTCGCTTGTTCCGGTGGAAACGCCCTTTGAGATAAGCGTGATAAGCTTCGACGTTTTCCGTATAGTGTCTGGTCAAATGCTTTTGTTCCTCAACGCCGAGCAGCCGCGCACGTCTTTAGGATAGGTGCCGCCGCAGGATTTCAACGCAGCCAGGCAGGGAGCTATGTCCGATGAAAACCCTTGAGCAAGTTCTAAGCGATTTTAGACCTCCTTTCGCCATCCTAGCGGGGGCCGGCGTCTCTATAGATTCTCCGGCGGGGCTTCCCAGCGCAAGAAGCCTCATGGAACGGTCACTGCTCCATCAAATCTCGGGCATAGTGGCGCGCGAGGACCTCGCACACATCATCGACCGGCCGACCGACTTTCCAGCAAGGCCGGGAGAATTCCTTCGGTTCGAAGTAGCGATGGCGGACATCGAGCGCCACGTCCGCGCGAGCCTCCTGAGCGAGTTGCAATCCGGCACGCCTAACATTAACCACTACGCGCTGGCTCAACTCGTTAAGCGGGGGGCCGTCGTCATCACCACGAATTTCGACCTTCACATTGAGACCGCTTACAAGCACCTCTATGGGCGTGACTGTAGAGTGGCTCGCCACGACAAGGACTTCACTGCTCCCCCCTCGCCCAGGCGCAACTCGGCCGGAGTGCTCTGGAAGATTCACGGCTGCCTGACCGACGTGGAAAGCATGGCCGCAACGTTCACCACAATCTTCTCGAAGCGTTCGCGGCGGATGGACTGGTTCGAGGAAATTCTTTCCAACTACGACCTAATCGTCGTCGGTTACTCCGGCTCCGATGATCTAGACCTGATTCCCCCGCTAGCGCGAACCATCACCGAACGTAGTCTTCTTTGGGTTGACCACAAAGAAAAAGGCGCGGCGGAATGGATTACGCCCCAACAATGGCTGGCCCGCGGCTCGGCGCAAATGCATCTCGACTGTGTGGGCCTCACGCGCGTACTGTTCTCCTGTCACAGCTTGCCGAAACCTACGCGGCGCGACGGCGCGGCGATGGTTCTCGCCGGCCACACGCGGACGATATTGGACGAAGTGCTCCGCCGGGCCGGCCTCACACCGCTCATACCGGACGGCCCTCCGCCAATCGTCGAAGGCGCGAAGCATGAGAATGCGGGCGGTCTGGATGAATTCGACTCGGCTAACAACGTCCTCCGCCTCCTACAGTTCCGCCGGGGGCCGACAGTGAAAGCCATTGTCCAACGCGCGACAGAGCAACTTGTCAGCGCGGGCATCCGGCAACCGCCCTCACGTCAACTCGAACTATTGGTTCAACTCTACAACCTGAAATCGGCGCGAGCGGCGCTGGGCGCGATTGTGGACAACGACACTCAGGCATGGGGCGGCATCGCCAATAATGACCGCGACGCCTTCCTCGCCAAGCTCAAGGAGATTCTGCCGAAGCTGACGGCGCCTGACATGCCGCAGGCTCTGCGTTTGCTCGCCTGTCTGTGCCACGAGCGAGACCCCTACGATGCGCGGCGCTGCTTCGAAATGTCCATTATAGCCGCGAGGGAAATCGGTGATTCCGTCGCGGAAATGAGCACTCTATCGACCTACAGCAACATCCTCTATCCGTCTTACTTTCCGATGTTCTGGCTCGACGAGAAGCCGTTCCCGCACGCCGGGCGGATGGAGGAGTTGGTAGGCTCCACCGGCTTCGTGCCGATGGTCGGACAGGGGAACCTGCTGCGCGATACGGACTACGCCAACAAGCTACAGGTGTTCCACCCGTCCTACGTGCAAGAGCACGCCGCCATCGAGTTCTACAACGTCTTTCAGGATGCGACCGAGAGCCGCCGTATGTCGATTGACATGGGAGATGTGCTGGGCGAGATGCAGGCGACTTACGTCATCGCCCTCCTCACGCTGGTGTCGGCAATGTATTTTAAAAAAGTGCCGCTGTTCAACGCGTGGACCGAGACTCAGAGACTTGACATACTGGCCGAGGCTCTCGGCCAACCGAAAAATTTCGGTGAGCGGCTGGCATACGTTATGACCCTTCCCGCGCCGGAAGGCGAGGCCACGCGCGAAGAGTTAAAGTCATCTATGTTTCCATAGAAAGAGCACACACAATGCTGGATAGCGTGGCGCGGGGAACAACCGGGAAACCGGCTCAAGCTGCTGGTGCAAATGAAGTCGCACTTCGTCGTCAGGTTGAAGCGCGATGCCACCTTGCATCTGCGCGATAGAGTCTGTTTGCTCGAGAGCTTACAGGTTCGCGAGGACGAGCCTCGGCATAAATATTGACAAATCTCTAACACAAGACTAATTTACTCTCCTTCTCACGCTCTTTTCTTGAGTTTCGCTTCCATTCCTTTTAAGGGTTTATTTGGGCGGTAAATCGTTACTTGTCTGATAAGCATGGGAGAAGAGGCTTATGACAAACTCAAATACGGGTCCCATCACTATCTCTGCTGACAGCAGAATGAGCGATGATTTTATACTCACCAGCGACATTCTGGTTGATCTGAAATGCACAGCCCCGCTAGCTCCCATCCTCATGCCTGACGGCATCACCGCCTCTCTGGTCATTGTGTTAGGGCAGGGACTCAACCTTCTTTATCCTGATACAACATTACAATCAGGTTGGGGCTTGCAACCGATTAGCGGTGGCAGTTCTGCGCGGGAAGTGGTTGCGGGGCTTGATGCAAACAATCAGGTCCATGCTTTCTTTCAGGATGGAAAGAACACCTATCACACCAGCTTGAGCGTCGATGGGACATGGTCAGCGCCGGACGTGTTCGGGCAATCCTATAATCTGGGCTTGGCTAGAGTGCCGCTGACCAATGCGCTCTTAGCCTATGGCGCCACGCCGAGCGGGGACCTCCAGCTCATCACATACAACTTTGCCTCCGGCAGTTGGAATGCCGCTCTCTGTGACTTCAACTCCGGGCTGCTTGACGCTCAATGCGCGTTGGAGATGACAAACAGTACCAACTGGACGCTCGCTGCCGTCGTTAACAATCAGCTTCAGTTGTTTCAAGGCAAGAACGACAGCCTTGTATCCGGTCCCGAGACTGTCAGCACACCGAACCCGGTGAACACGATTCATCTCGCATACGAGCATCTTGGTTCGATGATGTTGGTCTTCTCGGATACGAAAAATAATCTTTACACAACGGTGGCCTTCTCGGACCAGATTACACAGATACCCGGCACACAGATTGTCCAAGGAGCAGGACTGTATAACACTTATCTCAGCTTTTACGGGGTTGACGGCGATGGTGGTTTGTGGGTGCTTCACCAGACAGGCTGGGATAGCAGTCAGGCTCCGGTCTGGTCTCAAATCTTTCCTTTGGACACGGCTGTGGCGCTCGTCGCGGCTCCTATCTCATCGCAGTCTACCTACACACTCTATGCCGCCGGCATAGATGCCACGCTCCATGTTCTATCGCAAGATGCGAAGACGCAGCAATGGTCGCGCATTAAAGTGCAACAACCGAGCGGTGAAATACCATATGAACTGTCTAGATTCCGAACTCAGCTAAGCGTTGTTGACAGCAACTACCTTCCGGCGGCCAACGTTGCTGTCGACATCAGCGCAGCAACGGAAACCGCGATACTAATCGCGGGGAGCACTTACTTTATCGGGCCTGGACAAGGTCAGACGGCCTCTGTCATAACAGATGCGTCGGGCGTGATAACTTTGTCGTCTCTCGTGACGAGTCTCAGTTCGCCTACGTACACGGTCTCAGCCAACGGCCTTTCGCGACCGCTGGCTGTTCAGCCCAATCAGTACATCACAGATTTCTTATCGGGAATTTCCGCCGTCAACACCGGTTCAGCCAACATCCCGGCGATGAGCGCCGAGACACTTGTGAATGCGAGCGCTCAAGGGCAGCTTCCAAGCGGCATCACTCAAGATATTGCAGGCCCGGCCGCGCAAGGTATTATTAACGCTATCAACATGGGCACGCCGAGCGCTACCCATCAGTCCTCAGCCGGATGGGTTCTTGATTTTAGCGACTCAGCGAATCCTTCCTTCACCAATTTCTCAACTCAACAAGAGTTAAGCGATTACCTGAAGGCGTCAATGACAGCCCGGCCGGGGAATTCCATCACAAACTTTTTCGGGGATATATGGCACGCCATCGAACGCGGGGCGATGAAGGTTACTAAGTGGGTCTACGATGCAGTGAAAAAGGTTGTGACCCTGACCGTCAAGATTGGCGAAGAGTTACAACAGCTTGGTGACTTGATAGTGACCGGCATCCGCGATGCCATCTCGATTGTGCATTCTATCTTTCAAGCCATAGGAGCCAAGGTTGAAGATGTTATCAAGTGGGTGCAGGATATTTTCTCCTGGACAGATATATGGAATACCACGCTCGTCTTCGAGCACATTTCGACTTGCCGGAGGTGAACGCTTTTGCCGTCAGCAATTTGCTCTTTCCGGGCCAAAGCATCCTCTCATTTCAAAACGCCTATGTGCCTGGCGACCTGTTGCTGGTCGGAGATGTGCAAGTTCCGTCCGTCGTATCAGAGCCGCTGATGGTAACGCTCTCAAATGCACAAACACAGCAGTTCAATGCAACATCGCCTCCGAACGTAAATCAGGCCGTAGAGTGGTTCGTAAGCGGGTTGGGAGTTGATAATCCGGCGGCCGGAACAATCAACCAGCAGGGACTCTATACTGCGCCCGCTTCCATATCCTCTCCGCAGATTGATGTGGTGACGGCCATGGGCAGCACAGACCAGACGACCTCAAGTTCAGTTGTCACGCTTGTGCCTGCCGAAATTATGGTTAGTCCGCTTTTTGTCTTGATAACTCCCGATTCTTTGGAGGCACAGCAATTCACTGCGGTCATGCCAACATCAGACAATCAGGAGATAGACTGGTCTATAAATCCGCAGGTAGGCTCTAATGACGCCAATGGGAATTACACGCCCCCTGACACTATCAGCGAGCCAACCGCAGTCATACTTTCGGCCGCCAGCCAGACTAATCCAAGCATTCAAGGGATAGCGTTGATTGCTTTATTACCGTCGGACCCGCAACTCATCGCCGTCAACCCTTCAATAACACCAAGTCCACTGAGCGCTTCCCAAACGTGCCTTTTTCAGGCGAGCACACCGCTTCAAACAGTTAATTGGTCGGTGCTGCCTGAGATTGGATCAATTTCCCAAGATGGGCTGTACACTGCCCCGAATCAGATTGATCAACTCCAAACGGTTTTGGTGGTCGCCGCCGCGACTTGGAATGACACGACATACTATGGGACAGGTCTCGTCATCTTGAGTCCGGCATCAACTTGATGGTCCTGGTGCAAATAGCATATATGGGCAGAAAACTACCTCGCCACGAATTAACCTTAAGTGGTGATTACCGCTTCCCACACTTAAATTTGCAGGAGTGGTTCGGCCAGATAGACATTTACCTCTTTGACCAACTGCTCAAAGGCCGCTTCACCCCGCAGATGCGGGTGCTCGATGCAGGCTGCGGTGGAGGCCGTAATCTAATCTATTTTTTGAGGTGCGGTTACGACGTCTGCGGCGTCGACCAATCGAGAGAGGCAATTGCTCAAGTTCGCGCGACTGCTTCCGGGCTTGCCCCGCAACTGCCGTTGGATAACTTCCGCGTGGAGCTGGTCGAAAGGATGTCGTTTGCTGACGAGAGCTTCGATGTGGTCATCAGTAGCGCCGTCCTACACTTCGCGAGAGATGAAGAACAGTGGCGGATGATGCTAAGGGAGATGTGGAGAGTTTTGAAGCCAGGCGGGATTTTCTTTGCTCGCCTAGCTTCGAGCATCGGAATAGAAGAGAAAATAGAGCGGATAGAAGGAAGGCGTTATCACCTGCCGGACGAGAGCGATCGGTTCCTTGTCGACGAGCAGATGTTGCTCTTAACCACTGCATCTCTTGATGGAGAGTTTCTCGAACCACTCAAAACAATAATCGTGCAGAACATGCGTTCGATGACAACGTGGTGCCTACGCAAAACTACGACCCAAAATTGAATTTCTTTTAAGTATTCGTTAATAAACTGCACTACCATCGCGCCTTCGCCGACGGCCGATGCGACACGCTTGACCGAATCAGACCGCACGTCAAAAGCTGACGCGCCCGTTCCCTTTTCAGTAATTGCCTGCGAAAATGCTTTTCAGTTTGATCCTATGGCTTAAATGTGGAGCTCGCTCCCAAGCTTTCACCCTGATCCCGAGGCACAATCCCTCAAACTACGGTGATCGAACGTACCCTGCAACTGTTATTTGCACCAGAGCTGGTTATTATTAGTCAACCGATAAATTCCGAAAAGATGCATTATCGGAATTGGCAGTAGAAAAAGGCGTTTCTAGTGAGCAACACTGTTTATCTATTGAATTTAGTCTCTTGTAAATCTTCAGATATTTTACTAAACGTCTTCACATTTTTTACTGAACTCTGCCTGCTTATTCTGATTTATATTATTTAGGTATCTGTCGCAGTTCATAATCATTTAATAGCTCTATGCAAATAGAGACTCAATAATGAATGTTAGCCGGCCTATGAGGGTAGATTGATAAAAGCTAATTTGGAAGATCCCTAATTAACCCAAGTTGCCAGTTATTGAATGAACGCCTTATCAACTTGATAGGCAA
>CAZEZJ010000135.1:0-2894 GCA_964516695.1 uncultured Blastocatellaceae bacterium
TTACGGCACGCGCGATTCCATCGCCGTCCACATACAGGTTCCGGCGGCGGAAAATCTGGAAGAGGCCGAAGACCAAGTGCGCTCCATTATGCGCAACCGGCGCGGCAAAACCTTCAACGAAGAGGACGACGGATTTGCCCTGGAGACGCAGGATGTCTTTCTCAACATCTACGGCAGCGCGACCTCCAACATCTATCTTGTGACGATTGGCGTGGCGGCAATCTCGCTCGTCGTCGGCGGCATCGTCGTGATGAACATCATGCTGGTGTCCGTTACGGAACGAACGAAAGAGATTGGCATTCGCAAGGCCATCGGCGCGCGGCAGACCGACATTCTCCAGCAGTTTTTGATTGAAGCCGTGACGGTCGCGGCCATCGGCGGCGCTATCGGCGTGCTGACGGGCTTCGCCCTCGCCTACGTGCTTTCGATGTTGATGGGCTTTCCGTTGCTCATCAGCATCACGTCGGCTGTGCTCGGCGTCGGCGTCTCAAGTTTCGTCGGCATCATCAGCGGCATTTGGCCCGCGTGGCGCGCAGCGCGCCTCGACCCGATTGAAGCTTTAAGAGCGGAGTGATAGGTGATAAGTGATAAGAGAAACCCTCTTTCTTTTACCTATCACCTATCACTCATCACCTATCACTTAACTTATGACTTTTGACGACATCAAAGAATCCGCGTCGATGGCCGTCGATACGCTGAGGACGAACAAGCTGCGTTCGTCGCTGACGATTCTTGGCGTCAGCGTCGGTGTCATCACGGTCATCTTCATGGTCTCGATTATTCAGGGTTTGAACAAAGCCTTCGCTGAACAGATTGAATCCTTGGGTTCGAACACCATTTTCGTTTCCAAGTTTGAGCCGAGCTTCGGGCGTCCACCCTCAGCCGAGGAACTTCATCGTAAGGATTTGACGATGGACGATGCCGAAGCTTTGCGCCGCGAAGCGCCTTCGATTGTGGGCGTCTCTCCGATTCATCGCATGATTGCGGCGACCCTGCGCTATGGCGATAAGCAGACGGACACGCCCATCCTGCTTGGCGTGACGCCCTTCTATGAGTTTGTCCATTCGCAGTATATCGCGCGCGGGCGTTTCATCTCCGATATGGACATGGCTGGGCGGGCCAACGTCTGCATCCTCGGCGTTGACGTGGCCCGCGCGCTCTTTCCTTACGAGGAACCGCTCGACAAAGAGATTAAGATTCAGGGAAACCCTTATCGCGTCATCGGCGTCATGGAACCGCTCGGCAATTTCTTTGGGCAATCGCGCGACAACTCGGTTTTTATTCCCATCACCACCTTTGACAAATATTATCCAGACTTGCCCGCGCCGGAAGTCGTCTTTTTTATCATCGTGCGTCCGACATCGCGCGCCGCCGTTAAGACCGCGATGGATGAGATGACGGACATCCTGCGCCGCCGCAGGCGCGTGCCGCGCGGCGCGCCCAACAACTTCGGCATGTCTTCGCAGGATTCGCTGCTGGATATTTACAATCAACTGACGGGAGCGACCGCCCTGGTCTTAACCGCCGTCTCCTTCGTGGCGCTGATGATTGGCGGCATCGGCGTGATGAATATCATGCTCGTCTCCGTCACGGAACGAACGAAAGAGATTGGCATTCGCAAGGCGGTCGGCGCGACGCGCGCCAATATCCTGTGGCAGTTTTTGATTGAAGCGGTGGCGCTGACGGCCATCGGCGGCCTCGCAGGGTTAGCTGTCGGAGAAGTGGCGAGTTTGTTGATGAACAAATACTCGCCGCTTCCGGCCTACGTGCCCTTGTGGGCCATCGGCGTCGGCATAGGCATCTCGGCGGCGGTCGGCATCATCTTTGGTTTATGGCCTGCATGGAAAGCCGCGCGCCTCGACCCGATTGAAGCGCTGCGCTATGAGTAAAGTCTAGAGCCGTGAAGAAGAGGCAGCGGAAATAAGATAGAAACTGTTTCCAGCTTTATCTTCTCGATTCCGGCGCTCGAATTCCGGCCTCTGTAGTTCTGCAACCATTCCCCCATTTCAAACGTAGTAGGCACGGTCGTGAAATTTATAGAGACTCTAAAACTCGCTCTGTCGGCGATTTGGGCGCACAAGCTGCGCTCGGCTTTAACGCTGCTCGGCATGATTATCGGCGTCACGGCCGTGGTCGTGGTCGTTTCCGTCATCCAGGGCTTCAACGCGTATTTCGATGAGAAGGTGGCGGGCATCGGCTCAAAGTCTTTCAGCGTTCGCCGCTTCAGCTTTGAAGACTTCAAGGACACGGACACGATTGCCGCCGCGCAGCGCCGCAATAAAGACATCACGCTCGAAGAGTATGAGTACATCCGCGACCGCGCGCAGTTGATTGACAAAATCGGCGCGAAGGCGCTCGCCACGCGCTCGCAGATTAAACGCGGCGCGGAGATTATCGAAGAAGTGCAGGTTGACGGAGCGACGGCCAACATCGCGGACATTGATAATCTGGACATCGCTGATGGCCGCTACTTTACCGCGACGGAAAACGACGCGGCGATGCGCGTCGCCTACGTCGGCGCGGACATCGCTAACCGTCTCTTTCCCTCCGGCTCGGCCATTGGCGGAGAGATTCAGATTGCCGGTCTGCCGTATCGCGTCATTGGCGTCGCCACCGCCAAGGGAACAGTCTTCGGCGTGCCGCAGGATACGTTCATCACGATACCGCTCAAGACCTACGCCAACAATTTCGGCAGTCTTGTTCGCCAGCGCTCGCTCTATCTCGTCGCCACCTCGAAATCCGATGAGACGTTTAAGGACGCGGTTGAGGAAGCGCGGTTTCTGCTCAGGACGCGCAGGCACTTGAGCGCCAACGAGAAGGACAACTTCGGCATCTTGACGCCCGACGCTATCACGGGCATCCGCGACCGTATCTTGGGCACCGTCTCCATCGTG
>CAZEZJ010000135.1:2904-12014 GCA_964516695.1 uncultured Blastocatellaceae bacterium
GTGGCGATTGCCGTTCCGGCGATTGCGCTCGTCGTCGGCGGCATCGTGATTATGAATATCATGCTGGTGTCTGTGACAGAGCGGACGAAAGAAATCGGCATTCGCAAATCGCTTGGCGCGCGGCGCTCCGACATTCTCAAACAGTTTATGGTCGAAGCCGTCACGCTCTCGGCCATCGGCGGCGCTATCGGAGTGATGCTCGCTTGGATTATCGGGCGTCTCCTGACAGCCGTTTTTTTCCCGACCTATTTGTCCATTGTGGCGATTATCGTCGCGTTGTTTGTCTCGGGCGGCATCGGCATTCTGTCCGGCATCTTTCCGGCATGGAAGGCCGCGCGCCTCGACCCGATTGAAGCGCTGCGCGCGGACTAGAACGTTTTAGATTTTTGATTTTAGATTTTTGATTTGCGATTGGACAAGGACAGATGCTGCGGAATCTGACTTTAGAATCTGTCGAGGTGCTTTTCACCTTATCCAATCAAAAATCGCAAATCTAAAATCGCAAATTTATGAAATTGCTACGCAGTGACATATACGAAAACCTGAAGATGGCGCTGGCGACGCTGCGCTCGAATAAGCTGCGCTCGTTTCTGACGGTCATCGGTGTAGTCATCGGCGTCTGGACGGTGATGGCGATTGCGTCCATCATCAGCGGCATTGATACGGCGGTCAAAAAAGAGGTCGAATCTTTCGGCACGCGCTCGATTTTCATCGCCAAGTTTGAGCCGGGCATTCGTATCGGTCGTCTGTCGCGCGAGGAACGGATGCGCAAGGAGTTGACGTATGACGACGCGGTTGCGCTCAGAAGTCTACCGGCGGTCGAAGTGAGCGTCCCCTTCCTAGACATCACCAACAACTACTTCGGACAAAAACTGCTCGTCACGGCTAACGGCAAGACTTCGGCGGCTGTCAATTTTCAGGGCACACTGCCCGACTTTGAACGCGCGGGCACGGAGGTCATCACCGAGGGTCGTTTCTTCAACCAATTTGAGAACGACACGAACCAGCAGGTCTGCGTCGTCGGCTCGGCGGTAGTCGAGAACTTCTTTCCCTACACTTCGGCGTTAGACAAAACGCTGGAGATTGGCGGCAACCAGTTTCGCGTCGTCGGCGTGTTGGAAAAACGCGAGACGTTTCTCTCCAGCGACAACGACCAGAACAACGTTATCTACCTAGCCTTTGATGTCGCGCGCAAGCTCAAGCCGAACGCCGACGACATCTTCATCCTGGCCGTCGCACGCGCCGGATTGATGGACGAAGCGAAAGACCAGATTACGGATTTGCTTCGCGTGCGCCGTCAGGTAGACTTCGGCAAGCCAAATAACTTTGGGATGGCGACAGCCGATTCCATCCTCGACCAGTTTCGCGCCATCACGTTTGGCGTCGCCATCGCGATGGTCGTCATCTCATCCGTCGGCTTGATGGTCGGCGGTATCGGCGTGATGAATATCATGCTGGTGAGTGTCACCGAGCGCACGAAAGAGATTGGCATTCGCAAGGCCATCGGCGCGCGGCGCGCGGATATTCTCTGGCAGTTTCTAATTGAAGCGATGACGCTGACGGGCCTCGGCGGCTTAATCGGGCTGCTTCTCGGCTGGCTGACCACACTTTTGATACGCATGATTGTGCCCTCTTACGTTCCGTTGTGGGCACCCATCGGCGGCTTTATCGCCAGCGTCGGCATCGGCCTCATCTTCGGTCTCTGGCCCGCTTGGAAAGCGGCCCGCCTAGACCCCATCGAATCCCTGCGCTACGAATAAGTTTACTCTTTCGAGACGCCGCAGCTTCAGAGCCAAGTTGCAGTCTGCTTAAGACGCCGCCTCCTTGTGCCTCACTAAACGAAGCTCGGGAAGATAGCGACCACAATCAACATCAAGAGCATGTAGAGGCCGCCGAGCGTGAGCGCGATAATCCAAGCCGAAGCGTTGCTCAGGCGCGCTCCCGTTTCGCGCAGGCCCGTCGCCGTCAGCCATAAACGATACAGAGAAAGAACGCCGATGAAGCTTCCGATGACGTAGAGAAAGGGATGCTCTGTTGGTGTCAAGAGCAGGCCCAAATCGGCGCTCACGAGTCCGCCTTGGTCCTTGATGGGGTCAATCCGCTCAATTGGCTTGAGGTAGAGCAGCACGATGCTGAGCAGGCTTTGAATAACAAACGGCGGCAGCGAAGAGTAAGCCGCCACGGAGAGCGCGTGCCAGTAGTTCATTTTTGCGCCGAACATCAACGCGCAGAGGAGAAAGAGCGCGGCCAGCGCCAGCAGAATCAGTAAAGTGCCGCCAATCGTATTGAGCGGGCCGGTGATTCTGGAAGCGGGAGACTTCGCCGCCGCCATCGTCTGCTCTTTGGCTATCTCCGCCCTCTGCGGCGGCATCCAACCGCTCTCGACTAGCTTATCAAACTGAGCATTGATGGCGAGCGCGATGTTCTCCGGTTTGACGCGCTGTGTGAAAGCGACGTTGAAGAGAACGCCGCTGAGCGCGATGACGAGAAAGGCCGCTAGCCAGCGCGGATGATGCCGCAGATTTTGAAAGATGCGGGCGGGTTCGTAAAAAACGCCTGTCACTCTTTCGGCAGGCGGGAGCGGCGGCGGAGCATCCGGTGCAACTTCCGGCCGCTTGATAAAACTCAACCCGAAGACGGCTGCGCCGACGACCAGCGCCAGCACGCTCGTGTTAGTCCAGACTCCGCTGCCGCCCGGTATGACTTTGAAGACCAAACCGAGAATGAGCAGAATCCCGAGGACGAAAATGATAAGGCCGGCCATGCGACGCATGAGAGGTAATCCTTTCTGTAATTGTGTTCAGTGTTCGATGGTCAGCAAGCCAGTTGTTCGTGAAGGTTCGAGTTAAGCGGTGAAAAGCCTGCCGCCGTGCTTTAAGCGACAGACGATAATTGACTGACCGCCGACCGAGTGTGTTACGTCTGAGTTCTTAATGAAGTTTCAGCGCGCAATCGGCTATCGCTCAAGCGGCGGTCGGCGCATCCGTCCAGCCGGGGATGCGGATGCAGGCCGCCGTGTGGCCGGGCGAGATTTCGCGCAGGTCCGGGTCAATCTCTGCGCATTCCTCTATCGCATACGGACAACGCGTGCGAAAGCGACAGCCCGACGGCGGATTAATCGGCGTCGGCACGTCGCCCGCGAGCACGATGCGCTGGCGCTTGCGCTTTGGGTCTGGCACGGGGATGGCCGAGAGCAACGCCTGCGTGTAAGGATGCAAAGGATTCGCGTACAACTCAGCCGCGCTCGCCACCTCGACGATGCGCCCCAAGTACATCACCGCCACGCGCGTCGAAATGTGCTCGACCACGGCCAAGCCGTGCGAGATAAAAAGGTAAGTGAGGCCCAGCTCCGCCTGTAAATCCTGCAAGAGATTGACGACCTGCGCCTGCACGGAGACATCCAGCGCCGAGACGGGTTCGTCAGCCACAATCAGCTTCGGGTTCAAGGCCAGCGCCCGCGCGATGCCGATGCGCTGGCGCTGCCCGCCGGAAAACTCGTGCGGATAACGGCTCATGAAATCAGGGTCGAGGCCGACCCTGCGCATCAATTCACCGACGCGCTCTCTACGCTCATTCTTGTCCTTCAGCCCGTGAATCAACAGCGGCTCACCGACAATATCGCGCACCATCTGGCGCGGATTGAGCGATGAATACGGGTCTTGAAAAATAATCTGCATCTCGCGGCGCAACTCTCGCAACTCGCGCTTGCCCATCCCGCGCACGTTCTTGCCGTCGAACAAGACTTCGCCCATTGTCGGCTCAATCAAGCGCAGCAGACAACGCCCGACGGTTGATTTGCCGCAACCCGATTCGCCGACCAACCCCAACGTCTCGCCCCTCTTGATTTCAAACGTCACGCCGTCAACCGCGCGCACCACATCATCCGAGCCTTCGACCGGAAAATACTTGACCAAAGCGCGCACGCGCACGAGGTGTTCCCCAGTCTGCCCTGCACCGCCCGCCGCCGCATCGTGCGCCAGCGCCGCCGCCGCTTCACGCGCGGGGGCGCTCGCCGCGCCAGGCTGCTCAACGGAATTGAATGATTGGTCTTGAGTCACAATGCTGCTGTTCTAAACTTCGTTGACGTACAGTGAACGCGGAAGCACCAGCTTCGATAGTTCACATGACCGACAATAAAGGCGTCAGTCTTAACTTCTAAGAAGGCGATGGTTGCTCTTGTTTGTGGTCGGCGGCGACTGCTGCCGCCAAGTCGTAGAGCACGCAGCGCACGCTGACATGGCCTTCCAAATCGTAAAGCGGAATGCGGTCGCCCTCCGTGCAGCGCGGCATCCTGTGCGAGCAGCGCGGCGCAAAATGGCAACCGGGCGGCAAAGCCGTCGGGCTTGGCACAACGCCCTCTATGGTCTCCAGGCGCGAAGGCCGCGCGGCGTCTGCCACCGTCAGCTTCGGCACAGAGCGCAGCAACCCTTCCGTGTACGGATGCTTGGGCCGCGCGAACAATTCCTCGACCGGCGATTCTTCGACAATCCGCCCCGTGTACATCACCGCCACGCGGTCAGCCACCTCCGCGACCACGCCCAAGTCATGCGTAATTAAGAGCACGCCTAGTTCGCGCGTGCGTCTGAGTTCGTTGAGCAACTCAAGAATCTGCGCTTGAATCGTCACGTCGAGCGCCGTCGTTGGCTCGTCCGCAATCAGCAGCTTCGGGTCACACGCGAGCGCCATCGCAATCATCACGCGCTGCCGCATTCCGCCCGACAATTGATGCGGGTAATCGTCAACGCGCCGCGCAGGGTCAGGGATGGCGACTTCCGCCATCGCTGCAATCGTCGCTTGGCGCGCGTCTGCGCGCGAGAGCTTGCGATGCAGCCTGAGCGCTTCGGCAATCTGCTCACCGATGGTATAGACGGGATTGAGCGAAGTCATCGGGTCTTGAAAAATCATCGCGATGTCGTCGCCGCGAATCTCGCGCATCCGCTCTTCGGACGCTTCCAGCAAGCTTTCGCCGTCGAAGATAATCTCGCCGCCGACGATTTTTCCCGGCGCTGAGACGAGCCGCATGAGGGAGAGCGCCGTCATTGATTTTCCGCAGCCGCTTTCGCCGACGAGGCTCAACAATTCGCCTTTGTCCACGTGAAAGCTGACGCCGTCAACGGCCCGCACCAATCCGGCCCGCGTCGGGAAATGCGTCTGTAGATTTTTGACTTCGAGTAAGTGCGACATAAACGACTAGCGCGCAGGCCATTAGTTCACACGTTTTAAGTTAACTGCCAAGACTCTTTCGAGTTGCTAAAAGAGAGCTTGAGAATGATTGTGCAGCAAAGGCGTGTGCGCCTACAAGCCGAGCTTGTCCATTTTCTCTTTCTCGTATGCGCTGTCTTCGCCCGGATAACGTAGCGTCTTGTCAAACTTGCCCGATTCCTTCGCCAGCGCCCAAATCAAGCTCTCGCCGGCGGGCACAATCTTCGGCGCGCTCGCGAAAATCGGGTCTGTGAAAGCCTGCTCGGCATCAATCAACTTCCAGCCGCGGCTTTTGTACATGCGGAGCAGGTCGCCCAGAAACAGCGCGTTCAGCAAATTGTAGTGAATGAGCAGCGTGTGTTTGACGCTGCGGCCCAGGACTTTACGCGACAGTTCGTCGTAGTAGAGAGAGCGTTCCCAGATGTGCGAGAGATAGAAATTCCGGTAAGGCTTCAGGTCGGCGGCGGGGTCGGCTTGAAGGCGTTTAGCGAGCCGCCCGTCAACATACCAATCCGACGCGTCAATCGTGACGTGGCCGTTGCGATAGCCTTGCTCTTTGAGAAATGCGCGGAGGCGGTCGCGCTTCTCCGCTGTATCACCCTCCTTGAGATACGGAAAGCGATAGATTTTTTTGAAATTCTTGGCGTCTTTGAGAACAGCCTCGCCGCGCAGTATGTCTTGCGAGTAGGTCTCAAAATCAACTTCCGGCGAGTTGTATCCGTGGTGCGAGTATGAATGATTGGCAATCGTGTGTCCGGCCTCATCCCAGGCGCGCAGGAGGCGTCGCCCTCTCTCGTTATCAACATTTTTGCCTTTCACGAAGAGCGCGGCTTTCACATTACCGTGCTCGCGCAGGGCCGCGAGAATCGCGCTGTTGCGCTCCTCCGCTTTCAGCTTCGGCGTATCGGCCCAATTAAAATCGTCCATCGTGATTGACACCTGCGGCGCATCCTTCTCTAAGCCGAAAGAAAACCGGCTCGCGCTTAAAGCCGCCATGCTCAATCCGAATGCTGTGACGAAATCTCTTCGATTCATGCCTCTTCCCTCTTTAACAACAGACCTCGGCTAACGTGAGTAGTCCTCATCAACCGTCATGCACTTCCTTTTTCAGAAAGAGCAGATTAGTTGTATTTGAAACTGCGCCCGCGTCGCTGCTGGCATGGGCGGCGGAGGTCACCAACTCCCAACCGTCGCGGCCCGCCGCCTCCAAATAATCCCAGACCATCGGACAGGAATTATAGAGAGTGTTAGCGTCAGCGCCTTCAATCTGCAAGCCCTGCCAGCGGCCATTGACAAACGTGACGCGCGCCATCTGCGTCTGGCACACGCGATACTTAAAAGCCCTACTCACGGCAGCCGTTCTCTCAACTATCTCGGAGTTTAAGACACGGGGCAGCAAGCCTTGCGTCACACCGTGACCGCCTCGCGATACTCGCCCCAGACGCGGCGCAGGCGATGGCTAATCTCCCCGACCGTAACAAAAGCTTCGACGCAGGCGAGGATGCAGGGCAGGATATTTTCGGTGCCGCGCGCCGCCTCTTCTAATCTGACGAGTGTGATTTCCGCCGTCTCCGCGTCGCGTCTTTCACGAAGCGCGCGCAAACGCTCGACCTGCGCCTGCTCAATAGCCGGGTCAACGCGCAACAGCGGCACGCTCGATTGCTCTTCGCTCTGAAAGCGATTGACGCCGACGACTGTTTGCTCGCCCGTCTCGACGCTGCGCTGGTAATCATAGGCGGCGTCCTGTATCTCGCGCTGAACGTAGCCCGTCTCAATGGCGCGCAGCATCCCGCCCATGTTGTCTATCTTCTCGATATAGTCTGCGGCGAGGCGCTCAATCTCGCTGGTCAGATGCTCGATGGCGTAAGAGCCGCCGAGCGGGTCAACCGTATCCGCAACGCCTGCTTCATGGGCGATGACCTGTTGTGTGCGTAGCGCCAGGCGCGCGGCTTCGGCGGTCGGCAGCGAGAGCGCCTCGTCCATCGCGTTCGTGTGCAAGCTCTGCGTGCCGCCGAGCACGGCGGCGAGCGCTTGAATCGTTGTCCGCACGACGTTAACTTCCGGCTGCTGCGCTGTGAGCGTTGAGCCTGCGGTCTGCGTGTGAAAGCGCAGCATCAACGAGCGCGGGTCGCGTGCGCCAAAACGCTCACGCATCGTGCGCGCCCAGAGACGCCGCGCCGCGCGAAACTTCGCTATCTCTTCGAGCAGGTTGTTGTGGGCGTTGAAGAAGAATGAGAGGCGCGGGGCAAACTCGTCGATGCGCAATCCGGCGGCGAGCGCTGCTTCGACGTAAGCGATGGCGTCGGAGAGCGTGAAGGCAACTTCCTGCGCGGCGGTCGAACCGGCCTCGCGGATGTGGTAGCCGCTAATCGAGATGGTATTCCAGTTTGGAACTTCGCGCGCGCAGAAGGCGAAGGTGTCCGTCACCAAACGCAAGCTAGGGGCGGGCGGATAGATGTACGTGCCGCGCGCGATGTATTCCTTTAGAATGTCGTTCTGAATCGTGCCGCTGACTTTTTCAAACCCGACGCCCTGGCTTTTTGCGACGGCCAGATAGAGACAGAGCAGCGTGGAAGCGGTCGCGTTAATCGTCATCGAAGTCGAGACGGTGTCGAGCGGAATGCCGTCGAAGAGACGCAGCATGTCTGCGACGGAATCAATCGCGACGCCGACCTTGCCGACCTCGCCCGCCGCGAGCGGGTCATCGGAATCAAGGCCAATCTGTGTCGGCAAATCGAAAGCGACGGAGAGGCCCGTCGTCCCCTGGGCCAAGAGATATTTGTAACGCGCGTTGGATTCTTCGGCGGTCGCATATCCGGCATACTGGCGCATTGTCCAGAAACGCCCGCGATACATGTTCGGACGAATCCCGCGCGTATATGGATACTCGCCGGGCGCGCCCAGGTCTCTCTCATAGTCAGGCTCGTCCGTATTCGACGGATTGAAATCAGTAGGCAGTTCAATGCCTGAAGATGTCAGAAAGCGCTCGCGACGCTCGGCAGTGGTTTTGGCGGCCATAATAATCTGGTCCTGTTCAACCGGGAGATGCAGCTCCTCTTTGAGCGCGTGTTGGCGAAGTATCGGGGAGCCTAGCATAGTGCGCGCGGAGGTCGCAATCGCGCACACTTGCGGCAGGAAGCCTGAGAGAGGTTGACCCGAATGCTGCGCCTCACTTAGCATCAGGCCACCGGAATCTTAATGACAGCTAGGGCACGCGCGCCCGCGCAGGAGTTTTCCTTGGAAATCAACGACGAAGCCAAACAGATTGTGCACGACCTCGGCGCGGCGATTAACGCGGCGGTCGAATCTTCGACGCAAGTGGCCGCGGCCATCGAACGGCTGCGCGATGCTGGCTATGAGATGGAGTTGACGCTCAGACTGGAAATCGGTTTACGCCCGCACGCCGAGGACAGCGAGACAGACGGAGAAGCCGCGCTCGATTTGACTGACGAAGACATGCGTACGCTCCGCCGGATGAAGATACGCATTGACGAAAGCGAATAAGCTGCGCGCTCATCTTCCATTAATGCGCTGCCCGCCGTCGGCCTGATGATGAACTCCGATAATAATGAACTCGTCTCCGTCCTCTTGACGATGGGCGTGCTCTTCATCTTGGCCCTCATCGCCGTCGCGTTGTTCATCAGACAATGGCGGAAGGAAAAGGGCAAAAGGTAAAAGGTAAAAGGTAAAAGGTAAAAGGTAAAAGTGCGGACTGGCTGACGCCAGTTTTAATAACAGTGGTTTCCGCCTCCCTTTTGCCTTTGACCTTTTACCTTTTGCCTTCTTTAGCGCCTTTTACTTTTGCATTAGTTCGAGCGCGCGGCGCAGCTCGTCCATCGTTGCCGTCCGCCCGTGGACGCCGACGATTTTGTCAACCGTGAGGTTCATCTTGTTGAGCCAGCTTGCGA
>CAZEZJ010000136.1:0-8950 GCA_964516695.1 uncultured Blastocatellaceae bacterium
GTGCCCGCGCCGATTTCCACGTCGTCTTCGATAACGACGCGGCCCGTCTGGGGAATCTTCAACCAGCGGCGCTGCTCGTCTTTGGCGTAGCCAAAGCCGTCGGAGCCGATGACGACGTTATTATGAACGATGACACGCTCGCCGATAAGCGTTCCTTCACGGATGGAGACGCCTGAATGGATAGTTGAATTTGCGCCAATCTGAACGCCGTCGTAGACGGTCGCGTTTGGATAGATACGAACGCCGGAACCGATTGACGCTTCGCGACCGATGACTACCGACGCGCCAATCCAGACATCATCTGCCACGCGCGCCGTTTCATCTATCACCGCGGACGGATGCACAAAGGGCTGAAACTCCTGCGCTGGATGAAAGAGACGGAGCGCACGCGTGTAGGCTAAGTACGGGTCGGGAGCGCGCAGGACGGCAACGTCGTCTCTAGTGACTTCCGTATCTTCGCTGACGTAGATGGCAGAGGCAAGCGTCGTTTGAATGCGCGGCGTATAACGCGGATTGGCGAGAAATGTGACTTGTCCGGGCACGGCATCGTCGAGGCCCGCCGCCCCTGTGATGTCCATGTCAGCATGAGTTTCATCAACGCGCGCGCCCGTCAAGCGGGCCAGTTCTGTCAGTTTCATGGCAATAGCAGTGAGCAGTTTTTAGTTTCCAGTCTTCAGTTAAATTGCCGGGCACAAATGATAAGCAATTAGGTTCAATCATCCAATGCAAAGTCTCTTTGAAAATTGCTTACATCAAATTCACAGGGTCAATCTCTATATTCAACGAGCGTAAGTCTACGCCGCGCGCCGCTGTTTCGGCGAGCGCCATGTCAATCAGTTGGCGCAAGATGGGGCGACTGCGGGATTTGACGATGATTTGCAGCCGGTGCTCGCCCTTAAGGCGCGAGAGCGGAGCCGGCGCGGGGCCGAGGATGCGGCAAGCGCGGTCTGTGTTGGCCGCTTCGAGGGCTTGCTTGAGTTCTGCGCCAAGGGTTTGCGCGCGCGTCAAATCTTCGTTGTGAACGAGCAGGGAAGCGAGCGCCACGAAGGGCGGATAGCTGATGGTCTTGCGATAGTGTATTTCTTCTTTGTAGAAGCCTGCGTAGTCTTGCGCGCAGGCGTGCTTGAGCGCGTAGTGATGCGGGTGAAAGGTCTGGATGAGGACGCGTCCGGCGCGTGAGCCGCGACCGGCGCGGCCAGCCACCTGTGTGATGAGTTGAAACGTACGCTCGGCGGAACGAAAATCCGGCAAGGCCAGTCCGGCATCAACCGAGACGACGCCGACCAGCGTGACGTTCGGAAAGTCATGGCCTTTGGCGAGCATTTGCGTGCCGACGAGCATGTCCAGTTCGCCCGCGCCGAATTCCAAGATGGTGCGCTCGAAGAGCTTGCGGCGAGAGGTCGTATCGCGGTCGAGACGCGCGATGCGTAAAGTCGGAAACTTTGTTTGGAGCATCTCCTCAATCTGCTCTGTTCCCTCGCCGACGTAATAGATATATTTGCCTGCGCAAGCGGGACACTGTTTGGGCGCGGCGCGGCGATGATTGCAGTAGTGGCACACCAAGCTCATCTCGCTGCGGTGGTAGGTGAGCGTGACATCGCAGTTAGGGCAATGGATTGACTCGCCGCAGGAACGACAAAGCACGAAGCTCGAATAGCCGCGACGATTAATCAGGACGATTGATTGCTCGCCGCGCGCGTGCGTCTCTGCGATGGCTTCCAAGAGTTGGTCGGAGAAGACCGCGGCGCGGCCCTGCTGTGCGAAGACCGAGCGCATGTCTATGATTTCGGCGCGGGCCATCGCGCGCATCCCGATGCGGTTAGGCAGGGGCAGGTAAGTATATTTACCGCTTTTGGCGTTATGGAAAGATTCGAGCGAGGGCGTGGCGGAGCCGAGCACGACCACCGCAGACTCCTTCAGGGCGCGCATGATGGCCGTGTCGCGCCCGTTGTAGTAAGGCGATTCCTGTTGACGATAAGAAGTCTCGTGTTCCTCATCGACGACGACGAGACCTAGATTGGCGACGGGCGCGAAGACGGCGGAGCGCGTGCCGATAACAATACGAGCTTCGCCCTTCTTCAAACGGCTCCACTCATCGAAGCGCTCGCCCGTTGTCAGCGACGAATGAAAAATCGCCACCTCATCTCCGAAGTAGGCGCGCAGGCGGCGGGAGAAGACAGGTGTGAGCGCGATTTCCGGCACGAGCATCATCGCCGAACGATTTTGGCGCAAGGCCGAGCGCATCGCGCGAATATAAACTTCAGTTTTCCCGCTGCCCGTCACGCCGTGTAGCAGAAACGCCGCGTAACGATTTTCCGCGAGCGGCGTTTCTATCGACGCGAGAGCGGCGCTTTGCGCGTCAGTCAAACTAAACTCATCGGTCGCAGGCAGAGACGCATTCGCCAACGGGTCGCGACGTACATCGCGAACGTAGACTTCGACGAGTCGCTTGCGCTCCAACGTCTGAATCGTCGAAGCGCTGACGTTTGCCGCTTCCAGTAAGTCTGTAAAACTCATTTCGCCGCCCGCCGCGATGAGCGTTTCGACGATGCGAAGCTGGTTGGGCGAAAGCGAGCGTGCGGCGTCCGGCTCGGCGTGTTCTTCGAGCGGCAACAGGCGGACAGCTTTGCGGCGTTTTGCCCTGGCGAGAACTGAGCGGGCGCGATGCGTGAGCTTAATCCATCCGGCGCGCTCCAACTCGCGCGCGACGGCAGAGGCGCGTGCTTCTCCGATTGCGCGCGCGATTGTGCGCAGGCTCACTTCTCCCTCGTCCGCGACCAGACGCAGGGCACGCGCTTTGGCCGTCGCCGTGCGATGAAGAGGCAGCCGCGCCAGTTCGTCGCGTCCTTCCGACGTGATGGAGAGCACTTGTTCTACGGTCGCGTTGAGTCCGGCGGGCAGCGCGGCCTTCAGCACTTCGCCCCACGGCGCGGCATAGTAATCAGCGACCCAGCGCGTAATCTCCAGAATCTCGGGCGTCAAGAGCGGCTCTGTGTCGAGGAGTTCTTCGGCTTCCTTGATTTCGTCTGCCTGTAGATTGTTGGCGGGGTCGAGCGCGTCGAGCAGCGCGACGATGTAGCCCGTGATGCGTTTACGACCGAAGGGCACGAGCAGGCGCGAGCCGAGTTGGGCTTCCGTTTGCAGCATCAGCGGCAGGCGATAAGTGAAAGTCTGCATCACGCGCAGCGGAATAGCCACTTCCGCATACTGCGGCGCAGACGAATCCTCCGCGCGGTCGCCAGCGACCGACTCATCCTTCCGGCTCTGCGAAGCATAACTATGCACGGCGAAGTTAAGTTAGCTTGAAGCGTTGAAAAGGTGAAGCCGACAACGGCGAGTTTGGCGGGCGAAGCTTATGATAACGATAAAAGAGCGCGCACCTTTTTCATGTCCTCCCAAACCTCGCGCTTCTTTGAGGGGTCGCGCAGCAAGTAAGCGGGATTGAAGGTCGGCATGAGTTGCATCCCTTGGTAGTCGTGAAATTCACCGCGCATCTGTGAGATGGGTTTCTTGGTGCGCAGCAGCGCACGGGTCGGCGTGTTGCCGAAAGCGATGACGACTTGCGGGCGCACGACGGCGAGTTCGCGATGCAAGTAGGGCGTGAAGAACGAAAGCACGTCCGGCGTTATCTCGTCGCCGCTGCAAATCATCTTGACGGTGTTCGTCAGGTAGCATTCCTCTCGTTTGAGTCCGATAGCACCGAGGATGCGTTCGAGCATTTGTCCGGCTGGACCCATGAAGGGCTTGCCTGAATCTATGTCGGGCGGCCCCGGCGATTCGCCAACCACTGCGACTCGCAAATTAACGTCTCCCTCGCCAAAGATAAAAACCCGCTCCGCGTATTGCGGCATGGCTTTAGCGCGCCGCAGCAGTTCGGCATTGATTTCATCGAGCGTTTCATTCGATTCAGCCGCAGCTTCATCGAAAAGAGAGGATTGCATAAGAACAGTGATGAGTGATGAGTGATAAGTGATGAGTTGAAAGACAAGCTGTTGCTTGTCACTCATCACTTGTCGCTCGTCACTGTTGTTTCAATTTTCCGTCTAAGTAGTCGCGCACCTTTTTCATGTCCTCCCAAGCTTCGCGTTTCTTTGAGGGGTCGCGCAGCAGGTAGGCCGGGTGAAACGTGGGCATGACCTTGATGCCTCTGTAATCCTGAAACTGGCCGCGCAGCTTGGTGATGCCTTCTTTGGTGTCGAGCAGATTCTTCATCGCCGTGTTGCCCAAGACAACAATCACTTCCGGCTGGATGATGGCGATTTCGCGCAGCAGGAAAGGCTTGCAGGTCGCGGCTTCAGCGAGCGTCGGCGTGCGATTCTGCGGTGGGCGGCAGCGATTGACGTTGCCAATCATCACGTCTTCGCGTTTCAACCCGATGGCCTCGATAATCTTGTTTAGGAGTTGGCCCGCGCGTCCGACGAAGGGACGCGCCTGCATGTCTTCGTCAGCGCCGGGCGCTTCACCGATGAACATCAAACGCGCCTGACGATTGCCCTCGCTGTGGACGATGTGTGTGCGCGTGGCGTGAAGCGGGCAGCGTATGCATTCGCCGACGTCGTTCCAGATGTCTTCGAGCGTCTCATTGGCACGCGGAAGGCTGGCTTCATCCTTCGGGGTGATTTCACCGAAGAGTGTTTCCTGTGGCGGCGGCGGTTCGAGTTCCGGTGTGCGCTTGGTGGTTCGTTTAGCCATTTGCGTTTCATCCGATGAAGATTGCGCCCCGCCCGCAACGGCAACGTCAGTGGGCGTTTGAGCTTGAGGTGGTATCTGCCGCGCGGCCACTTCCGCATTGCGCCGCAGCGCAGCGCTCGGTTGAGTTGCCGGAGCTTGAGATTCTTTACTGCTCCGGTCGGGTGAAGAAGCAGCCCGTGGCCTTTCCGTTTCCGCGTTGTCCTCGACGCCCTCAACGCCGAGTTCACGTAAATAAGAAAGATGCTCGACCGTATCCCTGATTAGCGCTTGTAGATTATCTTTCAATTCCGCTTCGCTTCGCCTCAATTCCGAACAAGGTTTAAACGCCGCAAGGCTTTACGCGCCATCTGATGCTGTGCGACGCAGGCGCACGACCTCATCCAGAATGCGATGGGCGGTTTCAAGCTTCGTCATCAACGGCAACTCAACGGCGGCGTCGCTCGTGCGCGTCAGGATTGTGACGGCGTTGGTCTCTGTGTCGAAGCCCGCGCCGTCGCGTGTGATGTCGTTGGCGACGATGGCGTCCAGATTTTTTCGTTGCAGTTTCGCGCGCGCATAGTTTAGCACGTCGTTTGTTTCCGCCGCGAAGCCGACGACGAGCAGGCCATTGCTCCTCTTGGCAGCAGCTTCCGCGAGGATGTCCGGCGTCGGCTCAAGCACGAGCGTCAGCGGAGCGTCCGTCTTTTTGATTTTGAATTCACTATTGTTTGCCGGGCGATAATCGGAGACAGCCGCCGAGGCGATGAAGATGGTTGAGCTTGTTATCTCATTCATCACGGCGGCGCGCATCTCCATAGCCGAGAGCGCGCGCAAGAGCCGCACGCCAGCGGGCGCGGCGGCGGTTGTTGCTCCGGCCACGACGGTCACAGCAGCGCCGCGCGCTCGCGCTGCTTCAGCCAGCGCAAAGCCCATCCGGCCCGACGAGCGATTCGAGAGAAAACGCACGGGGTCAATCGCTTCACGCGTGGCCCCGGCTGTAATTAACAAACGCTCGCCCGACAAATCTTGTTTGGCTTCAGTTTCGCTCGCGCCGCCCTGTTCGTGCTCCCCGAGAAGTTTGAGCGCGGCGGAGACGATACGTTCCGGCTCGCTCAGGCGTCCTGGCCCGAATGTTCCGCAGGCCATTTCGCCCGCGTCCGGCTCAACCATGCGCACGCCGTCGGTGCGTAGGCGTTCAAGGTTGCGCCGCGTCGCCGGATGATTCCACATCGTCGTGTTCATCGCGGGAGCGATGAGAACGGGAGCGTTTGAGGCCAAGTAAGTTGAGGAGAGAAAATCATCGGCGATGCCGTTGGCGAATTTGGCGATGATGTTGGCGGTCGCGGGCGCGACGAGCAGCAAGTCAACGGTCTGTGAAAAGGTGATGTGCGCGATGGGGTCTGGATTATCCGGCGCGTAATCGTCAACGATGACGTGCGAGCCGGAGAGCGCGCGAAAGGTCAGCGGCGTGATGAACTCGCAGGCGCGCGCCGTCATCGCAACGCGCACGACGCAGCCCGCGCGTTGCAGCCCGCGCAGGACTTCCGCCGCCTTGTAAGCGGCGATGCCGCCGGTCACGCCGAGGGCCACGCGCTTGCCCTTCAAGACCCGCGTTGTCTCATCATCAGGCATGAGCATCCTTCGTCAATTAGAGCGTCAGAACTGATGTGGAAAATGTAACACCGGCAGACTAAGGCGTGCAACGCAGAGGTGCGGCGCACGGCTGGCGGAAACGCGCCCATGCAACGACCGCGCGGCTTGTGCTAGACTATGACGGATAAGCTGACAGTCGAAAGTTGATTTACTCCGGCAGGGTTTTTGTGAAGTGAGAAAACTGTACGGCAGCACCATTTTAATCTTAATCTTGCTCGGCGCGGCGCAAAGCGTCTGTGCACAAGCGACGCGCGTTGATGATTCCGAATTCGGCCCGGTGGTGCGCGCTTATCTGGGCTATCTGAGAAACGAGCAGGAGGTCGTGGACGACCGCAACAGTCGCCACGAAATCAGCGCCAGCTATTATCGTCGCAACTCGAATCGCATCCGCGCGCTCAGGCAAATGGCTCTCCGCATCGCACGCGAGAGCGAGAATGATTATCTGCCGGAACTTGAAGCTGTTGCGGCCAATGAGTTTGGCAACCTGTTCGAGAATCCGCCGCGGCCAGCGAGCTTGCGCGTCGGTAAAGTCTTCAGCAATACGTTTAGATTCTTGGGCACCGTGCGCGCGGGCGAGACCTTCTATGTGTTTGCGCGGCTCGACCCCTACGAGCAGTCGGAATTAATGGAACAGGAAAAAACGAAAGCCGCCGCCGCGCCGCAAACTACCGCGCCCGGCAATAACAAGGAAGAAGGGCAAGCGCAGACTCGTTCGCGGCGGACGAGCGCGCCCTAAATGTAATTTGACTGCGGAGAAGCCGGATTGTAGGAAATGCGCCAGCCGACACTTTTCGAGCGAAACAGCGGAGAGGGCCAAATGGCCGTCGAGCAAGTTGTGCTCTACGCGCTCGGTGATTTTCAGGCGCGCGGAAAGCTTCTTGCCGAGCGTGATTTGCCGCTCGACCGTTTACGCGGAGCCTTAAAGCGCGCCTGCGAAGCTTTCGGAGTCGAAGAACTCTCCGACGAACGGGCCGTAGCCGCCTTCAATGCTCTCGGAGCAAATGTCAGACAAGTTCCGTCCTTCGTCGCCAAGCATCCCTTTCGCGTGGTTGTCCCGACCGAGTTGGCCCAACACGCGGCGAGCGTCTATCAGGAAATCGTCGCTAAAACCAAGCACGACGGTTAAGCCCGCCGCCGTGCCGCCAGTCTCCTCAACTGTTCTGACGGCATCCGCAATCTGAAACGTTTTATCTAGCGTATTATCCGGTAACTAAAGACGCTTCCTTGTTGCCGCTCGAAGCACAATTGTGAGATATGCGCAGCAACACCGTAAAGGGTCGTCTTTAATCTACAACGCTTCAGAGGTATTTGCGCCTGGCTGAAAAAAATTGTTGATGAGCATGAGCACGCAGGCAGAAGCTAAGAGAACGAGCGCGGGGTTGTGGGACTACGTGGGATTGATGCGCCCGCACATCGAGCAAGCTTTGCTTCAGAAATTGCCGCTGGCCCACGCAAACGTTGACACACACTTTAACGATGCCTTGCGCTACTCGCTGTTCCCCGGCGGGAAAAGGTTGCGCCCTGTGCTCACGTTGCTCGGCGCAGAGATAGCTGGCGGGCACGCGCTCGATGTGCTTCCGGCAGCGGTCGCTGTCGAATACGTTCACAATAGCTCGCTCATTTTCGATGACCTGCCTTGCATGGACGACGCGCTGAACCGGCGCGGGCAATCCGCCTTACACGCGCGCTACGGCGAAGGCTTGGCCGTCCTCGTCGCGCTGGCTTTGATGAACGCGTCTTACGGTCTGATTTTCGAAGTTCCGGCTTCGGATAGCGCGCTGGCCGTCAACGCACACGCCGAACTCGTCGAATGCATCGGCGCTCGCGGAATGGTGGCGGGCCAGAGCGTTGACTTGGCGGACGGACACGCTGCCCGTGGCAACGTGTGCGCGGATTTTGATTCCGTGCGCAACCTCAAAACCTCCGCCTTGATTCGCCTCGCCTTACGCGTCGGCGCGATTCTCTCCGGCGCAAACGACCGCCAACTCTCCGCGCTCTCGCGCTTCGCTGAACTGCTCGGGCAAGCCTACCAGACCAGAGATGACATGCTTGACATGAAAGAAGATGCCGAGCTGGCCAACGCAGCCGCGCGCCGCATGACCTTCGCGCTCGAACGCGGTGAGAGAGACGCCAGCCTGCGTGTCAACACACTCATCGCCAAAGCGAAGGACACGCTCGTCAACGAGTTTGGCCCGACGCCGCCCATGCGTCTGCTTTGTGAGTTGGCCGACTACGTTGTCAATCGTGAATCCTGAAACAGCCGTCCGTGGCTCTTATGTCTTCACGCTCCACACATCTTTCATCCGGTTTAGAAAGTTCACCCGCGGAGATTGAGCGCGCCTTTCGTTATTGCCAGCGGACGACGCGCACGCACGCGAAGAGTTTTTATTTCTGCGCACACTTTCTGCCGCGCGCGAAGCGGCGGGCGATTTATGCCGTCTATGCTTTGTGCCGCCACGTTGACGATGCCGTGGATGCGGCGGGAATCAGAGGCGAGCGCGACGCGCAGGCGGCAATCGAACGCTGGCGCGTAGAACTGGATGCCGTTTATCGAGAGGGGCGCGCCGGTTCGCCTGTGCTCATCGCTTGGCGCGAGATGCTGCGGCGTGTTCGCATCCCCGAAGAA
>CAZEZJ010000136.1:8960-11977 GCA_964516695.1 uncultured Blastocatellaceae bacterium
CGAAGAATTGCCGCTCGAACTAATGCGCGGCGTGTTGATGGACACGCACGTCAAGCGCTATGAGACGTGGGAAGACTTGCGCGTCTATTGTTACCGCGTGGCTTCGGTCGTCGGCCTCATGTCGTCTGAGATTTTCGGCTACGAAGAACCTCGCACACTTTATTACGCGGAGCAGTTGGGGCTGGCGATGCAGTTGACAAACATCCTGCGCGACATCGGAGAAGATGCGCGCATGGGCCGCATCTACCTGCCGCAGGAAGAACTACACGGCTTCGGTTATACGGAGGCTGATTTACTACGCGGCAAACTGAGCGAGCCATTCTTCGCGCTGATGAATCACGAGATTGAGCGTGCACGCGCTTTATACCGCGAGGCGGAGCAGGGAATCCCGCTGCTCGATGCCGACACACGTTTCACAGTGTTGCTGGCCGCGCGCCTCTACGCACGCATTCTAGACGAGATAGAACGCAACGGCTACGACGTTTATACGCGCCGCGCTCATCTCTCGCTTCCGGCAAAGCTGCGCGCCGCGCCAAGCATCTGGCGCGAATCACGCCAGCTCGCGCCCGCACTCACGGACGGAAAATAATTGTGACTCTCGCCTTCATCTGTTACCATCTGGCTCGTTCCAAACAATTTCGCTGAAAGCTGTTCGTGTCTCAGCCGCCGAAGTAGGTTGAGATGCGGCCCGCCCTCGTCCATGAAGCAAGATAAAAGCCGTCGTAAATTTCTAGGCGATGCCGCCAAAGGTTTGGGCGCGGCAGCCATCGGCTCGCAACTTTCCGCCGGTGTGTTTGCTCAAGGCGCGAGTCGAAGTGCGAAGCCGCCGCTTTCGATTGCGAGCGCAAACGGTGTGGCGGCTGTCACCAAAGCCGTGCAGGAGATGCGGGCCGGAGCCGATACGCTGGATGCTGTGATTGCAGGGGTCAACATCGTCGAGCTTGACCCGAAGGACAATTCCGTCGGTTATGGGGGCTTGCCAAACGAGCGTGGCGATGTCGAGTTGGACGCCAGCGCGATGCACGGGCCGACGCGGCGCGCGGGCGCAGTCGCTTCTTTGCGGGGCGTGCGGATGCCTTCGAAAGTCGCTAAAGTCGTTTTGGAGCGCACAGACCATATCCTGATTGTCGGGCAGGGCGCGCGTGAGTTTGCCACGGCCCACGGCTTTGAGAACGTCGAACTGCTGACCGAAGAATCGCGCATCGCCTGGCTGCGCTGGAAGGAAACGCTCTCGGACAAAGATAAATGGGGGCCAAGCCCCTACACGCCAGCGCCCGCTTCGCCCGCCGGACAGCGCAAGATTTCGCAGGACCGAGCACGCCCCAGTTTTCTGCTGGCGGATGCTTACGCGGGCGGTAATTTTCGCCTGCGCGAGGAATTGCTCGCCTGGGCCGACGAAGTGGCGCGGCGTCCGCCGACGGGGACGATTAACTGCCTGGCGCTCGATACGGCGTTTGACATTAGCGGCGTGACGACGACCAGCGGGCTGGCCTGGAAAATACCGGGGCGCGTCGGCGATTCGCCGCTCATCGGCTGCGGTCTCTACGTGGACAACGAAGTCGGGGCGGCTGGCTCGACCGGGCGCGGCGAAGAAGTGATTTACATTAACGGGGCGCGCACGGTCGTCGAATATATGAAAAACGGCAAATCGCCAGAGCAAGCCTGCCTCGACGCGCTGAAGCTGATTGCCGCCCGCTACGCCAACGACCAGGAGAAGCTCAAAGACATTGATGTCAACTTTTACGCCCTCAATAAGCGCGGCGACTACGCAGGGGCCGCCATCTGGAGCCACAGCGTCAACAGCCGTGGGGAACGCCGCAGGCGTCAATTCGCGGCTGATGAGGGCGCTGGCGGGCGCTCTCTCGACAGCGCTTATCTCTACGAGCGGCGAGCCTGAAAGCGCAGGCGAAATTCCGGCCCGGACACGGATTCCGCAAAAAGGGTATGGAAAAAGGCTCGCAGGTATGCTAAGTTTATGGTAACGTTACGCAAATGTTTGTTGACACAGGGCTAGGATTCGTGTAAAAAGACCGGGACAAGAAAGCCCGCAGAGGCTTATCATGCCCGCTTTTTTAAGGGAATGTTTCGCGCGGTCGCAATTGAAAAGTCGAGATGGGTCTAAGCCAGTGTCTTTGACCGAACTCCATCTCCCACACGCTTCGACAACGGAAAACGTGTGGCGCGCTCACAAAACTTTTTTCACTTTACGGGAGGAGAATTAATGATCAGCAGAACTTGGAGCCGCAAGTCCATCGCGTTCTGCCTGGCAGTAGCCGTCTTGAGCGTGTACTCGATGGTGGTGCTGGCGACGCCGGGACAAATGGGCCAAACAGGGCCGTCAGGCGAATTGTCGGCGACCGGTCAGGTGATGGTGAATGGTCAGAACGCCATTTCAGGTGCGACCGTTTTTTCGGATAGCACAGTTACGACGGCCAAAGGCAGCAGCGCCGTCGTCAGTCTCGGCAAACTCGGACGCGTCGAAGTCCTGCCGGACACAACCATGAAGCTCAGCTTCACGGAGACGAACGTGACGGTTGGTCTTGATGCCGGTCGCGTGCGTCTGTCAACTCCGGCGGGCGTCACCGCCAGCGTTATGACCAAAGACGGAACAGCCGTGGGCGACAGCGCTCAGGCCAACGTCTTCAACGTTGACACCGAATGCGGCAACACGATTGTCGCCACACAATCTGGCAACGTCGAACTGCGCGCCGGTGATAAGACCACGCAGATTGCTGCCGGCTCACAGGATACCGCTGGTCAAGCTGCCCCCGGCACGCGTTGCACGCGCTTGCGGACCGAAGGCATGAAGGGCATCGGCGGCGGCGCTCTCGCGGCTCTGCTGCTCGCAGCAGGCGGCGCGATTGCGGCGGCTATCCTTGCCGGACGCAGCGAGAATAACGATCTTAACTTCGGCGGTGACGTGACGGTCGTTAGCCCGACCAAGTAACCGCTCGTGGAAGATTAACTGTTGCCGTGTAAGCGTTCTCGAAGGCTCCGCGCGGCACATCAACCTGAAC
>CAZEZJ010000137.1:0-11720 GCA_964516695.1 uncultured Blastocatellaceae bacterium
TCCTGCCGCCTGACATTAAGATTGTCGTCACGCGCGACCAATCAGAGTTTATCGAAACCAGCTTGCACGCGATTGAAGAACACTTAATCATCGGCGGCTTGCTCGCCGCCCTGATTGTCTTCCTCTTCCTGTGGAATTTCCGCTCGACGATTATCGCTGCGCTCGCCATCCCGACATCCATCATCTCCGCCTTCGCCATCATCGCCGCGCTCGGCTACTCGCTCAACCAGATGACGATGCTGGCCTTGACGCTGATGGTCGGCATCGTGATTGACGACGCCATCGTCGTTCTGGAAAACATCTACCGCTACGTTGAAGAAAAGGGGATGCACCCGTATCAGGCGGCGATAGAAGGCACGAAAGAGATTGGCCTCGCCGTGATGGCGACGACGCTTTCCTTGCTCGCCGTCTTCATCCCCGTCGGCTTTATGTCAGGCATCGTCGGGCGCTTCATGTCTTCGTTCGGGCTGACTTCGGCGGCGGCGATTGCCGTCTCGCTGATAGTCTCTTTCACGCTCACCCCGATGCTCGCGGCGCGCTGGATTAAGCCGCCCAAGGGGACGGTGACGCCGGAAGGCTTGCCCGCGAGCGCAGGCAGCGGCGATGGCGACGGCGACGATGAACTGGCTTTGGCATCACGCGAGGGCGTTGCGACAGAGCACGAAGCGAAGGCGCACACGTCATCAAAGGGCGGGCGTTTCTATCGTCCGATTGACCGTTCTTACATGTGGATGCTCAGGTGGTCGATGGCGCATCGCTGGGTCGTCGTCCTGCTCTGCGTCGTGGTGGTCGCTTCTATCTGGCCGCTCTATCGTGTGGTCGGTTACAACTTCCTGCCGGACGAAGACGAGTCGGCCTTTCAAGTTAACCTGCGTGCGCCGCAGGGCACGAGTCTTCCGGCGACGCAGAGCGTCTTGGAGCGAGTCGCGCGCGACGTGCGCGAGCAGATTCCCGGCGTCGAGAGCACGCTGGTCAACGCGGGCGGTTTCGGCGGCGGCACGCCCAACGCCGGTTCTATTAACGTCAGGCTCCTGCCGGTCAAGGAGCGCAAGTTTTCGCAGACCCAGTTGATTCAGCAGACGCGCGACATGATTCGGAAAAGGAAGTATCCGAAAGAATATATCATTAGCGCGTCGGGCACGTCTTCCATCGGCGCGAGCATCGGCGGCGGCGGCGGTCGCGGCGGCGGCGCATCCTTGGGCCTCTTCATCAGCGGCCCGGACATCAACAAACTCGACGAGTATTCAAACAAGCTGGTCGAGCGCATCAAGAAGGATGATAACTTCCGCGACGCAGACCGCTCGCTCCAACTGAGCAGCCCCGAAGTGAGAATCATCATTGACCGCCAGCGCGCCGCGGACCTCGGCGTTAAGGCGGGCGATGTCGCGCAAGCGCTCAACACGCTCGCCGCCGGAGCGCGCGTCACAACATTCAGTGAAGGCTCAGACCAATATGACGTGGTCGTGCGCGCGGCGGAAGAATTCAGACGCACGCGCGAGCATCTGGCTAATTTCACGGTCGCATCCAGCACGGGCGGAACCGTCGGCTTGGAAAAATTGGTGCGTCTCGAAGAAGGCGAAAGCCCCGCTTCGATTGACCGTCTCAATCGCCAGCGGCAGGTCACCATCTCCGCCAGCCTCGCGCCGAACGGTTCTGAGGCCGACGGCCTCGCAGCCGTCCAGCGCTACGCGCAAGAACTAAACATGGAAGCGGGCTATCGCACAGGGGTGACGGGCCAGTCGAAGGAATTGCAGCGCGCCAACCAATCGTTCATGCTGGCGTTTCTGCTCTCGTTCATCTTCATGTACTTGATTCTGGCGGCGCAGTTTGAATCCTTCATCCATCCGGTGACGATTCTCTTAACGCTTCCGCTCTCGATTCCCTTCGCGCTCCTCTCGACGATGATTGCGGGCCAACGCCTCAACATCTTCTCCGCGCTCGGCATCCTGCTTTTGTTTGGTATCGTCAAGAAGAACGCCATCTTGCAGATTGACCACACGAACGAACTGCGCGCACACGGCATGGAGCGCTACAGCGCCATCCTTCAGGCCAACCGCGACCGCCTGCGCCCCATTCTGATGACGACCATCGCGCTCGTCGCGGGCATGATTCCGCTCATTTTGGGCAGCGGCGCTGGCGCGGCCACCAACCGCTCCATCGGCGTGCTCGTCGTCGGCGGACAAAGCTTGTGCTTGCTCTTGACGCTTCTTGCCGTCCCCGTCTTCTATTCGCTGTTTGAGGATGCGAAGGAATCGCGCGTGTGGGGTGCGGTCGGCGCAGGCTTCAATAATTTCAAAGGCGGCGCGGGCCGACGGCTCTCCGAGGCTTACGCTTCAGTAGCCTCCGCCTTCTCGCGTAAACCCAAACCGACGACCACGACGGGCGGCGCGCTCACACGACAAAAGCAAGATGATAGGTACGCAGATAATGTTTCAGGTGATTAAGAACACTTTGCTCACGCTCCGCCATTTTCGGTTGCTGAGTTTATCTCCTTTGAGAGTTGCGACGCTTGCGGCGGCGCTCTTCGTCGTGCCGGGCGTTGCGCTGGCGCAGAATCCGCCCGCGCCTGCGCCCAACCCGTCGCCGCAAACCGCGCCGCCCGCGGGCACGCAAACGCAACAGCAACGACCCGGCGCGTTGCCGCCTTCGAGCGACCAGTTGCCGCCAAACTCGTCGTCCGCTCCCATTCGTCCCGATAATGACGTGCAGCAGAGCGTGCAACCGCAGACAGGCCCCGAACAGCAGCGACAGCAGACAACTCCCAACACGCAGGGGCCGCGCCCGCCTTCGCCGCAAGCCCCCAATGCCACGCAGCAGACCGCGCCCGGCACGCAGCAGCCCCAAACGGCTACGCCCGCCGGAACAACGACGCCGCAAACCAGCACGCCGCAAACGGGCGCGCCCACGACCGGCGTGCAGCAAACGCCCGGCCAATCAGTTGGCACTTCGGGCGGCATCGCGCCCGCGGAGCTACCGGCAGACCCGCCGCCCGTCGCTCCGAATTTCGAAGCGCCGCCGCGCCCGCTGCCCTCTGCCGAGCGTGTCGGCGTTGACGTGGCAAACCAGATGCCCTTGACGCTCAACGAAGCCATCGCGCTTGCGCTCGCCAACAACAACGATATTGACGGCTCGCGCATTAACGTCCAGATTGCGGAATTCAACTTACAGGCTGCGCGCGGCGTCTACGACCCCATCATTTCGTCAGAAAGCTATTTCGAAAGCCGCGTGACGCCGACGAGTTCAACGCTTGGCGGCGCGCAAAACGGCTCCGTCAAGCAGACGGATGCCACGGGCGCTGCGCGCCTCGGCGGCTTCTCTCCCATCGGCGGCGGCGCGTACCAGATTGATTTCTCTTCGACGCGCCTGACCACCAACAACCAGAACGCCACGCTCAACCCGCAATATCCTGCGGCCTTGACCATCACCTACACGCAGCCGCTCTGGCGCGGGCTTCGCATTGACAACAACCGCCGCCAGATAGAGATTGCCAAGAAGAATCTCTCTTTGACCGACGCGCAGTTTCGCCAGCGCGCCATCGAAGTTATCTCGCAGGTCGAGCAGGCTTATTGGGATTTGGTTTTCTCGCTCAGAAATTTGCAGGTGCAGATAGACGCCGTCAAGCAGGCGCGCATTCAGGTCGAGAGCAATCAAAGGCTCGTCGCGCAGGGCGTGCTCGCGCCCATTGACATCGTCGCCGCCAACACGCAGGTGACGACCTTCGAGCAGAACGTCTACACCGCGCAGGAATCGGTCACACGCGCCGAGAATACTTTGAAGACGCTCATCCTTGCTGACCGCTCTGCGCCGCTGTGGTCGCGCCCGCTCACGCCCGTCAGCCCCGTCAGCCTCGAAGCGCCGCGCGTTCCGCTCGAACAAGCGCTCACCGCCGCCATCAACAATCGCCCGGAGTTGGCCCAACTGCAAACCAACGCCGAAATCAACCAGATAGACACGCGCTTTTTTCGCGACCAGACCAAGCCGCAGATTGACTTAATCGGAACCTACACGGCGGTCGGACTCGCCGGAGCGCCGACGACGGCGGCGGGCAGTACGGGCACGGGCGCCAACGCGCTCCTGCGCGCGCGCGTCAACGAATTGTCCATGCTCGCGGGCCTGCCGCCGCTTGACCCCGCGACGACCGGCGGCAGTTCGGTCAACCCGAATCTCGTCGGCGGTTTTCCCCAGTCGCTCTCTAATCTGATAGGGCAGGATTATCCGACCTATCGCGCGGGCGTTCGCATCGCGATTCCTTTGCGTAACCGCACGGCGGAAGCTAACCTCGGTCGCTCGCTCGCAGAAGGCAGCAGCATTCGCAACCAGCGCGCGCAGGCCGAACAAATAATCGAAGCGGATGTGCGCAACGCCACGCAGTCTTTGCGTTCAGCCGAATCGCGTCTGGCCTCCGCTGCCGCCACGCGCTCTTCCGCCGAGCAGCAATATGAGAGCGAGCAGCGTCAATTCAAGGCGGGCACCAGCACCGTCTTCCTCGTCTTGCAAAGGCAGAACGAACTGCTGGCCGCGCGTGGCCGCGAACTACAAGCGCAGACAGACCTCAACAAGGCCATCGCGGACTTTCAGCGCGCCACCGGCAACACGCTCGCCGCCAACAACGTCGCCGTCCGCACCGATACGCCCATGCGCGAGCTTGAAATACGCCCCGCTGCCTCGACCCGTGCGGACGCGGCAGTTACTATCGGAGCGCCGGAAAAAACCGTGACGGTGAATGAGTTTACGGGAGTCAGCGTGAATGACAAATAACCGTCAAGGGTTATCGTCCCTTCGGTCGTCAAAGCCAGGGCTTATGCTTTACGCTCTGGCTCTGGCTGCGCTCCTCGCATCTTCTGCGTGTCAATCGGGCGGAGGCACAACGGGCGGCGGCGATGCGCGCGGGATTATTATCGTCAACGCTCCGGCGGCGGGCGAGGTGCGCCGCGTCATCGCACGCGAGGGAATGACGGTTAACGAAGGCGCGCCCCTGGTTGAAATCGCTGTCAGAGACGAAAGGGCGACGGCAACGCCGAGTCCGGGTGAAAGCGCGGAGACTCGCGCCGTTCGCAATTTCAAGGCAGCGGATGCGGAGATTGAAGCCGCGCGCGCGGAAGCCGTGCGCCACGAGGCCGAAGTTCAACGCCTGACGCCGCTCGTCGCCTCCGGTGAGGCTTCGCCGGCCCAACTCGAAGGCGAGCGTGCTCTCTACGAACGCGCGCAGCAGCGCCTTCGGCAAGCGCAGGACGCGAAGCGAAGCGCGGAGACGGGGCTGCTCGCCGCCAGGCAGCCGGGCCAGAATCAAAACAGCGCCGCCGCACCTCTGCCGAGCGAGCGGATTATCACGGCCAACGCTTCCGCCGCCGGAACCGTGAGCGTCATCAACGCACGCGTCGGCCAGAAAGTAACCGCCGGACAACCGCTCGCAACGCTGCGCGCCCAATAGCGCCGAGAGCCACTAAGAAAACAGACTTCCAATCTCTTATCTATCACCTATCAGAACAAAGCCAAAACGGATGTCTTCCGACGCAATCAACATTGGCCCAAGTGAGCAGCGCAAACGTCGCTTGATGGGCATCATCGCCCTCACCATCGGCGTCGGCACGGCCTTCGTCCTGGTGGTTTACGGTGCGCCGCGTCTTCTTCGTTTGATTATTTTCTTCCCCATCTGGATTGCGGGGCTTGGCCTAATGCAGGCGCGCGAGAAGACTTGAATTGCGATGGCCGCGCGCGGGACGCGCAACATGGACACGGGCGAAGAGAAAATCGAAGACGAAAATCTGATTGAGCAGTTGCGCGGCAAGGCGCGCCGGGTTCATCTGCGCGCTCTCATCACCGCCATTGTCATTACGCTCTTGGCGCTCGTTTTTCCGCGCGGTTAAGACCGAGCCTTCAAGGTTTTTCGACGACCATCAACGCGTATCTGAACGTGCCCGACTTAAAGCCGTCTCTCATCGCTTTGAACGACTTGAGGAAGGCGACAAACTCCTTGCCATGACGAGTGGCTAACTGCCAAACGGCCCTGTCTTTCATCAGACTCAGACAAACATCCCACGTCGCCGCCACCTGTGCGCTAATGTCTTCGTAGTAGAGCAGCCGCAAATTGTTATCGTCAATGTGCCTTTTGTATTCCGATAAATCGGGCAGCCCGACAAGCATTCCTTCCTCAATCGGCCGGATATATTTTTGTTCATCTCGTTCACTCAAACGCTCATCTTTGAGCCACGCCGCTTCGCAAATCTTCCCGCCCGAGACCAACAGCCCGGAAACTTTCTTGAAAAAATCCCCGCGACGGCTCAGATGAGAAAGCACTTCGACGACCCACACGATGTCGTAGCTGCCTTCAATGGTTAACTGGTTGGCGTCATCAACCACGAAGACGGGCTTGTTCGTCATGCTCGCGGCGGCCTTAGTCGCCATTTGAATCTGCACCGGGCTGAGGCTCACGCCCGTCACTCGACAGCCTAAGTTTTTCGCCAGCCAGATTGAAGAACCCCCCACCCCGCAGCCGACATCCAGAACTCTTGCGCCTGGTAGAAGGCGGGAGCGCGCGACCAGCAGCTTGATTAAATTCTCGGCGGCTTCTTCTTTGGATTCGCGGCCCGTTTCGTAGTAGCCGTGATGAAGGTGCTGCCCCCAGAGCTGCGTGTAGTAGGGAGAGGCTACGTCGTAGTGCTCCCGTATTTTATCAAGCACGTTATGGCTCATGTCTGTTTCGCGGTTTCGTCGCCACGGCCGGCCCGAGGCTGCCGGGCGAAATTCTCCGGCTAGAGAACGTTTCAACCATTTCCCTTCAGCTTGGCCCTGTTGCCAAGGTCTTAAGCGCTCGGAGAAAACTTTGAGAAGTTTATGAGCAAATTTTCAGCCGCCGCTCATAGACGCGAGCCGCGATTCCTGCATCTGAAAGGGCAGAATTGACCATTGCTCGACAGCAGCGCCGACGCTTAGCGCCGCTATTTTAGTTCCGGCTCAACCTAAGCTGCAACCGAGGCTTCCAGAAGCCACTGAAACTCGTCCGGTCGCGGAAGATGACGAGAGCGCTCTCGCAAAGCCCATCGAGCGCAGATACGAGTTGAGACTTGAAAAACAAATTCCTTTAATCCGGCACGCGGATAATAAACTCTTCCCGAGGAATTGCCATGCAACTCAATCGCACTTTCAGCCGCCGCGCTGTAACGTCTTTAGTCCTGCTCTGCTCGCTTGCTCTCGTCCCGCTAGCGCACGCGCAAAAACCGGAAACTATTCAAGCGCCGCCCGAGGCAAACGAGGTCGTGCGCATTACGACCGAGTTAGTACAAACGGACGTGATGGTCTTCGACCAGCAAGGGCGCTTTGTAGAGGGCTTGCAGCCCGAACAGTTTGACTTGCGCGTTGACGGAAAAGCCGTTCCCATCTCTTTCTTCGAGCGCGTCACAACGCCGCGCGGCGGCAGCATCAATTCCGGCGCTGCGACGAAGACCGCCGCGACCGCCAGCGTGCATAGTCGTGGACGCCGGATAGTCTTCTTCTTAGACGACATGCACTTGGCCTCGGACAGCCTTGAGTTCACACGCAAAGCGCTGCTGCAATTTATCGAGGGCGAGATGAAAACGGATGACGAGGTCGCCATCGTCTCGGCGTCGGGCCAAGTCGGGTTTCTACAGCAGTTCTCCAATCACAAGTCTGTGCTGCGGGCAGCCGTCGCGCGTCTCAAGCATCGCTCAAACACCGTCCAGGATACAGAAGGGTTGGCGATGACCGAGTATGTGGCGATGCGAATTGCCGAAGGCGACCGCAACGCGCTCGATTTCTATGTCAACGAACTCTTGCGCTCGCTTCAATTCTACTATTCGCTGCCGAAGTATGGCGGCAAAAGCGGCGGCTTCCTCGTCGGCTCCGAGAGCGACCAGGCGGCGCGCATGGTCATGCAGCGCGCGCAATCGCTCATCGCTCAATCGTCCGCCAACTCAGTCGCCAGCCTTAACGCGCTCGAAAGTTTCCTGCGCTCGTCTTCCGTGCAAACCGGACGCAAAGTAGTCTTCTTTATCTCCGACGGTTTTCTGCTGCATGGAGACGCGGCGCTCTCCAATAAACTGCAACGCATCACGGACGCGGCGGCGCGCGCCGGAAGCTTGATTTACACCGTTGACGCGCGCAGCTTGACGGCAAACGATAAGAGTAGCCGCACGAGAGTTGATGCCTTAGGGCGGCTCGACAAATTCAACAGCGGCGAGCAGGCGGCCACCGCAACCGCGCTCAGCACGCTCGCAAACAACACGGGCGGGCGCGCTCTCCTTAATTTCAATACTCTCGACGCAGCCGTCACGAGCGCCCTCAAAGAGACTTTCAATTACTACCTTCTCGCGTGGCGTCCCGAAAGCGAATCACAGAAGATTGAAAAATTCAGGCAGGTGGAAATCAGCGTCAAGAATCGTCCCGAACTTCAGGTCAGAATGTCTCGCGGCTATCTTGAGGCGGATGCGAAAGCGCGTCTCGCTCAAGCGCAATCCAATGCGCAAAAGACGAAGGCTTCAAGCAGAAACGAAGCCGTCAAATCCACAACGGATGAACAGAATGCAATCGCTGCTACGGCGTCGGCTGCAAAACAGTCGTTGCCCACGCGCCTCTCCGTCGGATTTCTCAACACGCCCAGCAACGGCACCGTGCTCGCGGCTTCCACTCAAATAGCAGTTGACGCTTTGGCCCACGGCGAAAACGACAAAGAATCCGCCGCGATTGATTTGGCGGGCGTTGTCTTAAACGACCAGGGCAGCGTCGCCTCCAGCTTTCAGACGCGTTTGAACGTGGAGCCTCTTCCCGCGGAGCGTAGGCAAGCGGAAAACTCCAGCGTCATCTATAACCATCGAGTGCAGCTTGCGCCGGGGATTTATCAGGTGAGGGTGGCGGCGCGCGAGGCGAAGAACGGGCGCGTGGGCCACGCACGGCAGTGGATTGAGATACCCGACCTTGCCGCAGAACGCCTCACCCTGAGCACGCTCTTCCTCGGGGGACAAATGATAGAAGCCGGAACTAAGCGAGCAGGTGAAACTGCATCGTCAGCGCCGCAGATGCAATTTAGCGTTGACCATCGCTTCCAGCGCGCTTCGCGCCTTAGTTTCTTCGTCTTCGTCTATAACGCGCCGCCTGCGGCGGCGGGCGATAAGGCATCTTCTAATCTGATGGCAGACATCCGCGTCATGCAGGGCGGGCAGGCGTTGCTGACGCTTCCACCACAGAGAGTGCCAATCGAAGCGACAACCGATTTACGGCGTATTCCCTACGGCGGTTCATTCCCGCTCAACGCGCTCGCCCCCGGACGCTACCACTTGCTCATCACGATTACAGACCGCTCCACACAAACGAGCGCCTCCCAACAGATAGAATTTGAAATCGAATGAGCAGCGGCTCAGGCCAATAGAGAGCGAAGCTCAAACTGGACCAGTCGAGAGTTAATTGAAAACTGGACCACCATAGAGGAAAGTATTCAGGATTCTTCATTCACTTTTAGAAGCTTAATCTTTACTGGTTCTGTGATGAACCCATTCTCATGTGACCAGCTTAAACTGCATTCAAGCCCCTAATGTAAACATCACAAGTTAAAGGTTTCATTTCACTCTCGCGCATAGCCAAAACAAAACTATTGAGAATTGACTTATTGACCTCTTGGACATCTACACCAATAAATTTCTGAAAAGCTTTGCAAGATTGTTGATAGAAGAGAATCGTGTTCTCTGCCGAATCCTTTACATTCTTTCGCGGCAGAATTGAGTGGAAATTTGGTTGAGAAAAGAAAAAGGACTCATACGCTCAAAACTCCTTCCGAAGAAGTTGGCTTAAGCGATAAGTCCTTTATTGGTAACTATTGATGGAGCCGTGTGGGAAGTTATTTTGTGGAATTCTGGCATGTACTTCAGATTACTACTTGGTTTTAAATGAAGTGAAATTAAGCGAGGATGAAAATTTAATGGCGCGCCTGAGTCCGCTAAAACCTGGCGCGCCATCTCTGAATGCTCCGCTTTAAAGCGCGAAGCCTTTGTAACGGAGAATGCGCACCAGATGGGCGAATTCCCTTTCTAGTCTAGAAACCGTATTTTTTACCTTTTTCAAAAAAATATTTTGCGTATCTTTACAATAGCATTACTGTCATTCCACCCAAAAGCTTCTTGGATAAAATAATACTTGACCTTCAACCGGAATAAGGAGTATACACGCGCTACATTGGGCATTATGTCCGCTTAAAAACCTAGTGCTCAATGGCTGAATGCTTTCGCTTCGTTCTTGGGCGCGAAGCCTCTCTAATCTTGGCCTTGTAGGGAAGTCGCCCAAGTTTTGACTTTCCTTACAAGGCCGAATTTGTAACGGAGAGTGCATAATGGTAACTCTTCTTTTGATGCGCATTCTAGAAAGTGCGCTTCCTTTTGCTATCCTCGGCGGACTTGCTGATGTAGCATTACAGCTAGATCAGGGACAAAAGCGTGAGGCAATCATTCCTGAGGTGATTGCAGGCATCTGCATTGTCGTTCTTGCGGGGGCTGGCTATATAGCTAAGAAATTACTTAGCAAATACCATAGCGATTTGCATTGGGATGTGACTTGGACTCTGACGAGAAAGAAACCTCGCGCAAGGACGCAAAGAAGAGCAAAGAAAGTCACACGCAATCGCAAGCCGTTATAAGATAATAAACTGCCCTGCGGACATAATTTATGTCCGCAGGGCAGTTTATCTTTAATCTATTGGACAACTTAGGTGAAAGTCGTTTCGTTGTTAAAGCTCTTATGTAGAAGATAATGTCTGAAGAGCAAGTAAATCATTATCGTTATTATTGGGAAAGAGCTTATAGGGACTTCTATAAAGCCTTATTATCCCGTGCTCGTAGGCTTGTTAACGGCAGGCTTTACGATGCCGAGGACTTAATGCAGGAAACATTCTGCCGTGTTCTTATTTATCCCAAAGACCCTGAGAAGATAAGTAATCTCTTCAGTTACCTGTTGCTCGTAATGCGTAATATATGGAGAGACAAGTGGGTCAAAGAGCACATGGGATTTACGGAGAGTTTAGACGAACTACAGAACAGCGGCCGAGCGTGGTCTGCGGAGCCATCTGTGGAGCCAGAGGTGCTGCGCATTTTGGAAAATGAAGAACTCATGGCCGAAATGGAAGTTAAGAAGGGGCCGTTAACCAATCGTGAGGAGCTTTTATTCACATTGTATCTTAACGGGTTCAACTGCAAAGAGATCGCTGCCAGATTAAACGAAGATGTCCGTCTTACACGCTCAGACTTGAATGCGGTGAGAACCAAAATACGGTCCCGCTTAAAGAGAGCGATAACAACACACCCATGATTGCGTTCCACAAAAAGGTTCTTTTGTGGAATTAGATAAGCGACACCTTTATTGGGTGTGACACAATAGTGACTCAAACGACTTAGGGGCAGCTCAGTGGCCGCCCCTAACTTATTGAAACTGTTGAAGCCGAGGGGATTGAACCCCTGACCTCATGGACTGCCAGCGCGGGTCTGTTTAACTTCTACCTACTCCAAGTGTATCCGCTATGCGATTGATGTAGTTGAATAATCTTCAAAAGGGATAATCTTAATCCATATCATCGGGATAATTCCTTTTCAGTCGGTTAGTTTGTGCTGCCAGCCCACGGCGAAAAATAAGGTAATAAAAAGGCAGCCCGAGTGCCGTCACCGCGACGCCCATCATCGCCTGCTTTGGGTTATTACTCCCGAGCAGGAACAACAGGAGAATAA
>CAZEZJ010000138.1:0-11712 GCA_964516695.1 uncultured Blastocatellaceae bacterium
GAATCAATGAATAAATTACTTAACCGTCACTTTGGTCTTGTAGGTCGTGTTGCCTTTGTCCTGCGACCAGGCGACGTTTTCCTGAACGATGTCGAGTTGAAGAATGTAGCTGCCGGGTTTGGTCGGAGCGTTGACGATGAGCGGGAGTTCGATTTCCGTTCCGGGTTTAAGCTCGGCGGGCAGCGGCGTGCGGCCATCGTCAACGATGATTACTTTGCTGTTCTGGTCGAGCCAGTGGTTGCCGAGCTTGACCTGATATTTGCCGTCGCCGTCGCCAACGGCGGGCCACGTCACGTCGCTATTATTCTTCAGCTTCACCTGAATGGTCGCCTGCTGGCCCGCGCTGATGGTCTCGGGCGGATTGACGGCGTTGATGACGGCCTTAAAGGCGCTGTCCGGCAGCGGCGCTCCCTTAGGGATGGCGGGCGATTGGCTGCCCTGCGGGGTCGTTGCGGTATTAACCGTTTTGGTCTCGTTGCCGCCACACGCGCTGAGAATCAAGCTGCTCGCAAGCGAGAGCATCGCGAGAGTAAATTGTCTCTTCATCAGACGGTTTCACCTTTCGAGAATGATTGCCGTAAGCGTCTCTTCCAATTTTCTTCTTCCAACTGCAAGCGACAATACTACTGCCCGGCGCGCAGCGCTTTGTTGAAAAAGTCTATGACGAGGCGGTCGTAAGCCTCGCTTTGTTCGCCTGTGGCGAAGGGCAAATTAAAGCCCGTGCGCGGCAGCCCGCTGTTGATTTCGACGTTGCTGCCCGCGGGAAAGCAGGCGGCGAGAGCGAGCGTCATCTGGCGCAAGCTGTCGGCATCATCGCCCGCCAACAGCAGCGTGCGGCGGTCGGCCATCGCGGCGGCGCTCTCACACGCCGGACGATTATCATAGTTGCCGAAAAAGTAGAAATGCGTGCCGCCGCGAACGAGCCATTTCAGAAAACGGTTTTCCAGTCCGGTCCTTTGCGTGAAAGCCATGTGAAGCAGGTCGTCGGGCGTAGACGGGACGGAATCTAACACCAGGGCGCGCACGTTGGCATCGCGCGCAGCCGTCCTCAGCGCGGCATACGCGCCCATCTCCACGCCGTAGAGTCCGGCGGTTTTTCCCGCCAGCGCTTGCCCCTGCGGAGTCTGTAAGGCGCGTAAGAATTCCAGCGCGGCGGTCACATCCTCAGCCTCGCGCGTGCCGAATGATGTCCAACTGTTCGGCGGGTTGAGACCGTGGCCGCGCAGGTCTGGAAGCAGGACGGTGTAGTTGGTCGTTTCGTTGAGCTTGACGCCAAGATTGAGCAGCCAAGAGCGGTCGGTGTCGTAGCGATGCAGCAGGATGACGACGGGCGCGCCTTCGATTCCGCGCAGCAGCCAGCCGCGCGCCTGCGTGCCGTCATGGTTGAACCACGTCTCGTTAGTCGCCTTACGATTGCTTAAATGCGCGAAGCTTTCCGGCGTCACAAGGTAACTGCGCTGCGCCGGATGCGTCACCCGGTAGACGATGATTCCGACGATGATGACCACCACCAGCATCGGAATCAGCACGATGGGCAGCAGCCATTTCAGCAGTCTTTTCCCGGTTCTTCGTCTCGGAGACATAATTACACTGACCAGCGACAGGCGACAATTGACGATTCAGGAGCCGGATTCAACGTCTTTCGCAGCGGCACACTTCAGCGTTTGCGCCGTGTGCTCTCAATTCGCTCTCTGTGATGAGCGAAGGATAGCTTGTCTCTCATCGCTTGTCATCCGCCGCCCGCTATTTGTTGCGCGTGCGCGTAATCCTCCGGCGTGTTGACGTTGGTGAAAAACAGTTCGGCTCCCCGTAGGTCTGACAACTCGGAGAACGCCACACGGCGCGCGCGCACACTACCCAGCAACACGCGCGGGCGGCGCTCTCCCGCCGCGATTAACTCCTCCGCGCGGCGCAGGCATGGCTCCCTGCGATAAAGCGCACAGAGCGGCTGCACGCGCGCATCCAATTGTACGGGAACGACCGCTTCGAAGTTTTCGCGCTGCGCGGCCAAGCGCACGAAAAGCTCTCCGGTGACGAAAGGCAGGTCGCAGGCCACCACCATTGCCCACTCGCTCTCACACGCATTGAGCGCAGCATGTAGCCCACCGAGCGCGCCCCATTCGCTATGAACATCCGGCACAACGGGCCAATCCCCACCCTCAATCTGCGCTCCCACCGCTCTCACACGCTCGCTCACAAAAGAAAGGGCGGCGGCAATCCGCTGCGGAAAACTACGCGCGCCGAGCAGCAAGCGCGCTTTATTCGTTCCCATCCGGCTGGATTTTCCGCCGGCCAGAATAAAACCTTCAATCTCAGACATGAGCCAGCCTTTGTCTCCCGCCTGCCCGCTCGATTGTTCCGCGCGCTGTGACAATTGGTAATCGCTGGCGGACGCGCTCAGCCGCACGCAGGGTTTCCGCAGACAACCAAAGGGGCGTGGCCCATGCTTCGTGAACCGCGAGACGCGCGATGAGCGCGAAGCCATACGGAGCGAGGGCAGACTTGTAGCTGGTGGGCGCAAGCCATCGCTCGTCTGGATTGATGCGGTCGCCGTCTGGGGAAACGCCGCCGAGGTCGCGCGCTCCCGCTCTGATTAACTCGACGAAGCGCGGCACGAGGTTTGGCGGAATCTGCACCGCAACCTCCGGCGGTAAAATCTCGCGCGCCAACTCGACCGCATTCCGCAACTCCTCAAAGCGCGGCGGCGCGCAATCTTCCATCAGCGTGCCAGCGTGTGGCGTAAAAGGCTGAATGATGACTTCCTGAATGTGCCCGTAGGCTTTCTGGATGGCGGCGATGGCGCGTAAACTCGCCTCTCGTGCTGCCGCGCTTTCACCGATGCCGACGAGCAAGCCCGTCGTGAAGGGCACACGGGCGCGTCCCGCCGCCTCAAGCGTCATCAGCCGCCGCGCCGGTTCTTTGTCGGGAGCGCGCAGGTGCGCCGCCCGCGTCATCAATCGTTCGTCAGTGGTTTCCAGCATCATCCCCATCGAAGGCACAAACGGGCGCAGAGCACGCAGTTCGTCTTCCGTCATGTTGCCGATGTTGATATGGGGCAGCAGGTCGCGTTCGAGCGCGGCGCGGGAGATGCGGGCGAGATAATCAATGTATGTTCGGAAGCCGTAGAGACGAAGCGCGCGGCGAATGTCAGGCGAGGATTCCACGCCCTCGCCGCTCATCATCAGCAATTCGGTCGCGCCCGCCGCGCGCGCTCTCTCCATCTCGCGCTCGGCCAGAGCGGGCGCAAGAAGTTGGGCGCTCTGCCCCGTGCGTTTGACGAAGACACAATAACCGCAGGTGTTGCGGCAATAGTGCGTCGGGATGAGCGTCCAACTCGGAGAATAGGTGACGTGATTGTGCGAGACTGTTTCCATCTTGTCCCGGCCAGAGAACTTATCACGACGTTTCGCGCGCAGCAAGAGAAACGTTTTCGCGCGCGATGGCATCATAGAGCCGTCCAAAGTGTGACGTGAGGGCGCGGGCCATGTAGCAGACTCGGGCGGGGAATTACGTGGAGCTTGACCGTGGTTGAAGGCGACGGTTATAGTCGAAGACGATGGCACCGACCCGCGCGTTCCCCCTGTCGCCCGCACTCGCCATCGTCGCTGGCGCTCGCCTTCATCCGTGGAAGGTTTTTGTCGGATGTCCCTTTCCGTTTCTTAAGGTAATTTAATGAAAAGAATTTTTCTCAACGCTCTGGCCCTCGCTCTCCTGCTGGCGAGCTTGTCTCTCAACGTTTCCGCCCAAAAGACGGCGACGGCGGCGAACGCTGGCGGCTCTGACCCGCGCCTCTTTCCCCTCGAAGACATCAAGCCCGGCATGAAGGGCACATCATGGACGGTCTTTTCCGGCAGCGCGCCCGAAGAGTTTGGCATTGAGATACTGGGCGTGCTGCCCGGTTTTCCGGCGCCCCGCCAATCTGCCATCATCGCGCGCCTGACAGGAAAGAACGTCGAGCGCACAGCCGTTTTTGCCGGAATGTCCGGCTCGCCCGTCTACATTGACGGCAAACTGGTTGGGGCCATCGCGTTTAGTTTCCCGTTTGCGAAAGAGCCGATTGCGGGCATCACGCCCATCAAGCAGATGATTGACATCTTCGAGCGCGGCTCTGAAGGACGCACGCGCGCGACCCATGAGCCGCGCTCCGTTTCCTTCACCCAACTGGCCTCGACCGATTGGAAGATGAACCTGCCGAAGCCGACCGTCACTGGCGCGCCGTTGGTTGCTCCGGTCGCCGCAGGCTCGCCGCTCATCGGGCTGCTGGGCCAACAGTTTCAACCCATCGCGACGCCCGTGGTCTTCGGTGGCATCAGCCAAGAATCGCTACAGTTGTTCGCGCCGCAGTTGATGGCAAACGGGCTGTTGCCTGTTTCCGGCGCGGGCGGCTCAGCGGCGATAACGAAGCTGGCTCCGGCCAATGAAAAAACGCTCGCGCCGGGCACCAGCGTCAGCGTGCAACTCGTGCGCGGTGATTATTCGATTGCGGCTTCCGGCACCGTCACGTTTCGCGACGGTAATCGCATCTACGCTTTCGGCCATCCCTTCTTGAGTCTCGGCGCAGCCGAAATGCCGATGACCGAAGCTTCCGTCGTCACCGTTATCCCGAACGCGAACAACTCTTTCAAGCTCTCCGTTCCGGGACAAATGGTCGGCAGCATCTCGCAAGACAGAGCCACAGGAGTTTACGGGCAACTCGGCCAAGCCCCGAAGATGATTCCCGTGCGCATCAATTTGCACACCAGCCGCGACCGTACAGAAGTTTATAACTACGAAGTGGCGAGCGATTCCTTCTTGACGCCGCTGCTCTTAAACATCACCGTCTATAACACGATTACTTCCAGCGAGCGCGTCATCGGTGAATCCACCATCAGCGTGCGCGGGCAAATCAACGTCGCGGGCCAGCCGCCCGTCCTGGTTGACCGTCGTTTCTCAGCCACTAACTCGGCGGTTCACGCTGCCGGTTCAATCGCTACGCCCGTCTCCGCGCTGTTAACGAGCGGTTTTGACGACGTTCAATTGAGCGGCGTCACGCTCGACATCACTTCGACTGATTCTCGCAGCACGGGCACGCTCGAACGCATCGCGCTCGACCGCACCGAAACCACGCGCGGCGAAACCGTCGAGATTCAGGCTTACGTGCGCACCGAATCGGGCAAGCAGTTTGTGCAGCGCATCCCGGTGCAGATTCCGTCGGACGTGCCGCCCGGCCAACTGCTCGTCTTCGTCGGTGACGGCGGAGCATTGCAGGAAGGCTCGGCGGCCAAAGCCTTCGTGCCGCAAGACCTCGGCCAACTCGTCGCCGCCATCAACAAAATCAAGAAGAATGACCGGCTCTACGTCAAGCTGTTTCGCATCACCTCGGGCGCTGTCATCGGCACCAGCGAACTGCCGAACCTGCCGCCATCGGTCGTCGCCACGCTTAACAGCGACCGTGCCACCGGCGGCTACACGCCGACCGTGCTCTCGCCCATCTACGAAAAAGAGCTACCGCCCGCAGAGTTTGTCATCACGGGCCAACAACTCATCGGCATTGACGTAGTTCGTTAAGCGCGAAGCCGTAATCTTTTAATGAAACGAGGCGAAAGACCTGCACAGTCTTTCGCCTCGTTCTCTTTTTGCTCGTTTATCTTTCTAATTGTCGCGCCTGATGATGAACAGATAACGCTGCTCGGATTCCGGCAGGCGCACGCTTGAGAAGGGAAGGCTAGCGGCTTCAATCTGCTCACGCAACGACGGGCCGCCGAAGAAGAGCAGCGTGCTCTTGGGCGGCGACCACGCGACGAGTTGCCGGAATTTTTCCGTGAAGCGGTCAAGCGCGCGGCAGGTGACGACATCGGCGGGCGGAGCCGTGATGTCTTCAAACCTTTGATTGATGGTCAGGGCGTTGCTGTGCGTCGCTGTGCGTCGCAGCGTCTCGCGCAGGAAGATGGATTTTTTGCTCGATGCTTCAATGAGCGTCGCGCGCACAAGGGGCCGCACGATGAGGCACGGAATAACCGGCAGGCCAGCGCCGGAGCCGACATCAACCACCTGCGCATCTTCGGGAAGATACTCCGCCGCGAGCAACGATTCGAGAACGTGGCGCGTCGCAAACTCTGCCGGCGAGCAGGGCGCGACCAGATGCAGCCGCGCGTTCCACGCGTTGACCTGCTCGTAGTAATCACACAAGCGAGCGGTCGCTTCCGTGTCCAACCGCACGCCGTAGCGCGCCGCAGAGGTTTGCAGCGCCCGCAGAAATTCGTTAGCGTGTGAGCGGTCGGTCGCGTTCATCAACTTGAGCGGACGCACCTGAGCGCCCGTCACAGCATAACGAAAATTCAACTTGCCGCACAGGACTTGAAACGAAGATGAGCGAGCAACTCGGCGCGGAACATGAACGATTGGGCCAAGCCGTCATCAAAATCATCAGCGCTTACGCGCGCAGCCTTGACCAATTACACGTCACCTCCAAGGCCACACCCGCAGACCTCCTCAAGCTCTTTGCCGAGCCTTTGCCGCGCGAGGGAGTTGAGGCAGACTCGATTCTCGAAACGTTCGTACGCGATGTCGTCCCGCACGCGATGCAGATTCCCAGCCCGCGCTATTATGGTCTCTTTAATCCGACGCCGTTGGCGATTGGAGTCTGGGCCGATGCGCTCGCGTCCGCGATTAATCAGAACGGGGCGGCGTGGCGCAATTCGCCGTCAGCGAGCATCATCGAAGCGCGCGTGCTCGGCTGGCTCTGTGAGTTAATCGGGTATGGCCCGCAGAGTTTCGGCACGCTGACGAGCGGCGGCTCGGAAGCTAACCTGCTCGCTTTGAAGTGCGCGCGCGATAGCGCCTCGGAGAGAGTGCGCGACGAAGGCGTGCGCGCCGCTGCGGGCGACCTCGTTGTCTATGCCTCCGAGCAATCGCACTACTCTCTGGAAAAGAGCGTGGACATTCTCGGCCTCGGTCGCCAGAGTTTACGGAAGATTGCCACCGACGACCGCTTTCATCTGCACATCCCTGCACTACGCGAAGAGATTGAGCGCGACCTAAAAAATGGGCGCATTCCCTGCTGCGTCGCGGGCGCGGCGGGCGCAACCTCGACCGGCATCGTTGACCCGCTGGATGAACTGGCCTTAATCGCGCGCGAATACGACTGCTGGTTTCACGTTGACGCGGCCTACGGCGGCGCGCTGGCCTTCTCGGACACGCACAAGGCACGCTTGCGCGGCATAGAGCAAGCGGATTCCATCACGATTGACCCGCATAAATGGATGTTTGTCCCGTTCGCCTGCGGCGCGGTGCTGGTGCGCGAAGGCGGGCGTGTGCTGCGCGACGCCTTCGACATCACGCCCGAATATTTAAGCGAGACGCGCGCGCGAATGAATGCTGCCGATGTCGAGCACGACTTTTTTCGTTACGGCCAACTCGGCACGCGCCGCTTCAACGCGCTCAAAATCTGGATGGCCCTCAAACTTCTAGGCACGCGCGGCTACGCCGAGATTATCGAGCGGCAAATAGAGTTAACTCACTACTTGGCCCGGCGGATTGACGAACTCGAAGACTTCGAGCGTGCCGGTGAGGTCGAAACCGCCGTCTGTTGCTTTCGCTTTCTGCCCGCAGAGGCGCGAAACTTTGACGGCCCGCAGGCTGACGACTGGCAGCGCCGCTTGCAGCAACGCATCGAAGAAAGCGGCGAAGCATGGCTCTCATCCACCGTGCTCCACGGACGCCGCGCCCTGCGCGTCAACATCAACAGCTTTCTCACGACGCGCCGGCACGTTGACGATCTGGTAGAATTGCTCAAGCGCGAAAGCGCGAGACTGTTGGAGGAACACAAACTGCGATGACCAACGAAGAGATGCAGAAAATGATGGAGTTCATTCTCCAGCAGCAGGCGACGTTCACCGTCAATCTTGACTTACTGGGCGAGAAGGTTGGGCATTTGAGCGATGCTCAGCGGCGCACGGAAGAGAGCCTCGCGGAGCTTGCTGCCGCACAGGCACAGATAGCGCGGCAACAGGCGCATATGAACGAGGTTGTCGCCGCCATCGCAGATGCTCAGCAGCACACAGAGGCCAAAGTCGCAGAGCTTGCAGAAGCGCAAGCGCACACGGACGAACGATTGAACGATTTGATAAATGTAGTCGAACGCTATTTCAGCGAAGGTCGCAACGGGAAGTCGTAAAATTCACGAAGCTAAACTTGATAAGCGCTCAAGACAAACGTTTGTGTTCCTTGTTACCGAGTGAGGAAGTTAAATGAGTAAGACCAAGCAAATGCGATTAGCCGTGCTCTTGATGAGCCTGTTGGTGGCCCTTTCGTCTGCGATTGCGAGCGCGCAGTCCGCGAATAAGCGCTCGGTTCAGGCGCTCGGCTCGCGTGCGGAGTTTGACCAGTTGGCCCGCACCTACGATCAGGAGACGCCCTACCCGCTGCCGCACGTGCTGTTTGTCATTGACCGCAAAGACAAGAACAAAATTTATTACGTCAACACGAAGCGCTACGCCTTTCATAAGGATTTCGTCAACGGCAATTATCTTTCGCTGGAGCGGGGCAATGAGTTTTTCGAGAACAATTACCTCAAGCCCAACCGCCGTTTTATCCTCGGCACGCTCGCCTATCAAACGCCCGTTAAGCGCTGGACGTTTGAATTTTGGGAAGGCGACCTCATTCCGGCTGAGCAGATTAAGCTGACTTACGATGTCATCAGCAAGACGTTTTTCGAGGCCGTAGCCTACAAGCCAAACTCGCTTCGGCAGGAACAGGACTCGGCTGCGCTCGCAGGAATGCCGCGCGTTCTTCAGAGCGAGATTTCAAAAGAGCAGGAGTATCAAGCGCTCAACGTGACGAAAGGCATCGGGCGCATTCACATCATCGAAAAGCTAGACGATAGTGTGGAAATCGGCTCCAACGAAATTCTGGTGCTCAACGAAGTGCCCGTCACCTTGCCGCCCGTCGCAGGCATTATCACAACCAAGCCCTCGACGCCGCTCTCACACATCAACCTGCTGGCGAAATCCTGGGGCGTGCCCAACGCCTACATCAAAAACGCGCAGGAATTGTTTAAGCAGTATGACGGAAGTTGGATTGTTTTTGAGACGAAGCGCGATTCCTATTCAGTGAAGCCCGCGACGAACAACGTGCTCGACGAGTATCAGCGGCGCATGGCCGAGCGGCGCGACATTATGACGCCGCGCTTTACTCTCTCGACCGTGCGGCTCGCGGATTTACGCGAACAGCGTGCGAAGTCTGTCATCGCTTACGGCGCGAAATCCGCCAACCTTGGCGAAGTGATGCGGGCGCGCCTGCCCGGCATCATTGTCCCCAACGGCTTCACGATTCCGTTCGCTTACTATGACCAGTTTATCAAGGAGAACAAGCTGGAAGAGCCTCTCATAGAGATGATGGAAGACCAGCGCTTCGTGCACAATCCGGCTTACCGCCGCGAGCGCCTGACCGAGATGCGAAAGCAAATCAAGGCGGGGAAGATGAACGAGAGTTTGCGGGCGGAAATCTTGCGGCGCGTGCGCGCGGAATACGCGGGGAAGGGCTTGTTCGTGAGGAGTTCGACCAATAGCGAAGATTTACCGAACTTCAACGGCGCGGGGCTGTACTCGACCGTGCCCAATGTTAAAGGCGACGACGAACTCGTCGAAGCCATCAAAACGGTCTGGGCCTCCATCTGGAACTTCGAAGCCTACGAGGCGAGAGAGCGTGCCGGAATTGACCACACGAAGGTCTACATGGCCGTGCTGATTCAGGAGGGAATTAATTCGGAAAGCTCTGGCGTGATGATTACCACAGACCCTTACGATAAGGAGAACGGCGAAGCCATCTACATCAGCGCCAAGCGCGGCCTCGGCATCAAGGTCGTCGAAGGCGAGAAGATAGCCGAGCAGATTCTTTATCGCCCGCGCGGCGGCGCTGTGCAAGTGTTGACGCGCTCGGCGGAAGATAGCCTGCTGACTTTCGACGACAAAGGCGGCGTCAAGGAAGTTGCCATCACGGGCGAGCGCGCCGTGCTGACAGACGAGGTGATACGCCGTCTCGTCCGCGCCGGCACGAACATCAAGCGCGTCTTCGGCGGCAAAGAACAAGACATCGAGTGGGCCTACATGAAAGGACAGATTTACATCGTCCAGTCGCGCCCGTATATTCGAGGCAGCTAGAACAGCATTCGGAATTTCAGAGTCAGAGGCCGGAAGAAGAGAAACATCGGAATGCCATCGCAGCATCTTCTTCCGGCTTCTGGTTCCTGACTACTTAAAAATTTATGCCTGATAAAATTTTCGTTGACAAAGTGTTGGCCGGGCGCGTCGCTTTTGTGACGGGCGGCGGGACGGGGATTACGGGCGGCGTGGCGCGTGCGCTAGCCGAGAGCGGCGCGCGTGTCGCGCTCGTCAGCCGGAGGATGGAACACCTTGAGCCTGCGGCTGAAGCCATCCGCGCGGCGGGCGGCGAAGCGCTGGCGGTTGCCGCCGACGTGCGCAACATGCCGGAGGTTGAGGCCGCAGTTGCGGCCACGCTTGAGCGATTTGGCAAACTGGACATCGTTGTCAACGGCGCGGCCGGGAATTTCCTCTGCGCCGCCGAAGAGTTGTCGCCCAACGGTTTCGGGACGGTGGTGGACATTGATTTGAAGGGCACGTTCAACGTCTGCCGCGCCAGCATCAATGAGTTGAAAAAGACGAAAGGCTCGATTCTCAACATCAGCGCGACGCTTCACTATCTGGGCACGCCCTACCAGCTACACGTCTCGGCGGCCAAAGCGGGCGTTGATGCGCTGACGCGGAACTTAGCGGTCGAATGGGGGCGCTATGGTATTCGCGTCAATGCGATAGCGCCGGGGCCGATTGAAGACACGGAAGGGATGACGCGGCTCGTGCCAGCGGAAGTGAAAGAGAAGCTGCGGCGCAAGATTCCGTTGGGCCGCTTCGGTCGCATCCGTGATGTGGAGCAGGCGGCGGTCTTCATCTGTTCTGACGCCGCAAGTTTTATCAACGGCGTGGTGCTGGTTGTTGACGGCGGGCAGTGGTTGTCTGCGAACCCTTTGGGGTAAGTGGTAAATGGTCAGTGGTGACGAAAAGGACTAGCTTTCTTTTGGTCGCCATTTGCTATTTACCATTTACTATTTATTGATGATTAATCTTCAGCCAGCGACATTCGAGGAATTTGAGCGCGAGGCCGGACGCGGCAACGTCGTCCCCGTCGTGCGCAGCGTGCTGGCGGATTTGCAAACGCCTGTGAGCGCTTTCCTGCGCGTAGCCGAGGGCGCGCGTTACGCTTTCCTGCTCGAATCGGTAGAGGGCGGCGAGCGCGTAGCGCGTTATTCGTTTCTCGGCGCGGAGCCGTCGCTGATTGTGCGCGGGCGCGGAGCGCAAACAATCGTCGAGCGAAATAACGAACGCGAGACGCTCGACATGCGCGCGACGGATTTCCTGCGCGAGCATTTTCGCGACCGCCAACTGGCACGCCGCAGCGGCCTGGCTCCGCTCGCGGGCGGCGCAGTCGGCTATCTGGCCTATGACGCCGCTCGTTGGTTTGAGCCGGTGCTGGACAAAAACAATCAAGAGCCGCGCGCGGACGAAGCCGTCTGGATGTTTTATCGCACGCTGCTCGCCTTCGACCGCGTCAAGCAGCAGATTGAAATCACTTCCATCGTGTTGACGGAAGAGGCCGAAGGAAGCATCGAGCGCCTGCGCTCACTTTACGAACGCGCGGTGTCGGAAACCGAGCGGATTG
>CAZEZJ010000139.1:0-11672 GCA_964516695.1 uncultured Blastocatellaceae bacterium
GTTAGCTGCTTGACAAGGGCGACATTCAAATCCCGCTCTTGCTCAGTTTCAACAGCGGCGGCAAACCTGCACCCTAAGAGCGTGGCCCGCTCAGTAGGGTGGGCGTCGAAGCGCTTGACCACAAGCAACTCTGTCGGAATCTGCCGGGCATATTCGCCCATGACGTGCAGTATGGTATCAACAAACACGCCCTTACCATTGCGCCCGCTTCCATAGTTAATAGGCAAAACGTGTTCACGAATTACACCCGTAAGCGCATAGCCGACGAAACGTTGTAGAAAGGCTCTAACCTCATGGTCGGGCTGTACTCTTTCGAGGAACTTTAGCCATTGTGGGCAAGTGGCGTGTTCGTCATAGATGACCGGGGCTAACTTAGTGATAAGGTCTGAGCGCCGATGATTTCCGAGTTTCCCAGAGCGGAGGTCAATCGTGCCGTTGATGACGTTCAATAGCCAAGGATCAGCATCCAATTTAGTGACATCAACCGTAATCTGAGGGTCTGATTGGGCTAACTTTACCATTGCCTCAAGCGAGCGGCGAGATTCGCTCTTACGAGCATGTTTGGCTAGCTCTGTGCGGTCATCATGGTCTGTTATGAAAGTCATCTCCTCAATGATTTTTCTCGCAGTGAGTTTTGCTCGATGTTGCACGAAATCCGTTTCGTCTGGCTTCCAACGGCTCTCGTCATAAATGAGCCAGCCTTTCTTAGCCTTGCAAAAACGAAAGTCTTTGCCGTACCTCTCCACGAGCCGTTCCGCGTTGCCGGAGTCAGTTAGTGGATACTTGAATTTCCCGGCCTTACTTGCGGGCTGGGCCGAGGTTGTTGATGTTTCAGCTTTGAATGGGTAAACTTCTCCCATCGTTAACTCCTTAATGATTAGTGAAACGATGGCGTCGGTGCTCCTAGCATCCGCGCCATTTTCTTTTTCCCAGATGCCCGATGCCCGCAGTTTAACAAGCTGGCATCGGCAGTCCCATGCGCTTCATCCCCAATCACGGCTCTTATGAGCCTATCATTGGCCTTGGCCCTTTCGTTCACAGCACTGTAGGAACTCCCTGAGATGCTGGTCGGAGTAGAGGACTCGCGTTCCGATTTGGTAGTAACCAACTTCACCGCGCTGTCGCTTCCGGCGAAGTGTGATACGGGCGACGCCGATTCTCTTTGCCGCCTCTTTCTCGCTCCAATTATTTGGCGCGGGCAGAGCGTTGTCAGGCCCGATAAATTCATTGTTCATCACTTTCTAATTGTTCCTTTTCGTTGAAAGTCGCGCCGGGTTCTGCTACTGTTGCAACCGTTCGCGGGCGATTATTGCCTGTGCACAACTCGGCCCCTGACGACAGAAATCGTCAGGAGTCAAGCTCCGGGAGAACCGCTCAAGGTTGCACGCCTGTGGTTCTCCCGCGCGTTTTCTAGCTCTTAGGTATACCAGAAGGGGCTAGGCTTGCCTAGAGAAATCCTTATTGTCTGAGAGAGAAATCTTTGGGCCAACAGACTGCTATCTGTCACGCTTAGATTCATTGAACTGAAACAGCGTTACGTCTAACTCTAGCTGCAAATCTGAATCATGCCGAGCGGCGACTTTTACCTGTATTCACAGAAATGCGGAAGCGGTAAGCCAGTCCGGTAGGCCCGCCGCTTCCGGTTTAAGATGCTCTAGCTGGATTAGTGGACAAGCTCAAGGCTTTCCGAGGTTGTGGCATCTGCCGCTAGCAAGTGCTGGCTGTTAAAAGCACCCAGCAAGGCCGCTGCCCTTGTAGCCGTATCCTCGTCCGTGTTGACATACCTGAAAAATGCGCTCATGGTCGTGTGCCCTGAAATTCTCATCACTTGGGCGGGCGGCATTCCTGCCTGGATCATGCGCGTGATGGCTGTGTGCCTGCAATCGTGGAAATGAAAGTCCGTGATGCCAGCCTTCGTTAGCGCTTTAGTCCATGCCGTCTTAATTGTCACCTTCACGTTGAAGACACGCTCGCTCTCATCCGTCGCCTTTTCATGCCAGCGTGATAGCCATTCGTAAACGCGGACGGTCATGCTTACCGTACGGGAGCGGGCTGTCTTTGCATTCATGGCCCGCACCGTCACGGTGCGCTCATTAAGGTCTATATCTGACCACGCGAGCGTGAAGATTTCGCCGCGCCGCAAGGCACAATCTAAGGCGATCAAAACCATGCCTTTGATATGTGCACGTTGCGGGTGTGAGTCAATCGCAGCAAGCAAACGCGCTTCCTCATTAAAACTCAAAAGTCGCATCCTTTGCGTCTCGTCATTCAGGCTAATCAAAGCATCGCCATCCGAAAATGGATTGCGCGGCATCCACTGTTCACGAGCAGCTATTCGGAACATGCGCCGCAACTGTCCAAGCTCTCTATTAACAGTAGCGATGCTACGCTGCCCGCCTTGACGAGTAGGAGTTTGTAAGCGCATCTGCTTGTAGCGTCGGATTTCGCCATAACTGATAGATTTCAGCTTACGCTTTCCGAAATACTCAATTGAGGGCTGTACAACCGTTCGAGCGGTCACTAATGAGCGCACGCCCGACACTTTCTTGTCGCCAACATAGACGGCTGCTTGTAAGTAATGCTCAAGGTAGTGCTTCGCCAAGTCAGCGAACGTCATGTTAGCAGCATCAATCTCCTTTGCGGTTTTGTTTTCGGAGTCTTTGACCAGTTCCTTGATTTTCTTGCGGGCTTCGGCGCGATTTTCCGCCCGTCGCCATAGGTCGCGCTTTCTGCCATTCTCATCTATGAATTGGACTCTTGCATAAACCTTTCCATCACGCTCTAGTATTGAGCCTTTGCGTTCTCTCGACATTTCGGGTTATCCTCTCGCGTCTTGAAAGAACGCCACGCATCTACTTTTTCATCTACTTCTATCTACTTCAAAAGTAGGTTTGCGCGGCAAGTTGACAGAGAGGCGAAATCAGGTAGAATGTTAAAACGTTACTGATTTCGTGCCTTTTGGAAATTTTAGGCACGTACGTCAATGGTAGACGGCTTCCCTTACAAGGAAGAGGTTGGGGGTTCGAATCCCTCCGTGCCTACCAAGTCAGCTTTCGCGCTGTTGAAAATTCGAGAGTTTACCCGGAGTCGTAGTTCAGTTGGTTAGAACGCCGGCCTGTCACGTCGGAGGTCGCGGGTTCGAGTCCCGTCGGCTCCGTTATTATATCTGGGAAACCAGTCGCTTGAGGCTGCTCATTTGAGCGGCCTTTTGTGTTTTAAGCGGGCAGATAATTCTACAACGGGTGAGGAGCCATGTTCGACTTGGAGAGTTTTTGTCAAAGCTTGCACGGCCTGACGAGGAGCGAGATACGGGCCAGGTGTGAGGAACGGGCCAGCTATTTTGAAAGCCTTGAACGCTCCTCAAGGCATGGGCGCAGAGGCCAGAGTCCGGTTGAACCGGAATACAACTACCGGGGTTATATTGAAAGCATCTCCAAACTGGAGCGCTACGTGCTGGGAGGCGTCAGCTCGACAAATTTGAGCGCGTACGAGATGGGGCTGTTTCAGGAAGTCGCAGAACATATGAAGGGTTAAGCAGACTGCTGCGGTGAGCGTGTGGGCGTTAAATTGTTTTTACGCTCTACTGGCTTGGAGTTTGCCGGTTCGTGTCGCGGACGCACACGCCTTGGAAGAAAGCGTTTGCCCCTCAGTTGAGCAGAGGCAACTGCGTTCGCTTTTTGCGATAATGGCTGGCGAGGTATTGAGAGCGAGTTGATGAACGCGGCGAACATCTTTGTTAGCCCGCAGGGCATCCGCTACTTTCTTCAGGAAAGGATTGCTGGCGGCGGCGGCGGCGAGGTGTATGCGGCGGTCAATCAAGCCGGGCAGGGACTGGCGATTAAATTCATCAAGCCGAACCCGCACAACCGCGGGGCGGGAATCAGCACTTGGATTAACGAGTGCAACTCATCTTTGAAATGCCAGAATCATCCTCACATCGTTCAGGTCTTTGAATACTTCCAGACGCCTCAGGGACATTTAGTAATCGTTATGGAGCGGGCTAATTGCTCTCTCGCCAATCTCATCGGGCAGGGCTATCGCTTCGACGCGCAGGCCATCTGCACGGTCGGGATGCAGGTCACGCAGGCTTTGAGTTATATACACTCGCTCACAGCGCCCATTATTCATCGCGACGTGACGCCGAAAAACATACTGGTCTTTCCCAACTGGATTTACAAGCTCTCGGATTTCGGCATCTCCAAGAACAATGCCACACACGAAGAGATGGCGCGCACCTTCATCGGCTACTGGTCTTATATTCCGCCGGAACTGCTGCGCCGTGGCTATTCAAAACAGCAAGCCGACCTGTATCAACTCGGAGTCGTTCTCTTGACGCTGATGCTCGGCTGCTCGCCGATTGACGAAAGCTTGCCGCAGCAACAAATCTACGACCAGATTCTAGCGGGCGTGCCGCGCCAGCGAGCCGAAGCGCTCATTGCCACGGGCGGCACCATGGGAGAATTAGCGAAGGTCGTCGCCGTCATGCTCCGTCGCCACGATGAATACAGGTACGCTTCCGCCCTCGAAGTTCATAACGAGTTAGCGAGAGTCTTTCAGCTTCCCTGATGATGATTTCCGTCGCCGAAGCCATCCGCATCGTTCAGCAACAGACCAAAGCGTTGCCGCCTGAAACCGTGGCGCTCGCGGATGCATTGGAGCGCGTGCTGGCCGAAGATGTGATTGCGGATTCCGATTTGCCGCCCTTCGACCGCGCGCAGATGGACGGCTACGCGGTGCTGGCTTCAGACACCTTGAACGCGCCCGTTCGTTTGCGCATCGCTGGCGAAGCGGCGGCGGGGCGCGGCTGGCGCGGGCAGCTTCAGCCGGGCGAAGCCGTACGGATTATGACGGGCGCGCCTGTGCCCGTTGGGGCTGACAGCGTGCAGAAAGTTGAAGTGACGCGCGAGAGGGCTGGCGAAGGCACAGTCGAGATTGCGGAAGCCGCGCGGCCCGGCCAGTTTATCGTCAGGCGAGCGAGCGAGATTAGAGCGGGCGAGACGGCGCTCGGCGCTGGCGAGACGATTAACGCGGCCAAGATGGCGGCGCTCGCTTCGTTTGGCTACGCACAGGTGAGGGTTGGCAGGCAACCGCGCGTCGCCGTGTTGGCGACGGGAACGGAACTCGTGCCCGTCAACGAACGCCCCGGCCCAGACCAGATTCGCGATTCCAACAGTTTCTCGCTCGGCGCTTATGCAGAGTTGGCTGGCGCTGAGGTTGAGCGTTTGCCGCTCGCGAGCGACGATTTGCCGCTCTTGCAGCGGGAAATCGAAACGGCGGCGGCGCGCTCGGACATGTTGATTCTCTCGGGCGGCGTTTCCATGGGCGTCTATGATTTTACGAAGGCGGCGCTGCACGCGCTGGGCGCGGAAATCTTCTTCGAGCGCGTTCGCTTGCGCCCGGGCAAGCCGACGGTCTTCGCACGCTTGGGCCGCACGCTCGTTTTCGGCTTGCCCGGCAATCCCGTCTCCGTCTCCGTCACCTTCAATCTGTTCGCGCGCACGGCCCTGCGCGCCATGCAAGGTTGCGCGGAGCCTGCGCTCGTCGAAGGATGGGCTGTGCTGTCTCGCGGCGTTAAAGGTTCACTGGAGCGCGCCAGCTATCTTCCGGCTGAGCTACGCACAAACGAAGCAGGACAACTCATGGCTGAACCTTTGAAGTGGGGAGGGTCGTCGGACTTCGTCGCCTTCGCACGCGCGACGGCGCTCGTCATCGTGCCCGAAGGCGTACAAGGATTAGAGGCCGGAGCCAGAGTGCGCTTCGTTCATCTGCCGTAGAGGTTCCCAGAGCGGGTTTTGACTTTGAACAATCAGGCGGCGATGGTTGAGACTCTATCGAGGACGCTATTGAATCCGGCGAAGCCTGGCAATGCTTGCAGGCGACGGTTGACATTGCGGTCGAAGAATTCGACGCCGTCCTGACCTTTGAACAGGGTGGCAATCAGGTAGTTGGCTTCGCTTTGCGGCTTGGCTCCCTGCCCGACGGGCGACCAGAATTTGCCGATGATAAAGCGCGCGAGGTCGCGCGAAAACTTCGCCTGTTGCAGTTTCAACTGCGCGATGCTCCAGTAGAAATGTGCGTGGATGGATTCTTCCTTCATCACGACGTTGAGCAGCTTGGTCAGGATAGGATGGTCGGCCAACTGCGAGAGGCGGCGATAGCCTTGCAGCGTCGTCATCTCGTTGATTGCGCCCCAAGCCATGTGCGCGCCGTGGAAGTATCTGCCGAAGGGTTTTACCGCGTAGTCCAGAATGAAATTTTCGATGGTATAACGCAGTGGGATTTTGGCTTTAGCGTCGGCCTGCCAGCGCGCGCTCGTCGGCACGCCCGCTTCCGCTAGAAAGCGATTGAGCAGTTCTCCGTGCTCATTCTCCTCCACGCTCCAACGCTCCATAAATTTTCTAATCACGGGGTCTTTGCCGGTCGGAGTGCGCAGCAGCTCTTTGTAATAGATGTCTGTGAAGCTTTCGACATCGCGCATGTAAATGAGCACCGGCACGAAGGCCGGATTCAGCGGATGCTGCGCGACCTCATGCCAAGGAACGCTGTTGATAAACTCCTTGTCGAGCGCCCGCGGCTTGCTCTCATACCACGCCAGCACGTCTCTCTCTGTTTCGAACACTTGGCACAGCTCCTTGTCAAAGCGGTCTGTTTTGAACTAAGTAACTGCTTGCTTTACGTCCCTGCGCTCGAAAACGGATTTCTGTGGATTGGTTATAATTGCTCTCGGCTGCTAAAAGCAATAATAATGTGAACTTTTTTCCGAACTGCTCGCGGGCAGCGAGCAACAAATTGTTATCGCCATCATCGGCGGGCGGCAGCCACAAGAGCTTAAGACGCGACACGTGAATCTTGTCTAGACAGCAAATCAACCTTGACCGCGAAGACGGTCAATTAGAGCCAACCAAAGGAGAGCGCGCTCGTCGCTCTACGTCTGTGCGCCGTCTTATCACTTCCGGCCTGATTATCTTTCTCGTGGCCTTCGGGATTCGCCTCTTAGCTATGCAGGATAACGCCGACGAAGCGCTCAAAGTTCAGTCAGCCGTGACGGAAGGCTACAGGCACACCGGAAGATTGCTGCGCGAAGGCGGGCTGGCCTCTTTCTTCAGCGCGTCTTCGCCGCTCGCAGACCCAAACCATCTGGGCCATCCACCCGGCTACTCAATCCTGATGGCAATCCTCTCAAGCTTCACCAACGACACGGATGCTGCCGTCCGCTTGCTGCAAATTATGGCCGACGCTTTGGCCGCCGTCGTCGTGTTTCTCATCGCGTGCGCTCTGCTCTCAAACACGACGGCCTTCATCGCCGCGCTGCTTGTCGCCTTCGCGCCGCAATTCACCTACAACTCAACGCTGCTGCTGCCCGATTCGCTCGCCGTGCTGCCGCTCCTCTTGGCTGTTTATTGCCTGGTGCGCGCCACTAAAAATCGTCAACGCGCTTTGGCGTGGCTGGCCGTTGCGGGCGCGCTCATCGGAGTCTCCTGCTGGCTCAGGGCCAACGCGATGATGCTTGCGCCTTTCATGGCGCTGTCGTTTCCTCTCTTGTTCGAGCGCGGCAGCAGGCTGCGCTGCGCGCTCGCACTCATGGGCGGGATGCTGCTCGTCGTCCTGCCGCTGACCGTTCGCAACTACATCGTCCACGACCATTTCATCCCCGTCTCGCTCGGCGCAGGGCAAACACTTCTGGAAGGCATCGCCGATTACGACGAGGCCGGACGCTTCCGTATCCCTGCGACCGACATGGGCATTATGAAGATGGAGGCCGAAGAATACGGGCGACCGGATTACTACGGCACGCTTTTTAATCCCGACGGCATCAAGCGCGAACGCCTGCGTCTCAAGCGTGGGCTGAGTGTCATCGCGGCGCATCCCTTTTGGTTTGCGAGCGTCATGGTGCGCCGCGCCGCCTCTATGCTGCGCCTCGAAAGAGTTCACACGATTTCCCTGGAGCCGCCCGTTACACACGCGCTCTCTGTCGCGGACAGAACACCGCCCGAGTGGGCCAATTCGCCCGCCGAACTGCTCGCCAACGGACGTGCCGAATCTCCCCAGGCGGAAATCACGCTGACATCAGACGGGCAGATGCTAAATCTCAAAGGCGACGAATCAAAGCTCGACAATCAATTCGCTTCCGGCTCCTTCGCAATCCGGCGCAACACGGATTATCTCTTGCGGTTGCCAATCAGAATCGAGCAGGGACGCATGACCATCAACGTCACTAGCGCAAACCGCAGCACGCCCTATGCTTCCGTCATCGTCGAACCGCAGGATTGGAAGACTCCCGCCGAACAACCCACCGCGCTAATTCAAATTCCATTCGTCAGTCGCGGCGACGAACAGGTGAGCATCGTCTTCGCCAACGCTGGCTCGCGTCCCGTGCGTCCGCTCATGCAAATCGGGCGGGCCGAACTTTACGCCCTCGGGCCAGCCGCTTATACATGGACGCGCTACCCGCGCGCGCTCATCAACTTCCTGCAAAAGCTTTTCGTGACGGCGGTGATGCTCCCGCTCGCGCTCTGCGGATTGTTTCTGCTCGTCAAGAGACGGCAGTATAAAACCCTCGCGCTGCTCATCGTCGTTCCCGCTTACTATCTCTGTTTTCAATCCGCACTCCACACGGAATATCGCTACGTGCTGGCGCTTCACTACTTCCTCTTCGTGCTCGTCGCCCTCGCGTTGCACGTCAGCGGCGCATGGCTGTGGAGCGCCGTGCTGAAGCTGCCAATCGCGCGCCGCGCGTCTCCTCTTTAGATTGCTTTCTGCCCTCCTCATTACGCATACTAACTGCCAGCACTATGAGCAGGCTTTCACACATCGACGAAGAAGGGCGCGTGGCGATGGTTGACACGAGCGCGAAGCCCGTCACAACGAGGCGCGCTGTGGCCTCCGCGCGGGTGTTGATGTCGCCGGAAACCGTCGCGGCAGTCCGCGAGGGGCAAACGCCGAAAGGCGACCCTTTGGAGACGGCGCGGCTGGCGGGCATCATGGCCGCCAAGCGCACCGCCGAGTTGATTCCGCTCTGCCACCCGCTGCCGCTCACGCACATTGACGTGCGGGCAAAACTCACGGACGCGGGCGTCTTTCTCGAAGCCGAAGTCGCCACGGCGGCGCAGACCGGAGTTGAGATGGAGGCTCTAACGGCTGTCTCGGTCGCGGCCCTCACCGTCTACGATATGTGTAAGGCAGTTGATAAAGCGATGACGATTGCGGACGTGCGATTGGAGCGCAAGACGGGCGGCAAGTCCGGCGACTATGAGAGACAAGAGCAGGCGAGTTGAGCGTGAAGATTTGAGGAACACGGCTCATCCGGCGAGCGTTTAACTTGACGACTCTTCTTCTGTCCGAGATTTGACCTTTTGCCTTTGGGCTTTTTCTCGTACAATGTGGTGCCGAGGCCGAGTTTGAGAAGTATTGCCAGAGCTTGTAGCGGAGATTTGAAATGAACATTAATATTTCCAGAGACGCCCGACCGCAAGTGCGCTTGCTGTTGTTTGCGACCGCCATCACCTTGCTCCTGTGGTTCATTCCCTTTGCGAGCGTGCTCACCTATCCGTTTCGCATCTTCGTCACCTTCATACACGAAGGCGGACATGCCATCGCCGCGCTCTTGACGGGCAACTCCGTCGCCAGCCTGAGCGTGGCATCGGACGGCTCAGGCTTGACCTACTCGACCGGAAGCGGCTTTCTTTCCAGACTCTTCATCTCCAGCGCGGGCTATCTCGGCGCGACCGCTTTCGGAGCGTTGCTGCTGGTGCTGATTCGCCGCACGGTCGCCGCGCGCGCCGTGCTCGTCGGTTCAGCCGCCGTCATCGGCGTGCTCACGCTCTTTTTCGGACTGCTCAAGCCGCTCGTCGCCGGTTCGTGGGGCAATCTTTTGGGGATTCCCTTCACGGTGGTCGCGGGCGTGCTGATTTCGCTCGGCCTCTTGGCCGTCGCGAAGTACAGCAGCGCGCGCGTGGCGACCTTCTTCGTCAGCTTTCTCGCCGTCCAGTGTGTCATCACGGCGCTGCTTGACTTGAAGACGCTCTTCTTCCTTTCGTCGCCCTTCACGCTCGGCGAGGCCCATTCAGACGCCGCCAACATGGCCGCTTATACCGGCGTTCCCGCGATGTTTTGGACGCTCGCCTGGGCAGGCATCGCGATTGTGATTCTCTCGCTGGCGCTGCGCGCTTACGCCGTGAGCCGCGAACGCGCCGCAGAGCAGCAAGACCTTCCCTTTGAAGAGCCGCTGGAAGTTTAAGCCTTTGAGCGCCGCGACAAATTCACACGGGCCGCCGGACGAAGCTGTGGCACTCGCCACACCGCCCGGCGGCCTTCAAGTTTCCAACACAGACGAAAACCAGCTTACTCTCGCCAGCCTCCCCGTCGGCGCGCATCTCATCCTCCGTTGCCGCAAAGACTGGCGCGACGCAACAATCGTCGCCATCACACCCGAAGCCATCACGCTCTCGGTCGGCTCGCCAAAGGGCCGCACCTACCGCGTCAGGCGTCCGCCCGATGCGCTGTTGTCTTTCGCCGGCGAGATTCCCCTTCTCGGTGAAGGCTCCTGCTGGCGCGCAGGCTTTGCCAGATACGACATGCGCTGGTAAACGGTCGCGCATCAATTATCTCTGTCGTTCGTTGGCAAAAACGGCTATAATCCGACCGCTCAGAGAGAGACCCGCTCGCTCCTGCTTTGGATAAACTCGTTCGAAGCGCCTCGCTTCGTTCTCGCTCGCAAAGCGTCAGTTAAGCGCCACACTCCCAAAACCTGAAAGGTGCGTAAACCATCATGGCCCAACCCCCCAAAGACTCATCAAGCCCCACTATTACCGAACTCAATTCAATGGGAGAATGGAAAGAGGTAGTAGAAGAAGGAGACCCGTTCCCAATTTCGCAGGAAATCGAAGGAGACCCGCCAGCGGAATTTGAAGGAGACCCGCCGCCGCAATCGAAGGCCAAGCCCGCGCCTGCGGCTCCCGCAGAATGGACATTAAGCCCTTCCGTTCGGAATCTCGTCCGCGTTAATCGGAACCTAAATGTCTCGGCCCTGACGCTCGTTAGGCAGCTATTCAACTCGCATACTCATTATGCCAAAGCGAAGGCGGGAGAGGTCAATTCTCTCTTGAACATGGTTGATGAGCAGAAGGCCGTTAAAAAGCCGGTGGCCGAATGGTTCACGGAAGCGCAGAGCCTGTTCGACGTGCGGAAGGTAGAGACAATGCACGGGAGGCTGTTCATTCTCGGACTCTGCCTGTTGAATCCTGCGATAGCGAAGGCGCTATCGCGCGGCGGCGTTTACACGCTGCTCAAAAAGGAACTCAAAGAAAGATTCCTCTCTATCCTGACGCCGCGCGGCCAGAAATTAAACTTTAACGATACGGTCGACTCTCATCCAGATGACCCGGCCAAAGTTGACCAACTGGGACGCCAAGCCTTTGCCGAAGCGCTCGCGATTCGCCTGCGCCGCATTGACGCAGACACGCGCGCCTCCGAGCAGGCACACTCTTTCATGCTCAACATCAACGGCCCTTGGGGAGCCGGAAAAAGCTCTCTGCTCTACCTGTTGCGAAAGGAGCTTGAGGACGAGCGCCGGATAGACGGCGAACTCTATCCGGGCTGGGTCGTCGTCAACTTCAACGCGTGGCAACACCAGCGCATCGCTCTGCCGTGGTGGACTTTGATGAACGGAGTCT
>CAZEZJ010000140.1:0-8763 GCA_964516695.1 uncultured Blastocatellaceae bacterium
GACGGGAACGGAATAAGGTAAAAGTAAAAAGGTAAAAGGTAAAAGTCAGAGAAAGACAATAAGGAAAGGGAAGACGAGAGCCATGCTCTTTGTCTTCCCTTTTACCTTTTACCTTTTTACTTTTACCTTATCTTTACGGTTCTCTGCGGGCGCGCAGGGCCGTCATCGCGAGTTCTCTGGCGCGGGGCATGACCTCGATGGCTTTGGAGACCTGCGGGTCATCAGCGATGAGAACCTGGTCGGCGGCGGTTCTGCCGTAGGCGGCGGTGATAATGTCGAAGCGCAGTTGGACTTCGATGAAAGAGCGCTGGCGGTCGAGTTGCGGCACAAGCGCTTTCCATTCCGGTTTGCTCGCCATGTATTCCTTAAAGGCTTTGTAGAGCGCATCAGTGACCGGATAATCCGCCGGTTGTATCTTGCGGTTGTAATCCGTCAGGCGCGTCACCTTATAGGAGTCGAAGCCGGGGATGCGACCGTTGACCACCTCGCGCGTGAAGAAGAAGAGCGGATTGAGCAGGCGAATCTGCGGCACGGTCAGCGTGCGCGCCTTGACGACTTCGTCCGGCATGATGCCGCCGCCGCCGTAGACGGGCCGGCCCGTGTCCGTGCGGCTTTCCGGCCCGCTCGGTTTCTGCTCCTCTTTCTTTTCAAGGTTGATGGAACCGCCGCGCGTGTAGTAATCGTAAAAGCCGCCGTTCGAATAGTCGCGCTGAATGAGGCGGCCCGAAGGCGTGTAGTATTTGGCGGTCGTCAAGGTCAGCCCCGCTCCGTATTCGAGCGGGAAGATGCCCTGCACGAGTCCCTTGCCGAAACTGTTTTGGCCGACGATGAGCGCGCGGTCGTGGTCTTGCATTGCGCCCGCGACGATTTCGGAGGCCGAAGCGGAATTGCCGTTAACGAGAATCACGAGCGGCGTCTGGTTGGGCGACAGATTTCTGGCCTTGTACTCGGCATCTCCCAAACCGTCGCGCCCTTTTTGCGTCAGAATCAATTGACCGCGTTGCAGAAATTTGTCGGAAACGCGAATGGCCTGGTCTAGGAAACCGCCGGGATTGTTGCGCAAATCGAGGATGAGCGAGGTCATGCCCTGCGCTTGCAAGAATTCGAGCTTGTCCTGTAATTCGTCTGTCGTCGTGTAGTTAAAGCCATTCGTCATGGCGATGTAGCCGACGCCGGGCTTGAGCATGTAGGCGTCCGGCACGGAAGGCTGCGGCACGGCGTCGCGTGTAATCTCGACGGTCTCGGGGCGATTTGTCGCCGCCCGCTCGACCGTGATTTTGACCTGCGAGCCGCGCGGGCCGCGTATTTTGTCGCGCACTTCCAGAGAGCCTTTGCCGCGCATCTCGACCTCGTCAACGCTGATGATGCGGTCGCCGTAGCGCAATCCGGCGCGCGCCGCCGGTGAATTTTCAAACGTCGCCAGAATGTATGTGTCCGTCTGGTCGCCTATCGTCTGATTGCCGATGCTGGCACCGATGCCGTAATACTCCGAGCGCTGGTCGGTTTTGAGTTCGTCAAACTCTTCGCGGTCGTAATAGTTCGAATGCGGGTCTAGCGAGCGCAGCATCCCGATGATAGCGGATTTGAAGACGGCGTTGTAGTCCAGCTTATTGCCGTCAACGTAGTTTTCCTGAATAATCGTCAGGGCGTCCGCAAAATCTTTCTCAACTTCGGCGGTCGCATTGTTTGGCAGCCGCGAGCGATTGGAGCGGCGGCCCAAGATAGACGTGCCGGAGGAACGACCTCCGCCATCTCCGGCACGTCCCTGACTCGGCGTCGGCGCGGGCTGCTGTGCGAAAACGAAAATCGGAAGCGTTAAAGCGACGAGGAGAAGCGCCACCAGCGCACTACTTGTAAATCTTTTCTTCACTGCTGCAAGCCTCTTAAAATATTTATCGAGTCTCAAGAAACCAAAGCGCCGCTCGCTTCCACAGTCTCTCTCTAAGCCGGGCGGCGTTCTGCGAAACGAACTGGCCTTTTGCATAGTAACGGATGCGGACGAAGGCAGCAAGGTTGTAAAGCAATGAACCGGAGCAACGGCGCTGAGCAGCCGTTTGCATTGATTCATTTCATCATTTAATCATTTATTTAACGGCTCAACGGCGACCTGATGAAATGAATCAATCCCTTTCATCTCTTGCTTTTTCTCGTGCGCAATGGGCGCTCATTCTGTACAATAGCCGTCCGCCGAGTCGGTCTAGGGATTTTAGTTGCAGGCGAAGGAGAGTTTGAGATGGCGCAGTCTGATGCGGCGTTTGCAGCCGCAGGGATGCTCCCTGATTTGTGGTCGTCAATTAAGCCGGATACGACGTGGCAGGGTCGCACGGGCCGGGGCGTGCGCGTGGCGGTCGTCGATAGCGGCATTGATACGGAACATCCAGACCTCAAGGGCAAGGTGAAAGGCTCTTTCGAGGCTTACGTCGAGGGCGGCAAAGTTAGCTTTCGCCCGTCGGAATCGGGCGACGCAGCGGGCCACGGCACGGCCTGCGCCGGAATTATCACTTCAATCGCTCCAGACGTTGACCTCTACAGCATCAAGGTGCTGGGCGCCAACGCATCGGGTTCGGGCGACATGTTTTTGGCGGGCCTGGATTTCGCCATCAAGCAGAAGATGCAGGTCATCAACCTCTCTTTGGGGACGACCAAGGCGCAGTATCACGGGCCGCTGCACGACCTGCTCGACCGCGCCTATCACGCGGGCTGCATCGTGGTCGCCGCCGCCAACAATCTTCCGCAGCCGAGCTTTCCTTCGATTTTCTCTTCCTCGCTCGTCTCCGTTGTCAAAAACAACAGCACAGACCCTTACAAGTTTGGCTATCGCTACGGCGAAATCATCGAACTGGTCGCGCCCGGCGTGCAGGTGAAAACCACTTGGCCCGGCGGCGGTTATCGTCAGATTACGGGCAACAGCTTCGCCTGTCCGGCCATTGTCGGTATCATCGCGTTGATTATGGAGGCGCATCCAGACCTGACACCGTTTCAGGCTAAAACAATCCTCTACGTCATCGCCCGCCAGAATCAACAAGAGGCTGATGCTGGCAAGCAATAAGTCTTTTACCGCGCCCTACTTCTTCAGACCATCTTAACTTTCATGCCCGGCGGCGGTGCGCCCTGCTGCGGAACGCCGAGCGGCATCGCGCTCGCGTCGTCGCCGCGCGTGCGCAAGAGCGAGGGGTCAACGTTCTTCAGGTTGTAGAGCGTCTTGTAGAGACCGTCGCGATTGATGAGTTCTTCGTGCGTGCCTTCGTCTGCGACGCGCCCGTCTTTGAGGACGATGATGCGGTCGGAGACAGCGGCGACGAAGTTGAGGTCGTGGCTGATGACGATGCAGGTGCGCTCTTTCGCGTATTCACGGATGACCGTGATGAGGCGGTTGCGCTGGTCTGCGTCCAAGTTTTCGGTCGGCTCATCGAGCAGTAGCACTTCCGGTTTTCGGAGCAGGCAGCGCGCCAAGGCAATCAGTCGCTTCTGCCCGCCTGACGGCACGGAGACATCAACGACCGTGTCGTACCCCTGCGGCATTCGCTGCGGGTCAACGATAACGTCGTGAATGTGGGCCAACTTGCAGGCTTCTTCTATCTCGGCGTCGGTCGCTCCCTCTTTGCCGAGCCTGACGTTCTCCCTGATAGTCTCTTTCAGAAAGAATGGAAACTGCGAGAGCTTCGAGACCTGCTCGCGCAGGGAGTTGAGCGTGAAGTCTGTGATGTCTTTGCCTTCGATGAGAATGCGCCCTTCGCTCGGGTCAAGGAAGCGCAGGGTGAGATTCATAATCGTTGACTTGCCGCAACCGATGGGGCCGACGAAGGCAATCGTCTCGCCCTCTTTGATGTTAAACGAAAGACCGTTTAAGACTTTCTGCGTGGGCGAGTAGCCGAAATGCACGTTGTCGAAAGTGATGTCGCCGTGCACCTCGCCCAAGTCTTTCGCGCCGGGCTTTTCGACGACCGTTGATTTGGTGTCGAGCAGTTGATAGGTCGAGACGACGTTTGGCACGAGCGATTGATAATCCGTGTAAGACTTAATCAAGCGCTGCACGGGGCCAAACATCTGCGGCACGAATTGGACGAAGACGATAATGCTCGCAATCGTCAGGCCGAGTTGACGGCCAAACATGATGCCGACGAGCAGGACAAGGGCGGTCGAGAGCGCAATGAAGATTTGCGCGCCGCTCGCTCCCGCATAGACCCACGCTATCATCTCGGCATTAAAGCGGGCGGAAGCTTTTGAGACGGCGTTAAAGCGTGCGCTGCGTTTCTTCTGCGCGTTGAAGACCTGTATGTCGGCCATGCCGCTGATGGTTTCTTCGAGTTCCGCGCCGAGGTCGCGCCCGCTCAAAGCCATCTGCATCGCAGATTTTTGGAGCTTCCCGCTCGTATAACGAAACATCAACAGCGCCAGCGGCCCCAAGGCAATCGCCACCAGCGTCATCTTCCAACTCAAGCCCAACAGATAAATGAAGGCTATCAGGAGCACGACCGTATCAATCAGCGGCGTCAGTAGCACCTGCGTCAAAAGCCGCTGCACGCCGCTCGACTCCGAAGAAACGCGCTGCATGAGCGCGCCCGTCTTGCCGCCCGTGAAGAAATCCAGAGAGAGCGATTGCATGTGGTCGTAGACCTGCTGGCGGATGTCCGTGATTAAACGTTGGTCGAGTTTGGAATCGAGCCACGCGCGGGCGAAGCTGGTGAGGTGCGAGAGCACGAGCGCGCTCGCCCAGATAGCGAAGATGGTGGCGAAGGTCAGAGGCGTGGCGAGCCAGCCCTGAAAGCCCGTCAACTCTGCGGCGTTGGGCTTGCTGTAGAGCCGTCCCGTCAAATTCCAGATGCCGTCCCACTTCGAGGGGTCAGCCGCCACGCCGCCGAGGATTGCCATCAGCGGGCCAAACGCCGCGCTATAGACGAAGGGAATCAACGTCGTCAGCAGCGCCATCAGAATGGAGAGCGCGACGATTACCTTATGATGTCCGAGCAAGCCAAGAGCGCGCCTGATATATGGACGCGCGCTCATCTTGCCCGCTGGCATCGGCATTCCCATCATCGCTCCCGGCGGCGGCGCTGCTCCGCCAGCCACGGGTTTGCCCGCAGGTAATGGCCCGTTCGGTGCGGCTAAGGGTTTTCCAGTCGGCATTCCGGGAGGCATGTCAGGAGGCTTCGGTGCGCTAGACATAATGATTCTCTTTTTAAGTGGGCAAGAAGATTAAAAAAGAATGCTTGCGGCGCAGGGCCGGACACCCAAGCGGCTGCAAATCACAAAAGAACGAGTAAGGCAACGACAGACGGCCGCTACTTTAACCTGAAGCACCGCGCTTCGTCCAGAATAGCTCTCTTCGGAGGTTTATAAGGTAATGGTGACGGACGAGACAATTGTGAGAGCGTTCTTTGCCTGAAGAGAGCGGGGCGGCTCAAAAAACGTGGGCGGGAAGAAAGCGCCATGGCATTCTTCCCGCCCGTTGCCGGTCGGTTGACCGTGCAATGTTAGCAGCGACAATAATACCAATAGAGGATGTCGCCGGTGATTTTGTCGTAGATGTAGCAGATGCAAACATCGTTGTAGGCTTGAACATCGCCTTCAACTTTGACTGCGCCGGGGGCGTCAACCTGCTGGCCTTTGCTCGTGTCGCCCTCTGAAGACGAAACCTTCTTCATTTCGATCTGCTCAAAACCTGAAAGCTGATCGTCGGGGATATTGTAATAGGTTGGTTCTCCGCCTTCATTGGGCAGTGTGCTCAGAATAGCCATGGCTTTCTCATTCTCCTTTTCGAAACTTTGTTAATGAGGATTTATTCCTCAGGGTTTATTGTCAAACTGGAACTCGGTCGTGCGCTTAGTAGTGCCTGACCGGCCCGAATCTCAAATTCACGCTGCCGCGTTCGTAAAACTCTTCAGCAGCCAACAAACCGGACATGCGCAAGGGACTCTTTAACTTTCACTGTGCTCGCTCTCGGTTCGTATGATTGACGCAGGGCCAAAAGCTTTTTGCGATAGCGATTCAACATCAATTTTCGCAAGCGTCTCCGGCGTTAGAATGAAACCTACGGACAACTACAGACAGTACTGGCATGGACTATGGCAGGTGATTTACTCCTGAACTAGATTAAATGCTGAAGAGCAGGAATGCTCTCGGCAGCGCAGCAGGGCCAACCTATTAGTCGGCACTCGCTGCACAATAAGGGCGGCACACTGTGAGCAGCCACGCCAGATTTATTGCGGTCTAAAGCAGGCGCATCCTAGCAGCAATCCCCAGCCGAGCGCAAGCACTTTTCTTGCTGCCGCGCTATTCGTCCAAACATTCTTGAAGAATTTGTTGAAACCGGGCATCGCCGCCGCCGAACCTGTAGCGTATGATTCCCTGCCGGTCAATCAGCGCGACGGCGGGCATTCCGGTCGCGCCGTAGAGAGCTTGCGTGCGCTCGTCTGCCGCCACACCGACCGGAAAACGCAGGTCGCGCTCCAGAATAAACTGGCGGACTAATTTCAACTCTTCTTCGCGCGCAGCGGCATCGCCGCCATAAGCAAGATAGTGGCGCGTCAGCGCGAGAATGCGCAGGCCGCGCTCGGCGTAGGTTTGGTGCAGTTCCTTCAGCTTGGGAAACATCTCATCGCAGGGCTTGCACCACGTCGCCCAAAATTCCAGCAGGACAACCTGCCCGCGTAAATCCTCAAGACTCGTCGGCTCAGTATTCATCCAACTGGCGACCGCGATTTCCGGCGCGGGCTGGCCGATGAGGTTCAACTGGACGGCGAGGTCGCGAATCTGTACGCGGTCGGCGTGTGCCATCCGCTTTTCCGCGAGAGAGCCTCTGGCCTCTATCAGCGAAAAGATTTTCTCCGCATACTCCGCCTCTTCCGCCAACATCTGGCGCGCCGCTTCGAGCTTATCGGCGGCAAGATATGAACTCGTGAGCATCGTCGCCAAGCGCACGCGCGTTTGGAATTTAACTTCGTAGGGCGTTTGCCGCGCATCTTTGAGCGCCTCTTCCAACTCGCTTGCCGCCCCGCCCGTGTCGCCCGCCGAGCGCATTTCAATCGCGCGCTCCAGGCGCGTCTCAAGCCGCGCCTGCGGCGTCAAGCCCGCTGCTTCAACCAACATTTCCTGCACCATAATTTTCTACACCCTCAACGGCAGAATTCAAGATATGAGACTCGGAATAAACGGCTGTAAATCGTGCTTATTCTTCCTTTTTTTGTTCCGGCTCCGGGCTGCTGACTGCCGTTTCCTGCTTCGCCCGCGCTTGTTGTTCCGTGTCGAACACTTCAAAGGATTTGAGCACGTTTGTGATCTTCATAATTCCGTAAATCTGCGGCGGAATATTTGAAAGGCGGAGTTTGGCATCGTGGCGTTCCGCCGTCACGAGGCAGGCGACCAATTCACCTATTCCGGCGCTGTCAACGCGGCGACACTGCCCCATGTTCACCACCAACAAGCGACGCCCCGCCTCTATGTTTTTGCGCACAATCTCAAGCAAGCGTTCCTTCTCGCTGCCGACGGTGAGTTCACCGATGATGTCAATGACGACGACGCCCTGCTCGGCCTCGCGCTCTCCCAGTTCGAGTTTGTTGATTGTCATTGCTGCACGCTCCACAGAAGTTTGAAGAGAAAATTTCGCGAACGCCCGGCGCGCTACCGGCTACCAAGCCTGGCCGAGGATGATGACAGACGCGCAAGAGATAATACGAGGCGCAGAAAAAGCTGCTGCCCGGCGCTCGTGGGCTGCGAAAGGCCGGAAGCTGAAAGCGACACAGCCGACGGCGTTCGATGCTTGCCGAGCAGAAACGAAAATATAACCGATTTTGTTGCAACACAGAAGACCGAAGAAAGGCGAAAGGTAAAAGGTAAAAGGCAAAAGTGATGGGCGGCTAGTTTTAATAAAAATGGTTTCCGCCTTCCTTTTACCTTTTTACTTTTACCTTTTGCCTTTTACCTTATCTCGCTTGACGTTCGTTTCGGCGCGTTCGTAGAATGCTTTGCAGTTCCCTTTCGGAAACATAAACGGCCTCTCAAGCAGGCCACCACAGGCCCGGTGAGAGGCGCGTGCGAATTGTGCGGCGTCCCCCGCAGATTGGACGCGCGAATAAAAATGCGCTCTTTAAGGAGTGAAACGAAAATGAGTAGTCCGTACGACCCTGAGCATGACCCGCAGAAGGATGAGCCGATTGACGACCTGATGCTGCCGGAAGACCAGCCGGAGCAACACAACGAGCGTGCGCGCACGGCGACGAGCGTGCGCGAGATGGCTTCGCGGATTCCCGAATCCTTGAGCGCCATCGGACGCGACATCAGCCGCACCATCGAGCGCGCCATCTCCGCCAAGGACGACTACGTGGTCGCCGTTAAAGTCTCTCACGAGGCGCAGGAGAAGCTTGAACAGTTGGTTCAGGCCGGAGTCTTTCGCAGCCGTGCGGAGGCCGCCGCCTTTCTGATTGACGAAGGAATCAAGACGCAATCCGCGCTCTTTGACCGCGTTCAGCAGAAACTCTCCGAAATCGAGCGCCTGCGCGCCGAATTGCGCGGCATGATTAACGAAGGAAAGCCGGAAGCTTGAAGCACGGAAGGCTACAAGTCCGAACCGGACTGGGCCGCGAGACCTTTTCAAATCCCCCCACACTCTTTACCAGCTTGCTGTGTGTCGTTTGTTTCGGATAGGGCGCGGGCGTGTTTGGCAAGTTGCGCCACGCTCACGCGGCCCCGCGCGCACGCAGAAGAGAGAGAGTGTCGTCAGACTGTGTTCATCATCGAGGAAGAGGTTAATGAAACGCTTATTCG
>CAZEZJ010000140.1:8773-11406 GCA_964516695.1 uncultured Blastocatellaceae bacterium
GGCCGTCTTCGTCTTCAGCTTTGCGCTCATGTCGCTTCCGGCGCACGCGCAAAACGGAGATGGGCAGCAGGCTGCCAGCAATCAAAATCAATCGAGGTCAAACGTGTCACAGACATTTCAACTTCCACGCACGCCAATCGAGCAGTTTACTTTGAAGAACGGCCTGCGCGTTATCCTCAGCGAAGACCGCACGGTGCCGGTCGTCTCCGTCGCCGTCTACTACGATACAGGCTCGCGCAACGAACGCGAGGGCCGCACCGGATTTGCGCATCTCTTCGAGCACATGATGTTTCAAGGCTCGGAGAACGTGCCCAAAGCCGCTCACTTCCAGTTTATCTCGAACGCGGGCGGCACGATGAACGGCACCACATCGAGCGAGCGCACTAACTATTTCGAGACGCTGCCCGCCAACCAATTGCCGCTCGCGCTCTGGCTGGAATCAGACCGTATGCGCTCGCTGAAAGTCACGCAGGAGAATCTTGATAACCAGCGCAAGGCCGTGCAGGAAGAGAAACGCCTGCGCGTTGATAATCAACCTTACGTGCCGGCGTTTCTGCGCATCGACGAGCTAATCTTCAAGAATCCGGCCAACTCGCATTCGACCATCGGCTCGATGGAAGACTTAGACGCGGCGACCGTTGAAGACGTGCGCGAGTTTTTCCGCATTTACTACGCGCCGAACAACGCTGTGCTCTCCGTCGTCGGAGACTTCGACTCAAAAGAAGCGCGGCAGTTAATCGAAAAATATTTCGGCAGCATTCCGAGCCAGCCGAAGCCTCCCGCCGTGGATGTCTCCGAGCCGCCCGACGTGGCTCAGCGGCAGGAGAGTTTTTTCGACCGCTTCGCGCCGCTTCCGGCCTTTATTCTCGCGTGGAAGATTCCGGCTCGCCGCACGCCGGATTTCTACGCCATTTCGCTGGCGACCTCCTTGCTGGCCGAGGGCGAAAGCTCGCGCCTCTATCAAAAGCTGGTCAAGGGCGAAGAGTCTGTCGTGCAGATTCAAAGCAACGTTGACGAGCGGCGTGGGCCAAGCGCTGCGTTCGTCTTCGCCATTCCGAAACCCGGCAAGGACGTAGCGCAGATTCGCCAGGCCATTATGAGCGAGATTAAGAAACTTGCGACCGAAGGGCCATCCGCGGAGGAGATGGAAAAACTCAAGAACAACCTGCTCAACGATGCCGTGCGCGCTCGTCAATCATCGCTCTACCGCGCGCAAAGGCTCGCGGAGTTTGCGCTCTACGACAACGACCCGAATCTCTTGAACACGGAATTGGAACGCTACCTAAACGTCACCGCCGCGCAAATCAAGGCCGCGGCGGCGCGTTTTCTGGATACGGACAATCGCGTGATGATGGAGATTGTGCCGGGACGCGGGGCCGAGAAGCCTGCGGCAGCGGCGCAAGCGCCGGGTGTTGCGTCGCAGCCAGCCGCGCCCGCGCCGCAAGTGCCCTCGAAGCCGCCCGCACAGCCTGCGTCAACGCAGGCAGAGGCAGCCCCGTCCCTCAAGCCTGCCGCAGCCGAACCGGCGCAACCGCAGCAGCCCGCCGATGCTCCGAAGCAAACCCAACCCGGCGCTGAACCCAAACGCCCTTAAAGGTAGAGCAAGGAGATGATGGTCACAATGTTTCGCAAGTTCAGTAAATTGATGGGCGTCGCGCTGCTCGCGTGCGGCGCGTTTATCCAGACCGTTAACGCACAAACCATGAATCAAACAGAAGATTTTCGCCGTCAGGCACCCGCGCCGCTAGCGCCCAAGCCGCTCAACATTCCGCAGCCTTACGAGACGACGCTCGCCAACGGCCTGCAAGTCGTTATCGTCGAAGACACGCGCCTGCCGCTCGTCAGCTACCGTCTGGTCTTTCGCACAGGCTCGGCCAACGACCCGTCCGAGCTTGCCGGCTTGAGCGCATTGATGGCAGACCTGCTCAACGAAGGCACGGAGACGCGCACCAGCCGGCAGATTGCAGACGAGGTCGCACGTCTTGGCGCGACCTTGACCGCCGGAGTTAATTCCGACTACACGACCGTCGCCGCTTCGGCGCTCTCTATGTACGGCGACCAGATTTTAGATTTAATGGCCGACATCGCGCTTCATCCGTCGTATCCTGAAGACGAACTTGAGCTGAGCCGCGAGAATCGCAAGCAGGGATTGATTGCGCAGCGAGCGCAGCCCTCTTTTCTCGCCAGCGAACGACTCTCGCGCGTCATCTTCGGCCAGCATCCTTACGCGACTATATCCGCCACGCCCGAATCGCTCGACGCGATGACGCGCGACAAGCTATTGAGTTTTCATCGCGCGACGTTTATTCCGAACAACGCTGTGTTTGTCGTCGTCGGCAACGTCAAACGCGATGCCATCTTAAAACGCGCGAACGACCTGTTCGGGAAGTGGGCCAAAGGGCAAGCGAAATCGTTGAGCTTCCCAGCGCCGCCTGCGCGCTCGGCCCGCGCGCTCTACGTCGTTGACCGTCCGACCTCCGAGCAATCAAACATCGTCATCGCCAACACATCAATCAATCGCAACAGCCCAGACTATTTCCCCATGCTCGTCATGCACACGGTGCTTGGAGCAAACGCTTCGTCGCGTCTCTTTATGAACCTGCGCGAAGATAAGGGCTATACCTACGGCGCTT
>CAZEZJ010000141.1:0-11346 GCA_964516695.1 uncultured Blastocatellaceae bacterium
AGCCCGTCGGAGCCATCTGGCTGCGCTTGTTCAAAGGCGAAGAACGGAGCTTTGGTTACGTTGACGATGAGACGCCGGAGCTTGGCATGGCGGTAGTGCCTGAATATCGCGGCCTCGGTATCGGAACGAATCTGCTTGCTCGTCTCATCGAAGCGGCGGAAGCTTCTTATGAGCGCATTTCTCTGAGCGTCGCGCGTGAAAATCCGGCGCGTCGTTTATATGAGCGGTTTGGTTTCGAGGCGGTGGGTGAGAGTGGCGATTCCGTAACCATGAGTAGACAGTTGAAGCCGCTTTAATGCGTGTGCGCAGTAGCAGCGCAAGCCAACTTAGTTCTTACCTTTGCTTTCCGCCTTCTTACTTTCGTTGAGACCGACGAGGCGCATGGCGCGCGTGATTTCCCGATTGCGCATGAACCAGCGCCAGACGTTGCCGGTGCGCAGGTTTTCGGCGCTGAGGATGATTGGCCCGACGTTGATGCCGACGTAATCAGGGCCGACCCAGCCCGTGGTCGGATTAAAGGCGTCAGCGAAGCCATAGCGCCCGTAGATTTTGGGGCCGAATTGCTCTTTCATCGCGCGCAGCGCGGCGAGCGTGATGTCGGGTGTGAATTGTAATGAGCCGCCGGCGGCTGTGGGCACAATGCTGCCGTCAATCAAAGGGTCGCGCGGCGGCCCGCCCCAAGCGACGTAGCCCTTCACGCTGTCCGAAGCCGTGATGCCCCACAGATTCTCCGAGTAGCTTTTAGGAAACTCGCGAGCGAGCCGCAGGCAGAAAGCCTTGTGGGCGCGCGTCGCCGCAACGGAGTTGGCAAAGTAGTCTATGCGCTGACCGCGATTCTCGCGTCGCCCGCGATAGTCAATCCAGAGATGCGCGTATTGATGCATGAAGAGAGGGACGCGACGCGTCGTGATGTAAGTATGACCGGCGTAGCTTACGCGGTCGCGCCTGAGCGCGTACCAAGAGCGCGGGCTAATCGGATGCGTCGGTGAACCGATGGCGAGCAGATAGAGGCTCGTGTCTTCGCTGTAGGTATCCCAGCGCGGGCCTAAGAAGCCTTTTTCCGGCGTCCAGCCGTGAGAGAGGAGCAGGGGATGACGGTTAAGCATCCAGCGGAAATCCACGCGCTCGTAAACAAGCGTGGCGAGGCGCACGATTTCCGCGTCGTCGCTGAAATACTGCCGCGCCGTCAGAATCCCGCTCAGAAGAAGCGCCGTGTCAATGGATGATACTTCGCTATTCCACGCGCGCGCGCCCGTGCGCCAATCCATCCAATGATAAAACCAGCCGCGCTTGTGGGGCGCGCGTTCCGCGAAGAAGCTTAAGGAAGAACGAACGCGCGCTCGCGCTTCGTGCGGCTTAATCCAACCGCGCTCCGCGGCGATGCAAATAGCCGTTAGCCCGAAGCCCGTCGCGGCGATGCTCGCGACATTGCGATGGCGTTCGTCATGCGGCAAACCATCGGTGCGAGCGCGGTCGAGCACGAGGCCCGTTTGCGCGTCAGATTGTTCCCAGAAATATTGAAATGAGCGGCGCTCTAAATCTTCTAAAAACTCTTCGTCGCGCTCGACGCGAAGCGAAGACTGAGAGTGCTCAAACGTCCGTTCACGCGCGCCGCTCGTGATGGTTGCGAGGTGGACGTGAAGCGCAAACGCGCAGGCAAGCAGCAGCGCGAATGCGCGCAGCGCATGATTGAAGAAGGGGAATTTAGAACGGGCGGGCGGGCTGCTCATCATCATCTATTTGCGATGACGGAGAAGCTACCCTCCAGCCCTTCCTGAGAATTTGGCCCAATGAAGATTTTGAATTCGCCCGGCTCAACCATGAATCGCATGTCGCGATTATAGAAGCCAAGATGCTCTGGCCCAAGCGTGAAAGTGACCCGCCGCTTTTGAGCGGGGCTGAGTGTGATGCGCTCGAAGCCCTTTAACTCTTTGACGGGGCGCGTCATGCTCGACGCGACATCGCGTATGTAAAGCTGCACGACCTCGTCGCCCGTGCGCCGGCCTGTGTTTTCCACTTCGACGCTCGCCGTCAGTCGCCTACCGGCATTGATGCTTTGCGCGCTTAGCTGCAAGTTCGTCAAACGAAATTTCGTGTAGCTCAAGCCGTAGCCAAACGGAAAGAGCGGCGTCCACGGAACGTCCAAGTACTTCGACGTGTACTTGTTGTTAGCATCGGGCGGTCGCCCCGTGTTTTTGTGGTTATAGTAAATCGGACACTGGCCCGCGTTGCGCGGAAAGGTGATGGGCAGCTTGCCGCCGGGATTGACATCTCCGAAGAGAACGTCGGCAATCGCATTGCCGCCTTGCGTTCCCGCGAACCACGTTTCGAGAATCGCCGGAACATTCTCCGCGACCCAATTGATTGAGAGCGGTCGCCCGTTCATCAGGACGACGACGACAGGCTTGCCCGTCGCTTGAATCGCTTTAACTAAATCCAACTGCCTGCCGGGCAAATCGAGCGAACTGCGCGAGGCGGCCTCGCCGCTCATCTCAGCCGACTCGCCAATGGCGACGACGGCCACATCCGACCGCCGCGCCGCCGCCACCGCCTCGGCCAAGCCAACGGTCGAATCGTCGTTAATCTCGCAGCCTTTAGCGTAGGCAATCTTTACCTGTGGGCCAACTTTCGCCTTGATGCCTGCCAGGAGCGTCACGGCGTCCGTCGCCAGCCCGTCGCCCGACCAAGAGCCGAGCATATCCTTCTGGCTATCTGCCAGCGGCCCGATGACCGCGATTGTTTTGAGAGACTTGCTGAGCGGCAACGTATCTCGCTCGTTTTTCAACAGCACCATCGAGCGGGCGGCAATTTCACGCGCGGCATTGACGTGTTCGGGATTCGCTAGTGCGCTGCGCTCTCGCGCGGCATCGGCGTATGGCCGCTCGAAGAGACCGAGACGAAACTTGATGCGCAGGATACGGCGCACCGCTTCGTTAAGCACAGCAGGCGAGACCTTGCCTTCCTTGATGAGTTGCGAAAGGTGTTTGTTGTAAAGACGGCTGACCATTTCCATCTCGACGCCGGCGTTTAAGGCTAAGCGCGCGGCTTCGCTTCCGTCAGCGGCCACGCCGTGCTTTAAGAGTTCTTCGATGGCCGTGTAATCGCTGACGACGAAACCGTCGAACTTCCATTCATTGCGCAAAACCTGCGTCATAATAAACGGGTTGGCGGTGGCGGGCACGCCGTTCAAATCATTGAAGGCGCTCATAAAAGTTGCCGCCCCGGCATCGAGCGCGGCCTTGAAGGGCGGAAAGTAGATTTCACGCAAACTGCTCTCGGACATATCGGTCGTGTTGTAGTCGCGTCCGGCTTCCGCCGCGCCGTAGGCCGCCCAATGCTTAGCGCAAGCGATGACCTTATCCTGCGCGCTATAGTCCGCGCCCTGAAATCCGCGCACGCGCGCACGCGCCAGCGCCGCGCCCAAGTATGGGTCTTCGCCTGAGCCTTCAGCGATGCGGCCCCAGCGTGCGTCGCGCGCGATGTCAACCATCGGCGCAAACGTCCAATGAACACCCGATGCTCGCGCCTCGCGCGCCGCCACAGCCGCCGCGCGCTCGACCGCCAACGGGTCCCAACTGCTCGCTTCACCGAGCGGAATCGGAAAGATAGTGCGATAGCCGTGAATCACATCGAAGCCGAAGAGCAGCGGGATTTTCAAGCGCGATTGCTCGACCGCCATGCGTTGCAGTTCATTGGAGCGGTCGGCTCCGCGCACGTTCAAGGTTGAACCAAGCGAGCCACGACGCGCGAGTTCGAGATGTTCGGAACGATAGTTGCCGTTGGCTTCGCCGTCGAGTTGTTGCAGTTGCCCGATTTTCTCTTCGAGCGTCATCCGCGCGAGCAGAGCATTAATCCGGCGCTCGACATTCGTGCGCGAACCTTGAGCCGCGGCGGGAAGCGCCTGGATAAGCAGCGCGAAAATCAAGAGCAGACACGTCTGCCGCGCAGATTTCATGTGTGGTCTCCTTGCATCATGTGGCATGAACAATTGGGAGTATACTACACTGTTGTTTGTTCGCGGTTGAGGTCTTTTGTTGCTCAAAATTCGTCGGCCTGCACAATCATTATTGCCGCCCGTCTCTTCTTTCTCGCGAGAGCTTGATGAAACGCCGTCTAACTTCGTCGTCCCCGTTGCTGCGCCTGTCGAGTATGGCACCGGCCTGTGTGCTGCTGCTCTTTGTGTGTGCGACGGCGCAGACTGCGAGCGCGCAACAGCGACGAGCAACCAGCACCGAAAAGGCCGCGACGGATAAGACGATGCGGCGCGACGATGGACTCGCTTTGCTGCGGGAAGCGTCGAAGCTCTTGCAAGCAAACAGGCTTGACGAAGCCGAAGCGTTTATACGTCGCGCGCTGGCGGTCGCGCCCGAAAATGCGGCTGCGCATAATTTGCTGGGCATCGTGTTGGACCAGCGCGGGCGTTTTCCAGAGGCTGAAGCAGCGTATCGTGAGGCATTGCGACTCAACCCGCAAGCCGTCTCGACGCGCGCCAACCTCGGCGTGCTGCTGGCGCGCACCAATCGCTCGGATGAAGCGATTAAAATCTTCGAAGCCATCCTGGACGAAGCCCCTGGCCACCCGCAGGCGATGTTCAATCTGGGACTGCAATACGCCGCGCGCGGAGATTACGCGAAAGCAGTTGTTCTCTTCGAACGCCTCAACGCCAAAGAAGCGCGCTCATTTGAAGTCCTCTTCAATTTGGGAACGACGCTTTATCATCTCAAGCGTTTTGCAGAAGCAACAGCGGCGCTCGAAGCGGCGTCATCGCTTGCGCCCAAGGATTGGAGGGCGCTCTATTATCTCGGCCTCGCGGCGTCTGCGCGCGGCCAGAGCGAAGAGGCCATCGGCTTCTTGCAGAAGGCGCTGGGTCATCGCGCCGATTTTCCAGAAGCAAACTTTATGCTGGGTGAAGAGTTGAGCCGCAAGCGCCGCTACAAGGAGGCGGCTGAGTTTTACGAGCGCGCGCTCAAACAGGATGCGGCAAAGCCCGTCTATTACATCCGGCTCGGCGGAGCATACCTGTTATTGTTGCTCTACGACCAGGCGCTTGAAGTTTTCCAACGTGCCGCTTCACGCTTTCCGCAGCTTGCCGAAGCTCACTACTTCAGCGGCGTCGCGGCGCGCGGCAGAGGCAGCTACGACCTGTCAGAAGCCGCTTTCCGCAAAGCTCTGGCGCTTCAGCCAGACAACGTTGACGCGTTGGCCCAACTGGGATTCATCCTCGGAGAGCGCGGAGTTTACACAGAAGCCGAACAAGCTTTGCGGCGCGCGATTGCTCTCGGAGACAAGCATTTCTACGCCCATTATGACATAGGTCGCTTGCTAATCAAGACGCGGCGCTTTGACGAGGCCATCCCCATCCTGCAACGCGGCGCGGCCTTGAAGGCCGACAACCCTGATGTTCATTATCAATTGTTCATGGCCCTCACGAGAGTCAAGCGCATGGACGAAGCCGGCCGCGAGATGGCGCTCTTCAGAAAATTGGACGAAGAGCGCAAGCGCCGCGAAAAAGATGAGGGCGGGCAACACGGTTACGTTCAAGGTTTGCTGCCGCCGCCCGCACCAGCGCCCCCAGATAATCCGACTCCCAACACTCCATAAAACTTTGCCTCTTAAGCGTCAAGCAGTAAGTACGAACTGAAGGGGCCAGTCAACGGCAAAAAAAGGGCAGGCCCAAGACCTGCCCTTTGAAGTTTATCGCCGCTCGATGGTTAGTTGAGGCTCGTCCTAAAATCTGTAACGGGCCTGAAACTCAACGACGCGTCCGGCCAAGCCCCGCGTGGAGCGACCGAAAAACTGGCTGGTGACAATCGAGCCGTCGTCGAAGAAGCGAATCGGTTGCAGGTTTAGCTGGTTGAAGATGTTGAAGAAGTTGGCGCGTAGTTCCAGATTGGCGTCTTCACCGAGGAAGCCCGGCATTCCCGTCTTCTTCACGATGCTCATGTCCACGGAGAAATAGCGCGGCCCGCGAAACGAGTTGCGCCCGATGCCCGGAGGGCCTGCCGTCAACGGAAAATAGAGCGCGCCGCCGCCGGGGAAATTGCCGCCCGGCCGCAGGAAAGCTTCGTTGGACGTATCATCCAGCGCCCCGCCGAAGTAGCCCGTCGGGCGAATCGGCCCGAAGAATTCTCCGCTCGGCTGGCGGATTGATTCAAAAATTTTCGGCGTAAACGGAAAGCCTGAGTTGGCGGTTAGGATGCCTGTCAGTTGAAAGCCGCCGAGCAGCTTGCCGATGGCGTCGCGGCGATTACGAAAGATAGGCAGTTCGTATAATCCAGACAGATTGAAGCTGTGCCTGACGTCGAAATCCGAAGGCCCGCGCTCGGAAGCGAGGTCGCCCGGGTTGGTCTGGTTGGTGCCGCCGCCGGGGCCTTCATAAGAGAGCGTGTCAATGCTCTTGCTAAAGCGATAGTTGGCATCCATCTGAAAGCCGCGCGAGAAGCGGCGCTCAAGACGCGCGTTGAGCGCGTTGTAATTCGAGTTGACATCCGGCTGGATGAAAAAGACCGGATTGAATTGCGGGTTGCGAGTGAAGATTAGGTTTTGATTGACGATGCGAATCAGCTTGTGAGCCGAACTGCCTTGATAGCCCACCGTCCCGACCAGATTGAGCGGCAATTCGTACTGCATCTCAAGCGAGTAAGTGTAAACGTAGGAGTTCGGAACTTCCGTATCGCTGGCATAGACTTCAACTGTATTGTTGAGCACGCCGTTCGTCACAGGGTCAATGCCCGTTCCCAACAGCGGGTTGGCCGGAAAACTGAAAGGCGAGTTGGTCGCGCCGAGCGCGTACAGGATTCTGCCGTCAACAAAGGGCGAGCCGAAGCCGTCGCCGCCCGCTGGACCTGCCGTGCCGCAGCAGATGTTGTTGCGCGCAAAGAACGGCGGATTGCCGCGCGAGTTGGCGAAGAGCACGTTGGGAATGCGGTTGTACTGAATGCCAGCGCCGCCGCGAATGACGGCTCGGTTCTCCCTAAAGAGGCCGCCGAGTGAATCGCCAAAGTTTGGGCTGTAGGCGAAGCCGAAGCGCGGGCCGAAGTTGTTGCGGTCAGGCTCGAAGAATTGGTCAACGATTTCGATGCGCGAGTTTTGCAGGCCGAGCGAGCCGAAGCGCAGCACGGCGAGGCGTCCTTCCTTTTCGGTGAGCGGCGTGAAATATTCGTAGCGCAGCCCGATGTTAAGCGTCAGGTTGGGCCGCACCTTCCAGTCGTCTTGCACGAAGGCGGCGTAGTCGCCGGTGCGGAAGTAGCGCTGAGCGTCAGCGGGGCCGCCCGTTCGCGGGTCTGTGTTGACGCCTTCGAAGATGGGCGTATCGTTGGCGAGATTGAACAGCCCTGAGAATGAGAAGATAGGGCGCGCGCCGCCGACGAGGCTATTGTTGTCCTGCTCGCGGCGCATCAACCCGCCAAACTTCAAAGCATGATTGCCGACGACTTTGCTCAGCGTGTCGCTGACTTCAAACGTGTTCTGCGCGAAGATGCCGGGCGTAGTCTCGGCGCGTTCGGCCCCGAACCTGATGCGCTCTCCGGCGGGCAAGGGCAAGCCCTCGACCTCGATGCGCGGAATGCCGAAGTTGGTGTCTATGGACGACTGCACTTGGTCTGCGGCGAAGCGCGTGAAGTTGATGCGCGCTTCGTTGAAGGTAGTGGCGTTAATGATGCGGTTGAAGGTCAGCGTGGCGGCGGAATTGACCGGCTTAAAGATTAGGTCCGCGATAGGACGGCTCGCCGCGCCTATGTCGCTGTTGTTGTTTTCAAGGCGCGTCACGTAGACGCTCAGCGCAAGCTGGTTAGCGCCGAAGTTGAAATCGAAACGGGGGTTAAACTGAAGGCCCTTGGTGCTGTCTGGGTCGGCAATCTGGGCCAACTGAATGTCTGGAATGCCGTCAAACCCGCCTCCGGTCGGAGCGCTGAAGGGAACATACTGGCGAAGCGCGCCCGTCGGGGAGCCGAGGTCGAGGCCGCCCGGAACGACGCGGCAGCGAGCAGGGTCGTTGTTGAAGATACCGCAGCCGACGGGGATGACGCTCGCGATGCGCGGCGCGATGCCGGGCGAAGCGAAGACGGCGGCCGTGACGCCGCCGGGACGCAACTGCTGCACGAGTTGCCTGTACTCCGCCGTTTCAACGTATCGTGTGACGGGATTGTTGGTCCGGTTGCGCAAGCCCTCAAACGAGAAGAAGAAGAAGGCGTTGTCGCGGGCCAGCTTGAAAGCGGGCGGCGCGCCCTCGCCGAAACGCGGCACGGGCAGCGGGCCGCCGAGGCTGCCGCCAAACTGACGGAAACGTGTTTCGACGCGCGTCGGCGGGCCGCCGAAGATGTCTCCGAATTTGTTAAAGGCGTTCAGATTCGGGTCGTTGTATTTGAAGAAGGCGCTGCCGTGAAAATCGTTCGTCCCGCTTTGCGAGACCACCTTGACCTGCGCGCCGGAGTTGCGCCCGTCTTCCGCCGAATAGCTGCTCGACAGCACGCGCACCTCTTTCACGGATTCCTGATTCGGTGTCACGACAGCCGCGCCGCCAAAGCCCAGACTGTTGACGCTGACGCCGTCAATCGTATAGTTGTTGTTCGAGACGCGCTGGCCGTTGGCGGAGATTGGCACTTGGTTCTCGGTCTGGAAGATTGACGTGCTTGAGCCGCCCGGGCCAGCCACGTTCGGGTCATTGCCAGGCCCGTTGGGAAATCCGACCGACGCGCCGCTGCCGCTGCGCGCGCCCGTGCCGAAGACGCCGGGCGCTAGGCGTACTAACTCATACGGGTCGCGTCCGGCCTGCGGCAACTGTCGCACCTGTTCGGTGGTGATGGCCTTCGAGATGTTTGCATTTTCGGTTTCGAGCGCCGGGGCGAGTTCATCCGAGACCGTCACGGTGGCCGTGATGTCTCCCACCTCAAGCCGCAGGTCAACGCCCTCCGTTCCTTCGGCATTGACGGTTAAGTTTTCCACCACCTGTTTTTTATAGCCTTCCTTCTCGGCGCTGATGGTGTATTGGCCCGGCGGCAATCCCGTTATGCGATAAAAGCCGTCGTCGCTGGCCGTGACGGTCTGCGCTTTGTTGGTCTCTTTGCTGGTGAGCGTGACGGAGGCCCCGGGAATAATCGCGCCGGACGCGTCAGTCACGGTGCCTTGCACGCTGGCTCTAAACTGTGCGCTCACGGAAGCCGCACACAAGAGCACAAACAATACGCATAAGCTGAGGCGAAGAAAAGCAAACTTGTGGCGCATGGTGGAGTCCTCACTGAAGGTCCGTCGCGCGTGCGGTGCGTTCGCTTAGAGCCTGACGGCCTGGCGCGCCCGCTGTCACGTGCGAAGATGAAAACCGAGCATGTCCGAATGAGCCGACCGCGGCGCAGGGGAACAGGCCGGTCGGTGACAGAACGCCGCAAACATAGATTCTGCTGCGGGTCAAACTTTCTTTCCAATTGGCTATCGGGTAAGCACATGCAAAATAACACCCGCAAGTGAAAAATTCAATGGAAATTTCCCGCATAGCTCTGTTAAGCTTAAGCCCTCGAACAGATTTTATTAGCCGCTGATCCCCGAACAAGTCAGACGGACTCCGTTAGCAGCCAGCCCATCTACGGGCTGCCGCATGGGCCAATGCCTTTCGCAACGGACTGCCGCCAAACTTTTAGTTTCGGTGGAGACGCTCCACCTTTATTACCGCGCGCCGAAGTTCGTGTTGGGAAGAGCCATCTGTCACACATGAAGGAAGGAAACTTAAAACCTATGCGAAGCGTCAGCACCACCGCGAGCTTGCTGCTCATCTCTGTGCTGCTTTTAGGAGCGGCTTGCGTCAGCGGCCCGCAGGGCCAGAACGCCGGAGGCCCGTGCCCGCCGAAGACGAAGAAGAGCGGCCCCGTCAAAATAGGGTTTTCGATGGATACGCTGAAAGAGGAACGCTGGCAGCGTGATAAAGAATTGGTCGAACAACGCGCTAAAGAACTCGGCGCGGAATTGTCTGTGCTGGTCGCCAACGGCGACGACGCCGTGCAGACCAAGCAGGCCGATAATTTATTGACGCAGGGCGTGGACGTTCTTATCGTCGCGCCGCACAACGGCGTGGTGGCCGCTTCCATCGTCGAAGCGGCGAAGAAGCAATGCGTGCCCGTCATCAGTTATGACCGGCTGATTAAGAACTCAGACGTTGACCTCTACGTCTCTCACCAGGTCGTCAAAATCGGAGAGATGCAGGCCAAGTATCTGCTCGACCGCGTTTCGAAGGGCAATTATTTAATCATCGGCGGCTCGCCGACAGACAACAACGCGTTGCTGCTGCACGATGGGCAGATGAACATTCTCAAACCTGCTGTTGACCGCGGCGACGTGAAGATTGTCGCTGACCAGTATTCTAAGGAATGGCTGGCGAGCGAGGCTTTGAAGAGCACGGAAAACGCGCTCACACAAAACAACAACAACATTCAAGCGGTCGTCGCTTCCAACGACGGCACGGCGGGCGGCGTCATTCAAGCGCTCGGTGCGATGGCTGGCAATCCAGTTCTCGTCTCCGGGCAGGATGCTGAAATCGCGGCGTGCCGTCGCATCGTCGAAGGCAAGCAGGCGATGACCGTTTACAAGCCTATCAGGCCGCTCGCGTTTAGCGCCGTCGAGGCTGCCATCAAACTCGCCAACGGCGAGAAGGTGGAGGCCAACGACAAAATCAACAACGGCAAAATTGATGTGCCGTCAATTTTGCAGGAACCCATCGCCGTTGATAAAAACAACATGATGGACACGGTTATCAAAGACGGCTATCACAAGCTCGAAGCCGTCTATCAAAACGTGCCGAAAGACCAATGGCCCAAGCCAAGTGAAGGCGCAGCTCCGGCGAAGGCCGAGGAGCAAAAACGCGGGCGCATCGGTGATTCGGCCTTCGCTTTCTTCTTCATGCTGCTGGCCGCCTTCTGCCTGATGCGGAAAACGCGATGACGACGACCACGGATGGCCCACCGCTCCTGGAGATGCGCGACATCACGAAGTCGTTTCCGGGCGTGCGCGCTCTGGACGGCGTGACCTTCGACCTTCACGCGGGCGAGTTGCACGCGCTCGTGGGCGAAAACGGCGCGGGCAAGTCAACCTTAATGAAGGTCTTGGGCGGCGTTTATCCGTATCCGCAGTATGGCGGCGAGGTGAGGATTGCAGGCGAAGTGCGCCGCTTCGCGGGCGTGCGCGATGCGGAGAACGCGAGGATAGCCGTCATCTTTCAAGAACTCTCACTCGTCAAAGATTTGACGGCCGGCGAAAACATATTCTTGGGCCGCGAGCCGCGCCGCTTTGGCGTTATTCGCTGGGACGAACTTTATGCCCGCGCCGCACGGCTCCTCGCTGACCTGCATCTCAAAATTGACC
>CAZEZJ010000142.1:0-8761 GCA_964516695.1 uncultured Blastocatellaceae bacterium
AGGGTGGCTCGATGCACCTGTTTGACGCGGGCGTTAACTTTCTCGGCGGACATGCCATCGTCGGCGGGCAGATTCCGCTCGGAACGGGCATCGCGTTCGCGACCAAATACAAAGGCGGCGACCAGGTCACGCTCTGTTTCTTTGGCGAAGCGGCGGTCAATCAGGGCGCGTTCCACGAATCCCTCAATCTGGCGCAACTCTGGAAGTTGCCCTGCATTTACATCTGCGAAAACAACCAATACGGCATGGGCACTTCGCTTGAACGCGCCATGTCTTTGCAGGATGTCTCGCAGAAAGCTTGTGCTTACGAAGTCGCCTCCGAGTTTGTTGACGGCATGGATGTGCTGGCGGTGCGCGAAGCCGTCACGCGGGCCATCGAGCGCGGGCGTAAAAATTATCTGCCGACGCTGCTGGAAGTGCGTACCTACCGCTTCATGGGCCACTCGATGTCTGACCCGGGCAACTATCGCACGCGCGCCGAGATTGAAAAATATCAGGAACGCGACCCCATCAAGCTCTTCACCGCCAGCCTTCAGGAAACGGGCTTGATTGATGAGGCGGGCATTAAAGAGATAGAAAACAAGGTGCGCGAAGAAGTGGAACGCTCCATCAAATTCGCCGAAGAAAGCCCTGAGCCTGACTCGTCAGAACTCTACACGCACGTTTACGCTAATCCAATCGTGATGGGTGATAAGTGATAAGAGAGGACCTCTTTCTTTAACCTTTTACCCATCACTTATCACCTATCACCGAGGTATATCAGATGGCTGTTATGACCATGCGCGATGCGCTCAATCAAGCTTTGCGCGAAGAGTTGCAACGCGATGAGAACGTGTTCCTGATGGGCGAGGAAGTGGCCGCGTATCAGGGAGCTTATAAGGTCACTAGAAATCTGCTGCAAGAGTTTGGCGATAAGCGCGTGATTGACACGCCGATTACGGAACTCGGCTTTGCGGGCCTCGGCGTCGGCGCGGCGATGGTCGGTTTGCGCCCCGTTGTCGAGTTTATGACCTTCAACTTTTCCATCTTGGCGACCGACCAAATCGTTAACTCGGCGGCTAAGATGCTTTATATGTCGGGCGGGCAGTTTAAGATTCCGATTGTCTTTCGCGGGCCAAACGGCTCTGCCTTTCAGGTCTCTTCGCAACATTCGCAGGCGCTCGAATCATGGTTCGCCTTCTTCCCCGGCCTCAAAGTCGTGATGCCTTCAACTCCGGCGGACGCCAAAGGATTGCTGAAGAGTTCGATTCGCGACGACGACCCCGTTATCTTCCTTGAGCAGGAAAGAATGTATGGGAACAAGGGCGAAGTGCCGGAGGATGAAGATTTCACGATTCCGCTCGGGGTCGCAGATGTCAAACGCGAGGGTAAAGATGCGACCATCGTTGCGCGCTCGCTGATGGTTCCAGTCGCCTTGAAGGCCGCCGAAGAATTGGAGAAGCAGGGCGTCTCGGTCGAAGTGATTGACCCGCGCACGATTCGCCCGCTCGACATCGAAACGATTATCGCGTCCGTGAAGAAAACCAACAGGGTCGTCGTTGCCGAAGAGTCGCATCCTTTCTGCGGTGTCTCCGCTGAAATCAGCGCGCAGATTAACGAGCGCGCTTTCGATTACTTGGACGCACCCGTGCGCCGCGTCTCCGGCGTAGACGTGCCGATGCCCTACGCGAAGAATCTTGAGAAGCTGGCGATTCCCGATGTCCAGCAACTCGTCGCTGCCGTCCGTGAGGTAGCATACTTGGATTGAGACATTTATTCATTTACTCGTTAAGTAATTGTTAAATGAAACAATGCTGCAACGAGTAAATCTTTCAATAGGAAGAATCGAATGGCAACGCAGGTCGTAATGCCCAAGCTCTCTCCGACGATGGAAGAGGGCCAACTCTCTCGCTGGCTCAAAAAAGAGGGCGATAAGGTCTCTATGGGCGAGCCGCTCGCCGAGATTGATACGGATAAGGCGACGATGGAAATGCAGGCGCTCGGCACGGGCGTGCTGCGCAAGATTCTGATTCAAGAGGGTGAGAGCGCTCCGCTCGGACAGTTAATCGCCATCATCGGTGAGGCTGACGAAGACATCTCCGCACTCGTCGGGCAGGGCGCGGCGAATCAAGCCGCAGCCGGAAAAGAGGAGACGGAGCAGACAAAAGCTGGCGAGGGCGACGCTTCGCCACAACAACAGCAGCCAGCCGAACAATCCAGCGGAGAACAACAGGCGGCGGTCGAGCCGCCCAAGCAAGCCGCTTCTTCCGGCAATGGTGCCGGTCAAGCACAGGCAACTTCTAATCAGGGGAGCGAACGTCTCATCGTTTCCCCGCTCGCCGCGCGGATGGCTGCCGAGGCGGGCATCGACCTGCGCACCTTGAGCGGCAGCGGCCCCAGCGGGCGCATCGTCAAACGCGACATAGAGGCGGCGATGAGCGCCGGGCAACAACAGCAATCCGCCGACCAAACTCCGGCGCAAACTCCGCAACGACACTTGCGCGCGGTCGCCCCCGGCACACAGCCCACGCAACAGTCTCAACCCGAGGCTTCACCCTACAGGGACGAAGCGACCTCCGTGATGCGCCAAACGATTGCGCGCCGGTTGGTGACTTCCATCGGCCCTGTGCCGCATTTCTTTCTGACCACGGAAATAGAGATGGACAGGGCCGCGGAGTTGCGCGTCTCCATCAACGAGCTTGACCCCGAATTAAAGGTCAGCATCAACGACTTCATCATCAAGGTCGCGGCCATCTCGCTCATCCAGCATCCGCAGGTCAACGCTTCGTTTCAGGACAAGGCAGTCCGCTACTACGAGCGAGCAGACATCGGCGTTGCCGTCGCCATCGAAGATGGATTGATAACTCCCGTCGTGCGCTCCGCCGACCGCAAATCCATCAGCGAGATTTCACGCGAAGTGAAGGAACTGGCCGGGCGCGCGCGTTCTCGCAAGTTGATGCCGGAAGAATACACGGGCGCGACCTTCTCCATCAGCAATCTGGGGATGCTCGGGATTGACGAATTCACGGCTGTCATTAATCCGCCCGAAGCCGCTATTCTCGCCGTCGGCGCGATGACATCGAAGCCCGTCGTGCGCGAAGGCGAAATCGTCGTCAGGCAGATAATGCGCGTCACAATGTCATGCGACCATCGCGTGATTGATGGCGCAACAGGCGCGCGCTTCCTGCAAACTTTCAAGAAGCTGCTTGAAAATCCGCTGCTAATGATTGTCTGATAAAAGCGGCGGGCAGGAGTTTCGCGGTGTCTAACGGCAAGAGCGAGATAAAGACTGCGGATGCGAGCGTTCCTGCTGTGACACAAACTCAGGCCGCCCCGCACCTCGCTCTCATCGCCGTCCAACTAATGTTCGGCTCATGGCCGATTGTCGGCAAGATAGCGCTGCGCGCTCTGCCGAGCACCGGACTCGTCGCCCTTCGCATCGGCGGCGCGGCCATCATCTTTATCATCCTCCAACGCGTCCTCGGACAGATGCGCATTCCGGCTCGCAAAGACTTGGCATGGATGGCACTCTACAGCCTGCTCGGAGTCGTCCTCAATCAATTCCTATTCGTCAAGGGGCTTTCTCTCACCACCGTCATCAACGCCACCTTGCTCGGCACGACCATTCCCGTCTTCACGCTGCTCGTCAGCATCATCTTCGGCTACGATAGCTTATCGCTGCGCAAAGCTGTGGGGATATTGTTGGCCGCCGCGGGCGTCGTCTATCTGGTTGACCCGCTGCGCGCCGATTTTTCTGGGCAGACGGCGCTCGGCAATCTGCTCATCATCATCAATTCCCTCTCCTACGGCGCGTATATCGCTCTTTCCAAAGACATGCTCAAACGCTACGGCGCGCTCACCTTTATCACTTGGGTCTTCATCTTCGGCGCGCTCTTGACGATTCCCATCGGAGCTTTGACGCTGGCCGCCGTGCCGTTAGGAACAGTTGATGCGAGCATCTGGCTGGCTGTGATTTACATCATTGTCGTCCCGACCGTCGGCGCTTACTACGCGAACGCGTGGGCTTTGGCGCGCGTCTCGCCGAGCACCGTCGCCGTCTACATTTACCTGCAACCTCTGATTGCCTTCGCGCTCGCCCCCTTAATTCTCGGAGAACGCTGGAACTCGCGAACGTGGATTGCCTCAATCCTCATCTTCGCGGGCGTCGCCGTCGTCATCATGCGCTCGCGCAGTCGTGCGTTGGAAGACGTGGCCGAGCACCCGGAAGCTCTCAGCCATTGAAGTTTTCTCTTGTCTCAGCGAATAATCTGACGAATGGCAACAACGCTTGAACAAAGGAAAATCTTGCGGGAGAAGGAAACCGCCGCGAAGAATTCTGCGGCCCGGCTCTCGATTCTGGCCGCCGGTTTTCTCGTCGCTTTGAAAACAGTCACGGGCTTGCTCACGGGTTCTATCAGCGTCTGGGCTTCGCTGCTCGATTCAGCGATGGACATCTTTGCTTCGACGATTAACCTCGTGGCGGTGCGCGCGGCCTCGAGGCCCGCCGACGAAGACCATGCCTACGGCCACGGCAAAGCCGAATCGCTCGCAGGGCTTTTTCAATCTCTCTTTATCGCCGCTTCCGGCGTTTATCTCATCTGGGAAGCCTCGCGGCGAATCGTCAGGCCGCACCAGACAAGCTATGAAGGGGTGGGCATGGCGACCATGTTCGTCGCCACCGTAACGAGCCTTGCGCTCGTGATGAGGCTCCGGCGCGTCGCACGCGAAACCGAGTCGCCCGCGCTCCATGCAGACGCGCTGCACTACGTGACGGACATCTACACGAACGCGAGCGCTCTCGTCGCCCTTCTCATCGTCAGGCTCAGCAATTGGCAAATCGCAGACCCTTTAATTTCCATCCTCATCGCGCTCTACATTCTCTGGTCAGCCATCACGGTCGGGCGCGAATCAATCGATGCCTTGATGGATCGTCGCCTGCCACCGGAAGTTGACGAACAGATTGCGGAAATCGTCAGCCGCTTTCGCCCGCTCGGCGTGCTCGGTTTTCACGATTTACGCACGCGTCGCTCCGGCTCGCAGAAATTCATAGACCTTCATCTCGAAGTCGAGCGCGACCAACGCCTGCAAGAGGCGCATGATGTCACTGTTCGCGTTCTGCGCACCATCGAAGCGGAGATTCCGCGCGCACGCGTGCAAATTCATACAGACCCGGCAGGGAAAGGCAGAAGTAGGAACAATGAACGATGAACGGAAGGCAACTGCTTTCCGGTTCATCGCTCCGCGTTCATCGTTCTGACTTTGGTTATGCTGTTTTAACGGCGCGGACGCCTTTGTTGGTTTTGGATTCAGCGAGGCGTTTGAGTTCAAAGAGCTTCATCAGGGCTTCGACGGGAGAGAGGCCGTCTGGGTCAATGTCTAATAGAGCGCGAGTTAGTTCCGTATCTTGCGACGCAGGCACAGAGGCTATGCGTTCAGGGCGAGCGTTTTCGCTGGCACCGCTGCGAGGGTCGGCTGTCGCCTCATACTCTCTCAGAAGTTGCTCGGCGCGCCTGACGACGGGGCGTGGCAGGCCCGCCAATTTGGCGGCATAAACGCCGTAGCTTTTCAGGGCGCTGCCCGGACTAATCTTGTAGAGAAAAACGAGGTCGCTTCCCCGCTCTGCAATCTCGACGTGAAAGTTTTTCAGTCGCGGCAATAACTCGGAAAGTTCCGTCAACTCGTGATAGTGCGTGGCGAAGAGCGTCTTGGAGCGAATCTGCGGGTGATTGTGGATGTATTCGAGGACGGCGCGCGCAACGGCCAATCCGTCGTAGGTCGAAGTGCCGCGACCAAGCTCGTCAAGTAGGATGAGCGAGCGCGGTGTCGCATGATGTAGTATCTGTGCGGTTTCGACCATCTCGGTCATAAAGGTTGATTCGCCGCTGCCGAGGCGGTCATATAATCCGATGCGCGTGAAGATGCGGTCGCAGAGACCGATGACGGCCTCGCTCGCAGGCACGAAGCAGCCCGTCTGGGCCAACAAAACGATGAGCGCCGTTTGCCGTAAGTAAGTGGACTTACCGCTCATGTTCGGCCCGGTGATTAAAGCAATCTGCGTTGCCGCGTCGTCCGCCAGTTCAATATCATTGGCGACGAAGCTCTCCGCTCCGACAATTCTTTCCAACACCGGATGGCGGCCCTGCTTGATAGAAAGCTGCGACGAATCAACGATTGCCGGGCGAACGTAAGCTTCCCTTTCGGCAATCTCCGCGAACGCAGCGACCGTGTCGAGGTAAGCGATGCTGGCGGCAGCAAGCAGAATCTCGTCGCGCGTTTTACTAAGCTCGCCGCAGACCTGACGAAAGAGTCCGGCCTCCAATTCCGCGATGCGTTCCTGCGCGTTGACGACGAGGGCTTCGTGCTCCTTCAACTCAAGCGTGACAAAGCGCTCTGCGGTGGCGAGCGTTTGCTTGCGCGTGTAGTCGGCGGGCACAAGATGTAGGTTAGGCTTTGTCACTTCGATGAAGTAGCCGAAGACCTTGTTATAACCGACGCGCAGGCTCTTGATGCCGGTGCGTGCGCGCTCGCGCTGTTCCATGTTGGCGAGATAGGTACGACCGTCGCGCAGCAGGCTGCGCAGTTGGTCTAGTTCTTCCGAAAAACCTTCGCGGATAATCCTGCCCGGCTCAGAGCGCACGGGGAGTTCATCAGAGATTGCCTTTTCAATCAAACCAGCCGCCGCTTCGCAAACGGGCAGCGCGGAGAGCAAAGCCTGAAAGCGCTTCACATCTCTTTGCAGAATCGAGCGCACCTGTGGAATCGCTTTCAGGCTTTGCCCCAGCGCCAGCAACTCCTGCGCTGTCGCAACCGCGGCGCGCACACGACCGGACAAGCGCTCAAGGTCGTGCATCAATTCGAGAATTGTTGACAACTCGACGCGCGCTCTTTTCTGTTCAAGAAACCACGCGACGTGTTCCTGCCGCCGGACAATCTCCGCCACGTCAAGCAAGGGCTGGCGCAGCCAACGCCTTAAGAGCCTGCCGCCCATCGCTGTTTGAGTCCGGTCGAGCGTTGCCAGCAAAGAGGGCGTCTCCGACCCGCTTTCGAAGATTTCGAGGCTGCGCATTGTTTGCGCGTCGAGCGCCATGAAGCTGCCTGTATGGTAGCTCGTCAGGCGTGTGAGTTGGGTTGCCGCCGCAGTCTGCGTCTCTGTGAGGTAAGCGATGATGGCTCCGGCGGCTGATGTGGCGAGCGGCCAGCGTGTTAATCCGAAGGGCGCAAGGGTGCGCGTTTCGAAATGGTCGAGCAGGATACGGCGCGCATTCTCAAACGCGAAGTGCTGCTCGTCGCAACGCGTGACGAAGCACGGCAAAGAATCGCTGCCAGCATTCGCGTCGTTGTTTGGAACCAGCAATTCCGACGGGGTGATTCGTTGTAGTTCAGGAATCCCGACGGCGATTTCGACTTCGGTGGCCGAGAAGTCGCCGGTCGTCACGTCAGCATAAGCTATTCCGGCGCGCTTGCCGTCAGTCACGTATGCCGCCAGATAGTTGTTGGCCTTGCTTTGCAGCAGGCCGGGTTCGAGCACCGTGCCGGGCGTGACGATGCGGACGACATCACGCTCGATGAGATTGCGGCCCGCTTCGCCTTTGACGGGCGCGGCGGTCAACTGCTCGCAGATGGCGACGCGATGCCCGCGCGCGATGAGAGTTGAGAGATGCCGTTCAAGGCTGTGATGAGGAATGCCAGCCAGCGGCACGCGAATGTTCTTGCCCATCGGCTTTGAGGTCAGCACGATGTCCAGTTCGCGCGAGAGGAGGCGCGCATCATCGTCGAAGGTCTCGTAGAAATCTCCGATGCGAAAAAGCAGGATGGCATCGCGGTGTCGCCGCTTGATGTCCAAATATTGCTGGTAGAGAGGAGTCGTGGTTGTCATCAATTACTCAAAAAACCCGCCAGCAAATCTTCCACGGACGTGAGCGCGCGGTGAAGCCTGTGTAGCTGTTCGAAGCTGAGAATCGCCGTGACGCGACCGATTTCGTGAAAAGCTCCGGTGTTGGCCTGACTCATACTTCTATTCGCGCGATTCGTGTCGCGTTCGCTGGCGATGATGAGAAACGGTTTTGAGCGCTGCGCTTCATAGGCGCGCTTGAGCTTGGCGAGCGCGGCGTCTATGTTGCCTTTGTGTTGGACTTCAAAAACGTGGCTGAGGCGGGGGCTGTCCGCGCTCGTGCGCCACACCACGTCATAATATTCGAATTCCCGCTGCGAGTGATAACCGAGCACACGCCCTATGTCTAAGAGCATCTGTTGAACGTCGGCGTGTGAGAGCGTCGCGGTGTTGACTGCGGATTGCTCAGCCGAATCAGCCAGAGAGAAATCGAGGGCTTCGTCCGTGACGCGCTTGCGGCCCGCCGGAGTGATTGACCAATGGCCGCGACGGCGCTCGATTTGCCGTTGCTCGGAAAGCTGTAGCCCGGCGCGCTGCACGAGCCGCCGCCATTGCTTGCGGTGGCCGTTATCAATCAATTGAACGTCCGCTTCGTCTAGCTGCGGGAAATAGGCGACGAGGCGCGCGTAGAGGAAGCGCACGTCCTCAACGCCGCCCGTCGCCACGAGTTCTTGGAGAATCGGCAGTTCTATCCGCGCGACTCCAGGGTATGACATCGCTTAAACTTATCAGGATATTTGAGATGGAGGCCAATGCAAAATCTTTGCGCCTCTGCCGACAAACTTACAAGAGAAAGGCTTTTTTGGGCAAGCCGCCAGTGACGCGAAGACTGCGAGACGCGGCGACACTGGAAAAAAGAAGCGATTGCCCGAAAAGAAATCGCGGGGCGCT
>CAZEZJ010000142.1:8771-11316 GCA_964516695.1 uncultured Blastocatellaceae bacterium
ATTGTCTGCCCTGTCTGCCCTTTAGGCGGCTGCCGAGGCGGCTGCGATTCCGAAGCAACGATGAATCTCGTCGGAGTCGAGCGTGTCGCGTTCCATTAAGCCCTCTACGAGTTGGGCGATGCAATCGCGGCTCTCGTCAACAACTGCACAGGCGCGCTGCATCTGTGCGTTGATGATTTCGTTAGTCGCCTGCTCGACGCGGTCAAGCAGCGCTTGACTGTGCGGGTCTTCGGGTTTGCCCAGATGAATCGGACCGAGCGGACTCATGCCGAATTCCGCGACCATCTTACGCGCAATCTCGACGGCGCGCTCGATGTCGTTGGAGGCTCCCGCCGTCATCGTGTCGAGCAGCACTTGTTCGGCGGCGCGACCGCCGAGCAGCATCGCGATTTGGTCTTCCAAATACTCGCGCTTCTTCATCAAGCGGTCACGCTCCGGCAAAGACTGCGTGACGCCGAGCGCGCGACCGCGCGGCAGGATAGAAACTTTGTGAATCGGGTCGCCGTTCTTGACGGCCAAACCGACGGCAACGTGGCCCGCCTCATGCACCGCCGTCACGTAGCGTTCCTCGTCGTCCATCATAAAGCCCTGACGCTCCGCGCCCATCAGGATTTTATCGCGCGCATATTCGACGTGCTGGCGAGCGATGGCTTTCGAATTATCGCGGGTCGCGGCAATCGCCGCTTCATTAAGCAGATTGGCGAGGTCTGCGCCGGAGAAGCCGGGCGTGCCGCGCGCAATCCATTTCAGGTCGAGGCCGGCTTCCAGTTTGAGGCCGCCCGCGTGCACTTTCAGGATTTCCTCGCGGCCATTCTTATCAGCCAGATTCACGACCACCTCGCGGTCGAAACGACCCGGGCGCGTGAGCGCGCTGTCAAGAATGTCTGGGCGATTGGTGGAAGCAATGACGACAACGCCGCTCGACTGCTCGAAGCCGTCCATCTCAACGAGCAACTGGTTAAGCGTTTGGTCTTGGTCGGCAGAAGCGGAATCGTTGCCGCGCCCGCGTTGACGGCCCAAGGCATCAATCTCGTCTATAAAAATCACACAGGGCGAAAGCTTGCGGGCCTCTGCAAACAGCCGACGAACGCGCGCTGCGCCGAGTCCGGCGAATTTCTCCTGAAAGCTTGAGCCGGAGACGGAGAGAAAGGGGACGCTCGCTTCGTTGGCAGCGGCGCGAGCCAGCATGGTTTTTCCGGTTCCCGGAGGGCCGGAGAGGAGGATGCCGCGCGGTGCGCGTCCGCCGAGGCGGCCAAACTTCAGAGGGTCGCGCAAAAATTCGATGGTTTCGGATAACTCCGCTTTGGCTTCGTCCACGCCCGCCACATCCTTGAAGCTGACGGTTTGCGAACCCTTCGCGTCAACTAGGCTGAAATCTCCGCCGCGACCGCCCATGCTGGCATAGACGCGCCAGCCGATGAAGGCGAAGGCGGCTACAGTCAGGATGGGAATCAGCCAGTTCATCGCCGTCGAGAGCGGGCTGGGCCGAAGCGAAACAAATTCGACGGGCACGTTGTTCTTTTGAAAGATGCTGACGATGGCTTGCTGCTGGGCCTGATAGACGACGGCCTGCGAGAGCGTTCCGTCGAGTTGAGTCAAGGTGATGAGGTCACCATCCACGCTCAGTGATTTGACGGTCGCGCTTTCGCCAAGCGCTAGAAGCTGCGTCGAGTTAATCTCTTTCACGACGGGCTGGCGGCGCTGGTAAATAATAAAGACGCTCGCACAGACCATCAGCAACAACAGCCCGCTCGCGATTATCAGACTGGCTTTTTGGGAACGGGGGAGCAAACGAGGTAAAGGGGACGGCATCACGGTTCTCCTGCGCTTGCCCGGCGGCCTATGAAATAGGGGAAGCCGCCCGCAGCGCTGACTTACTTTTAAGACTACAAAGAATCGGGGTTGATTTAAATTACAAACGGACGGGGCACAAGACTCAGAACCGAAGGTGGACGGAGCAGCCCTAGTGAATACGTCCGCTTCGGTTAGGGGCCAACGCGAACGCCACTAAACACTTTACCGCCAAGCGGCTCAGAAGTCCAGCCCGATATTTTCCGCAAATATTCAATGGAACAGCCGCGACAGGCTCACCACCCTGCTGCCACGCGCGACACTCCGTAAGACTGCCTTCCGATGACCGCCGCCTTGCTCCGGTTGCCGCACAAAGCTGGAAATATTAGGCTGACGCGTCTCGTGCTCTAAATCGAAACACGGCGAGCCTGCGGCCCACGCTCCGTTTTCGTACAAGTCTGACTGAAAAGTTCGCTCGCGCTTCGTCCGCAACGCCGCTGCTGGCGTCTTAAATGCTGCAATAGTGCGACTTCTAAGACTTTGGCGCTGTTCAGCGCGCAACTGGCATGGTCGTTGCTCAGAGGATAGTCAGGCGGGTTCGGTAGACCCAAAATTTTGACAGTGGACGTTCAAAAGGAGAAAGCAAAAATGTTGTGGACAATCTTGGTAGTGCTTTTGGTCTTGTGGTTAATCGGTGCCATCGGTGGTATCGGCGGCAGTCTTATTCACTTACTGCTCGTTGTGGCACTCATCG
>CAZEZJ010000143.1:0-11077 GCA_964516695.1 uncultured Blastocatellaceae bacterium
TACTCCCTCCTCGTCCTCATCCAAAGCTTCATCTTCGCCCGCTCTCGCTTCATCATCTGCAACGCCCGTAGCCTCGCCGCCGCCCTGCGTCTCTAGCTCTTTGCGTCCCTCTTCTTCCGCCAAACGCAGCAGTGCGTGTTCGGGCGGCGTCCAGATGCCGGGCAGCATTTCAAGCTCGTCGGGCTTGTTCAGACGCAGCGCGAAGGTGTTGCGGCGCGTGTCCCATTCCCACTTGCCGAAGGCTATAAAGCGCGTGCCGCGCTCGAAGCGTTTGCGGTTGTAAGCGATGATGCGATTGGCCTGCCGCCCTGAGACGAACCACCAGACGACGACCGGCTTGCCCGTGCGCTCAGGGTCTGAAGCCGTGACTTCGAAGATGAACAACGGCGGAGCTTTCGGCCCGCGATGCCTGCCGACCTGAAAACCGCCCGCCACGCGCACGTATAACTCAAGCGAGGCTTCTGTCCCGTCGCTCAAATCCTGAATGCGTGCCAGATTCGAGCGGTCTTCATAACGCATCGGCAGATAATTGAGGAGGTCTTCGACGGTGGCTTCCGTGGCGTCTGTCTGAGCGCCGAGCGTGGCGAGCGCGAGGCCCAGCTTGCGCGCCATCCCTTGCCCGAAGCGTGGGATGCCGAAGCGGTAGAGTTCGACGACGGGCGTATCGAGCGTGAGCGGGGAACGAGCAACCATCACGCCGGATGATAGCATAAGGCCGCGACGAATTAATCTCGCCGTGCAGGGAAGAGACCAGCTTCGGGGCGCAGTCTAAATCTGTCTATAACTTTATGAGGCCGCTGGATGGGAAGATAATAGTTGGGCGGCTTCGCCTAATCTAAATGCCTATACGGATTCTCTTGCTACAGTTTGATGGAACGATTCGTTTTCATCTGCTGTATATCGTAGAGAGTATCTTGAATCGCGCGAGGGAGTTGCCGCTTCAGGGAATCATCTCCCAGCTTATCTTGATAGAGAATATATTTTAGATTTGGAGTATCGGAAGGAATATCCTCTTTATCTTGAGTGATGGCAATAATAGGTTTACCTAACACTAAAGCCATTCCATATTCCAGATAGACGTTGGGTCTTTTGTAAGTAAAGTCAACCAATATCGCTTCAGATTCATTTAGCATAAGCCAGATGTCGTCAAATATTACTTGACCATCACGGTCTCCGGCATACTTAACGATATAGCCCGTCTCCTCCAAGATTTGCCTAATAACAGGGAACACGGTTTCTCTTAAACTCCATGACTGGACCACGAAGATTTGATTCGGATGCACCTCGAAGACCGTGTGGTGTAGTAAGTAAGGATTAGGCTCAACAATCATTTTCCCCTCCATTCTTTGTTCATCAGCCGCTTTCCTGATTTTCGCGCCGAACTCATTTGGAAGCTCGATTAAGCCGCCAGAACTGGAAGACATATACCATTGTTGATGAATATACTCGGAAATATCTATATCCAAATCTCCTACTAACTCGGGTTTAAAATCAATCCACAATGGATATGATTCGAGACCTTTTACGTTTCGTTTTTCAATTCTCTCTACTATTCCATAGGCACGTATTCTTTTGTCCTTAGACATTAAGAACAAGACATGATTCTTCGCAAGCGATCTCCATTTAACGATATTTGTTCTGTTCCAAGTGACAGCCCAAGCAACTTTTTCATAAGCCAGGGAGATGTTTTCCAGCGTGCCGGGAGCAAGCCAATAACTGACTTCTTTTCGCTTCTTGAGAACTTTATGTGCAAGCGATTTAGCCGCGTTCAAATCGCTCTGCTCCACGCTGATATAAGCAGGAATATTGATGGGTTTCCAGTAATAAAAAGAGCCTTCAAATCTGTGAGGCACTTCGATGTGGAAACCAAGTTTCGGCGCTACCGGATGATAATCATAAGAAAATCCTTCAATGATGCTAAGTGGTTCTTGCACCAAGGCCGGGGCCACCGCTATGGCAGACTCAAGAAGAGCTTTATGAACCGCCCACTTTCTAGAAACATTGGGCGACGAATAGATGCGAACTATTCTGACAGCCTGTTTCTGTATCCAAGAATAATCCTTGCGAAAGACTCTCCAGTTTGCCTCGTGAACAAATTTGGACTCGCTCGAAAGCTCAACTAAAATTGCCCCGACGAGCTTGGCATTCTGTCTTGCAAGGAGAGTAAGGAATGCCTTTCGATAACCAAAAGGATGATGCACTGATATTTTTGAAATAAAATCGTAGTCAGATTGAGAAGATGCGATATACACCTCGTAAGGGCTATCAGTCGGACATAACCACCGGCTTTGCTTCTCGCCGGTTTGTTGGGCCACGTAATCACATTCTTCCCACACCTCCTGAAAAATAGGTCTTGGGGTATATGGTAGAAAATCATTAAAGAAGAAAGCATCGGCTCTAATCGAAGAACGAACACCTTCCCCCACCAATTCTAAAAATACTAGAAAGGGATTCTCTTCGGGAAAGAGAGAAGGTCTTTGCAGCTTGAGACCTTTCCCTGACACACGGTAAGCGAATCTTTTTATGTTATTACCCTCAAATGCTATGCAGATAATCAAGTCTTCTTCCAGTATTTGTTCCCATAGTCTTCTTTCACGCACGCTCCTGCCCAAACTTAGATATTTTTCAGATGATATGGCTTGTGCTTTCTCCGGTGTCACTTTGAGTAAAATCAACCGTGAGGTCTTTGTCTCATAATCCCGAAGCTTTAACGTAGTAGGAGGTGTTGTCTTCATTGCTGAATCAGATTTGTCTCAGGGTCGCCTATTAAAGAGAACCGGCGCACTTTTTCGCTAAACTTCTCTCAGGGATTTCCAGTGATTAATAATACCACCGTTCTCACATTTGAAAACTTCTAAAATCGAATAAGCAATGTTCTTGTTTAGTAATAGATTATCATTAACCGGATACCCATCGCTTGACAACGCGCCACCGAACAACTCATGCAACGCGGACGCCAACAGAGCATTCCTTTCATCGCCGTGTGATACATTTGGCTCGGATGCTGCTTGCTCGGCGCGGGTTAATTCGGGCGTGAGGCTCTGCGCTATTACGAGTAGAGATGGATGAAGGAAAACCGTAAATTCATTGTGATAGCCACGGTGGTCTTAGGACTCTTGCTGCTTGTTCCTTGGAAAAGTACGGTTGCTCCTCCTACTCGCGTTCGCGTCTTTGACGAAGCCGGAAATCCTGCACATGGCGTGAGAGTCAAGCAGGAATGGAAATACTTCTCGGTGGGCGCAAAGGATTATACGGAGTATGCCAGAACAGATGAACAAGGCTTCGTCGCTTTTCCACAACGTGCGGTGAGAACCAGCCTGCTGTCGAAAATCTTGAGTATCGGTTTAGAAGTGCTAACGGCCGGGCATTATGGGATGGGTGCTGATGCACAGATTTGGGCCTACGGCAGTGAGCCAAACGTTTGGGGCTTTGTGGATTGTTCAGTGAATGTTCCTGCTCCTCAAGAAATAAGGTTGAAGCGTTGGGATGTAGAGATGTACCCTTAATCAAAGAACGGTTGTTTCAACAACGCACCTAACGTGTCGTTCAAGCCAACCGGAATGAGCAAGCCTGTTATCAATCGAGGTAGCAGGCGGCGGCTTAGCTCCGGCGTGAGGCTGCGTCCATTAATAGTTAGACCACGATGCAATGAAGCGAGAGGAAGAAGACCAACAAAGCGCGTCACACTGAAGGCGGAAATTTCGCGATGTATCCTCCGGTTGTGGGGAAGAAAGGATGAGCAAGCGATGAAAAACGGAGAGGCTGATAACAAATTCGGCGAAATGAGTGTGAATCTAGCGAGACATAATCTTGAGGTGATGTTCAGACGGACCAAAGAACAGTGTTTTCGGGCAGCGAAGGAATGCGCCTTAGAGAGCTTAGAGGGATTTAAGAAAATGGACTCCTTCGTGCGCAGCCAATATTACGATGAGCCGCGAAAGATGGCCGAATGGGACGAAATCGCGCGGCAGTATGAGTTCTCGGCTGAAGAGGATGAAGACGAAGCATAGCAGAACCATCCGGCTGACGGAGAAAATTGATGCTGCCGTTGACGCGCAGGACGGCTGGCCGCTCGACGCCATGGAGGATGAACTAGGAACGATGAAGTAAGAGCTTGCTTTTCATTCATCCTTCATCGTTCCTAGTTCATCGTTCCGCAGTCATCCTTCCTACTCGCTTTTCGGCGGCGGATTGTTGTTAACCGTCACGCCGTTTGAGACTTGGCCGTTAATCTGGCAGTTGTTGGCGGTGATGAGCGAAAGGGAGTCGGAGTCGTAGAGGGCGAAGCTGCTGCCCTGGATGTAGCAGTTGTCGAGGGTGACGGAACTGCTGCGGGCGGTGATGACTCCGAAGGATTGCGTGCCGCCGGTGGCGACGATTTTTGAGTCCAGCAGTTCGGCGGTCGAGGTTGCGGCGATGCCGACGCTGACGGCGACAGAATCGTGGTTCTGCGCGTTGGCGGTGATGGTGCAGTAAGAGAGAATGATTTGCGAGGGAGGTTCGAAAGTATTCAAAGCCGCGTTGAGAGTGGAGATGTTAACGCCCGCTTGATTTTGGTCGTCGGAGAGCAAGGTTGAAGCGTCGCAAGAGAAGCCTGTGACGCCGCTGCAAGAGAGCGCCGTGCTGTAGGAACCCCACTGGCCGCCGAGGCTGCTGACGGTGACATTGGCGAGCGTGCAATTGCTGGCGGCCATGACCGTGCCGCCGCTGAAGGCGTCCGACGCGGCGGGCTGCGTGATGGTGCTCTGGTCCTGCCCCGCGCCCTGGATGGTGACGTAGGGCTTCATAGTGACCTTCTCGTTATAAGTGCCGGGGCCTAGGTAGAGCGCGTACTGCTTCTGCTTGCTGTTGTCGGTGATGCTGGCGAGCGCCGCCCCGATGGTTTGGAATATCTTATTGCCGGGAAAGACCGTGACGGTGTTGGGAGCGTCGAGCGCGGCCTGTGCCGCCTCGCTCGAAGGGGCCGGGGCTTGTGCGTTCGTCTCAGGCTCGGAGGGCGTCGTCGGATTAGTGTTCTGCTGGTTATCGGGCATTAATGTCTCCTCATCAAGAATTTTTCGGGGAAAGGCGAGGCTTGTGCAACCTGCGCTCGCCGCCGCTCGGTCTTCGCGTTCACGAGCGGCAATCATTCCGGTCTGTAGCGTCGGGAATCTTAACACGAAAGGTCTAAAGTCAGAGGGCCAACGTCAGGAGTGCTGCCTTGACGTTGGCCCTCTGATTTTGGAGTGTATTTTATCTTAGCTGGCGGCGGCGGTCTTCGCGGCGCAGTGTTGCTCGAAGGCTTGGGTGAGTTCCTGCGCGATTTGTTGGGGCCACTTGTTCTCGATTTGGTGGCGCTCCATCATGTAGACGACTTGGCCGTCTTTGAGGATGGCGATGGCGGGCGAAGAGGGCTGGTATCCCTTAAAATATTCGCGCGCTCTTTCGGTGGCCTCGATGTCGCCTCCGGCGAAGACGGTCGTGACGCGGTCTGGGCGCACGTCGTGTTCGAGCGCCAGCGCGATGCCGGGACGCGCCTTGCCCGCCGCGCAGCCGCATACGGAATTGACCACCACCATCACAGTCCCTTGCGAGTCTTTCAACGCCGCGTCAACCGCCTCCGGTGTCTTCAACTCTTCGATGCCGAGCCGCGTCAGCTCTTCTCTCATCGGTCGAATCATAATCTCTGAATATGGCATCTCTCTGTCTCCTTGAAAATCAAGCGATAGGTTTTTGTTCGTCCTGATTATAACACAGCAGCGCCGAGGGCATTGAACGATAACCTACGAAGAGCTTGCCTGTCATTCGGCGTTCCGCTCTGCGCCTGCATCGTTGCTCGCGTTGGAGACGACGGCGGGCGCGATGCTGATGCGGCGCGGGTCGTCGCCGTCGCCCTTGATGGAGACGCGCCACACGGGAGAAGGCAGCCTGTAACGGCCCATCCGTTCGGCCCATTCGATGACGACGACTGCCCGCTCGTTTGACAACAACTCTTCCAAGTCAACCGCGTGTGCCGCCGACGCGCCCGCGCTCAAGCGGTAAAGGTCTATGTGATAGAGCGGGAAGCGTCCTTCGTCGTAATGATTGACGAGGGTGAACGAGGGGCTTGTCACCTCGTCAGCATCTAGGCTTAAGCCTGAGGCCAAGCCCTTCGTGAAGATAGTCTTGCCCGCGCCGAGCGGGCCGTCGAGCAATATAATCTCGCCGCCGCGCAGGCGCTCGCCCGTCCGCACGCCAAGCTCGAAAGTCTCCGCGACGGTGCGGCAAGTCCATTCGCCCGCCATTATCTCTGCCTGTGCGCTCGCCTCGCTCACAATTCTTCTCCCTGAGCGTTGAGCGTTCGGAGAGCCGCAGGCAGATGTTTGGCGATGTCGGAAGCTATCATCGCGCGCAAGCCCTTCGAGCGCGCCGCCATGTCGCCCGCCAACCCGCCCGTGTAAACAGCGGCGATGGTGGCTGCGAGCGCGTCTGCGTCCGTTTTAAGTGTGCCGGCAGATTGTGCCAGAAAGCCTGTGATGATTCCGGTCAGAGTATCGCCCGCGCCAGCCGTGCCGAGTCCGGCGTTGCCGTTTGGATTCAGATAGACATTACCATCGGGCGCGGCGACGAGTGTGCGCGTGCCCTTTAAGACCAGAATCAGCGCGTGCTTCGCCGCAAACTCGCGGGCCGCGGCCACACGGTCAGTCAATCCATCCTGACTGCTTGCGCCCAACAGCCGCGCCATCTCGCCCGGATGCGGCGTCAGAATCAGCGGATGTTCGTCTCCTCCACGCAACTCTTCAGGCCACGGAGAGAGAGCATTCAAAGCGTCTGCGTCAATCACGACCGGAGTTTTGCGGCCTGCAACTATTGCGCGGACAAAACGGCGCGTGCCTTCATCCGTCGCGTTCAAGCCTGGGCCGATGGCGACCACACTAGCGCGCTCTGTCAACTGCGCCACTCTTTCGACGGCTTCCATGTCGATAGCGCCGCCATCTGTTTCGGGCAGCGCCGCCGTCATAATCTCAGGAAGGGCCTGCGCGGCAATTGCCGCTTGCGCCGAAAGGGAACTGGCGATGGTGACGAGGCCCGCGCCGGAGAGCATCGCCGCGTTGCCACACAGCACGGCCGCGCCCGACATCCCGCGCGAGCCTGCGATGAGAAGGGCGTGCCCGTGCGTGTTCTTGTAAGAGTCGGGCGTGTAGCGCGTCTGCTGTAGGAAGTGGCGTGCGTCTTCGTCTTCAGTGACGAAGAGTTGGGCGTGGCTCGTGCTGAGCAGGACGGGCGGCGAGCCGATGTTAGCGATGACGAGTTGACCATTGCAGTGTGCGGCGGGCGGCAGGACGTTGGCGGGCTTCGGAGCAGTGAAGGTGACGGTCAAATCAGCCTCCACCGTCTCGCCTGGCAAGAGGGCAGAGTCCGCGTTGAGTCCCGAAGGCAGGTCTAGCGAAACGATTAATGGCTCCGATTTCAGAGAGCGCTCGCGCGCCTCGCGCATCAACGCCAAATGCTCGACCACCTGTAGATAAATGCCCGCTAAGGGGCGCGTCAGGCCCGTGCCGAAGAGCGCATCAACGATAACGTCGTGACTGTGGCGCGTGCCCGCGACCTCTTCCCACTCGGCCAGCGTCTCACACTCGACGAAGACGAGCGGCGGAGGATGCCGCCGCGACCCGGCCTCGAAGCTGCTGAGGTGGCGCGCAATCTCGAAATTGACGCGGGCATCTCCCTTGGTTTCGTCAACGCGTCCGAAGAGCACCACATCCGCACGCGCTCCGGCCAGCCAAGCGGCCCGCGCCAGCGCCGCACCGTCGCCGCCATTATTGCCGCGCCCGCAGAGCACGCGAATCCGCTTGCCCTCCAAATCGTTGTTAAAACGGGCGGCAATCGCTTGCAAGGCAGCCACCGCCGCCGCTTCCATTAAGAGCAGCGTCGGTGTGGCAAAACGCTCCGCCGTCAGGCGGTCAATCTCGCGCATCTCCGCGGCTGAAATAACTCTCTGCACGCCTGCGATGATAAAGGCAAAAGTAAAAAGGTAAAAGTAAAAAGGCAGAAGACACAAAAAAAGGGCTTTCGCCCTCTACTTCCGCTTTTTACCTTTTTACTTCTACCTGACCCCTGCCGCCCGCCTGCCTGCCTCCGCGCCCGCCCGTCCGGGTTCCTTTGTTGTGCTGACAGTAAAGTCTTAATGTCAAGCCGTTTCCAGAAAAACGCCGGCCGCAATTTTGACCTTTTTCAGAAAGGACGGAAAAGCTTCGCGCGACAAACTAAAACGAGACGGAGCAAGGGTTTAGCCCATGCTCCGTCTCGTTAAAATCAGACAAAGAGAGTGGAATTTCTCACAAACCGAGCGGCGCGCCAAAAGCGGCGCTGTGCTCAATCGAGAGAGCTATTCTTTGGCGGCCTGGCGGCGCTTGCGCATTTTGGCTGCAACGCCCGCTAAGCCTGTGCCGAGCAGCACCATCGTCGCCGGTTCGGGAACGGGATTGTTCGGAACGCCGTTGACCTTCTCGCTATTGCCGTTCGGCAGGCTGATGAAGTGAATCGTTACCTGGTCGAAGACGATAGAGGCGGGCGCGGCGTTGAGCGTAAAGACGCCGCTGCCAGTCTGGCCTTTGTTCAACGTGTTATTGCCCGCGCTGCTGGCGATAGCCTCCATGTTGCCGAGTCCGCCGCCGCCGCTGCTGAACGAAAACGCCGACAACCCGCCGGAAAAGCTGGAGTTCTGGACGCTCAGAGTGGGCGTCGAGTTGATGCCGATGCCCTTGATGCGGGTGTTATCGGTGGATGTGTTGGTCGCTGTAAAGAGCAGTTTATTGCCCTGCAACGTGTAGGTCACAGTCGCCTTCGTTCCGGGGAAGTTGGCTGACTGGAAGGTGAACGTGACGCTCTGCCCCTGCGCCAATGTTACCGGGTCAGCGTAAGCGCTGGCGCTGACTGTCAAGAGAAGCGTGGCGGCTGCACACGTTAAAAGAAGCTTGCGAAACATATTCTGTTTGACCTCCGTCAAAATTTGAGTGGTGACCTAACTGCCGGGCAATTCGGATGCAGCCGGAAGCTTGGAGCAAAAGAGCTTTAGAGTTCCTCAACCCTTGAGAAAATGTTAATCGCCGTTTGATTCCAGAAGGTTGGCGCACTATAGCAGATAATCGGCTGGAAATCGCGAACAAAATGAAAAAAAATGAGCCGGAAACAAAGATTTAACTTCGTTTCCGGCTCAAACTTGGAACACTGAAAGGCTATCACCAGTCAAATTCTGGAAGCAGAGCGCTTGAGAATTACGGGCGTCCTACTCTTCGCGCGCGGCGTTCCGGCGCTTGCGCATTTTTGCGGCGACACCAGCCAAGCCAGTACCCAAGAGAATCATCGTCGCCGGTTCGGGAATCGGGTTGGCTGGCCCTTGACCAATCTTGAAGTTGGTGAAAGAGCCTGTGTCGTCGCTCGTGCTGGCAAACAGGCCGAGCCGCAGATTCGGGTCGGCTTGATAAGCCGCCTGCAACTGCGCCGCTTGGTCAGCCGTCAGGCCAAAGACGTAATCGCCGTGGCCCTGCCCCGGCGCTGCTTCGTTGAAGAAGGTCGGGCCTGCCGTGTAGCTGCCTTGAAAGAGAATCTGCCCGTTTGAGCCGTAGGCTGTCAGCACCAGTTGATTGAGAATCAGGTCGTTGTCGTTGTCTTCGATGTCCATGAAGATGCGCAGTTGGCCCGCGTTTGAGACTCCGGCCTCGGCAAACGTCAGGGTCTTGGTGTGTTCGCCCTGCTTGGCGTCGCCGCTGCGCACATCTCTATTCCCGTTCCATGCGACACCTCCGGCAGCATTGCTGCTGTTGCCGGGCGATTGGATGGAAAGAATTGACTCAGGCCGGTGGCCGACGCCTCCCTGCGGAGCGGTCGCTCCTGGAATGTAGACGATGTCGGCGCGCGCACTCGCGCCGCTGATGGCTAAAACGATTAGTGCTCCCAAAAACAGTGTCAGTCTCGTTGCGTGTTTTCTCATTCTTTGATTCCCCCTGCTTCGTTTGGTTGGTGATTGAGCGACCTTCAAGCCTGAAAAATCTTGAAGGCCAGGGCTAGAGAGCTATTCTTCCAGCTTCTACACCTTGCTCCTCTTTAACTCTAGATTAGGTCTTTTTAGGAAGAAATAGACAATGCCCAGAGACTTCCGAAAAAACCGGCGATAAAAGCATTAAAACGCAGGATATTTTTCCACACTCAGCGGAGTTTCAGGCAAACAGCGGAATAAACGGCGCTCTTGAGCCGCCCGAAGGTTGCTTTTCCTCCGTTCTTATTCGCGCTTTCGCCTTGTGTTTAAGAACTGTTAATCAGTCTATCGGCGGCGTTTGAGCAATCCGGTGAAGCGTCCGATGAGCGTTTGAGCTTCGGGCAGTTTCATGGCGAAGGTGATGCCGAAGTAGAGCAGGCCGTAGGGGACGAGCACGAGCGCGGCGATGATGGCCGGATGACGCTCACCGACCAGCAGCCTGATGCCCCATGCCGCCGCCGCCGCCAGCAGAGCGCCCGACCAGAGCTTTAGCAGGAAAGAGAACGACAAGCCTGTGTGCCCGATGCGGCGGTTGAGCGAGCGTCTGAGCAGCAGGAATTCGACCCACCCGCCAATGCCCGCCGAAGCCGTCAGCCCGATGACTCCCCAACGCGCGGGAATGCCGATGAGCGGCGGCAGCGTAATCGCACACAGGTAGCCGAGAACGGTCGCCAGCACGACGTGCACGATGGCATAGCGCAAGGGCGTGCGCGTGTCGTGCAGCGCGTAGTAGGTGGAGGCGTAGAGGCGTCCGAGCGTGGCGGGCACGAGGCCGAGCGCCGCGCCCGCCAGAATGCCCCAGACGTAGAGCGTATCAGCGCGCTTGAACTCGCCAGTTTGGTAAAGCACGCCCGCCATCACGTCGCCCAGCGCCAGAAACCCAATCACCGACGGGACGATAAAAAACGCTATCTGTCGCAAGCCCGCATCGAGGCGCTTGCGCAGTTGCGCCGTGACTTCCTCCTCGCTGCCAACCGCGCTCGACATCGCCGGCAGCTCGGCGGCGGAAACCGACATGCCGAAGAGACTGACGGGCAGCGTGTAAAGGCTCTGTGTGAAGTTGAGCGCGGAGACCGCTCC
>CAZEZJ010000144.1:0-10791 GCA_964516695.1 uncultured Blastocatellaceae bacterium
CTCGCGTGTGAAGCGAGTGCTCTACCACTGAGCCAAGCGGGCTTGTTCCTCAAATTCGGTTAAGGAAGGCGAGATGCTAACAAAGCGGCGCGAGCAGCGTCAAGCGTGCTTAAGTGAAACTTAAGTTGACGCCTTCGCTCGCGCCGCTTGGAAGCGGCAAATTATGCTGGCGGGTCGGCTTCGGTCGCTTCTTTTTCTTCGTTGGAGCGAACGGTGCTGACGTTCGGGTCAATGTAGAAGTAGCGGCTGCCGGTGTCGCCGGGTTTTGAAGGGTTGGCGTTGACCGAGTAAAAGGGTGGCTGGCCGGGCGCTTTCGGCGTCACTTTCATGTTGTAAATGTAGCCGCTGATGTCCGGCGCATCTCCGGCAAAGCGGCTATCGAGCGAGCCGTCTTTAATCAACTGGTCGAACGTGCCGTATTCGCCCCTGTGGCCGAGCGCGTAAGCGGCCTGTGATTCGCGGATTCTGCCGAGCGTTTCAATGGTCGCGGCCTCATTGCCTCTGCGCGTCATATATTTCCACGCGGGAACGCCGACGCCGATTAAAATGCCGATGATGGCAATCACAATCATCAACTCGATGAGTGAGAAGCCGCGCTCTCTGGAATATTTATGTTGTGTGTGTCTCATCTCTAACTCCTAACATCTGTGTACACGACCGAGCTACTGTCTACACGACAGGAGCCATGTCGAGTTCCGCAAAATTCAACTGCACCCCTTAAAGATTCTCTCCCTCGTGCAAGCGCAGATTTTACTACAACGGCCTACGGCGCGTCACATGGCGCGGGCCACATCACAAAGCGGCGGGCCTCTTCAGGCCGCCGCCGACACTCTTGGCGCGTCGAGGTGTTTCTACAGAGATGCGGGCCGGGGCCTGAGCATGTAGAATGTGAACTGCGAGGCTTTAGGTAGAGAGCGGGAACTGATTTGATGAGACGGTTGCAAACGGCGGAGAGCCAGAAAACGCAGGCCATCAGCCCTGCGGTCGAAAAGATAGACCAACTGCAAGCGGCCATTGAGAGCGTCATCAAGGGCAAGCCCGAGGCGGTGCGCTTGAGCATCGTGACGTTGATTGCGGGCGGGCATCTGCTGATTGAAGACGTGCCGGGTGTGGGCAAGACGACGCTCGCGCAGGCGCTCGCGCTCGCGCTCGATTGCGAGTTTCAGCGCATCCAGTTTACCTCCGACCTGCTGCCCTCGGATGTCATCGGCCTGTCGGTGTATAACCAGCAGCGGGGCATCTTCGAGTGGAAGCCGGGGCCGGTGTTTGCCAACGTGGTGCTGGCCGACGAGATTAATCGCACGACGCCGAAGACGCAAAGCGCGCTCCTAGAAGCGATGGCCGAAGGCCACGTCACTGTGGAAGGCACGACGCATCAATTGCCTGCGCCCTTCATCGTCGTCGCCACGCAGAACCCCATTGAGCATCACGGCACATATCCGCTGCCCGAGTCGCAACTCGACCGCTTCATGCTGCGATTGCGCATCGGCTACCCGGGCGGCGAGGACGAAAAACAAATTCTGCGCGACCGCGAGCGCCGCGAACCCTTGGATGAACTGCGCGCCGTCATGTCAGGCTCGGACATCCGCGATTTGCAGCGCAGCGTGTCGGAGATTGCGGTTGACGACGCGCTGGTTGATTACCTGATGCGGATTGTGGCGGCGACGCGCGACTCTGAAATGCTGGACCTCGGCGTTAGCCCGCGCGGCACGCTTGCTCTCTTTCGCGCCGCGCAAGCCTTGGCTCTCACCGAAGCGCGCGCTTACTGCGTGCCCGACGACATCAAGCGGTTAGTGCTGCCTATCTTCGCGCATCGCGTCGTCGTCAGTTCGCGCTTCTCGTCCAGCTTGCGCCGCAGCGAAGAGGCGGAAGCCGTGCTGCGCGAGATTATGAAGACGGTCAGTGTGCCGCTGTAAAGAGCAGATGCCGTTTTACCCATCGCAGAACACAGTCGTTCACCCAACTAACCATCCAACAATTGACACTGACCGACGGCTATGCAGTTTAGAAAGTGGCGCAACGCTATCTTGGGAACATTGCTGGTGCTGGCGGGATTGGGGACGGCGCTGCTGACGGTGTTTGCCAGGCGGCAGCAGGAGGCGCGCTTAGCGACCATCGCGGCCATCGCTTCGCTGGTGATTGTCGGCTTGATAGTGTTGTTGGTGGTGCCGCCGCTGATGCGTTCGGCGCGCTCGGAAGTCTCGCGTTTGGACTTGCCTTTGGAATTGACGACGGGCGGCGTCATATTCTTGGGCATCTTCGCCATCGTCGCGTTCGCGGCTTGGAACACCGGCAACAACCTGCTCTTTCTGGTCTTCTCGCTGCTGGCTTCAACCTTCTTCGTCGCTTGGATGGCGGCGCGCATGAGTTTGCGCGACCTTGTCGTCTCGGCCCGTTTCCCTGACCACATTTTCGCGGGCGAGCCTGCGCCCGTCATCGTTACGCTGCGCAACACGAAGCGTTGGCTACCGTCGTTTTCGATTCTGATTGAAGCGCGTGGGCCAATGGAGCCAAAACCCGGCGTGCGTAAGAGACGGCGTGCGCGGCTGCGTTTCACGAAGCGCACGCTCGCTTATTTTATCTATGTGCCGCACCGCGCGGCAGCCGAGCAGCGCGTCGAGCAGTTGTTTGAAAGGCGCGGCCACGCATTGATTACGGGCTTCGAGCTTTCGACGCGTTTTCCGTTCGGCTTCTTTCGTCGTCGCCGCCGCTTGCGTGCGCGCGACGTTGACATCATCGTCTATCCGAAGCCGCAGCCCGCGCGCGACGAGTTGCACTTGCTGCCGATGAACGCCGGACGGCTCGCCTCTTTCCGGCGCGGCGCGGGCCACGACCTGCTTTCTCTGCGCAACTACCAACCGCAGGACGACCTGCGACATATCGACTGGAAGGCGACGGCGCGCGCGCGCCAGTTAATCGTCCGGGAATGTACGGCGGAAGACGAGCGACGGATGACGATTGCGCTCGACACGCGTGCGGGCGTCGGCATGAGTGAGGACGACTTCACGCGTCGCTTTGAGCACGGCGTGACGGTCGCCGCCTCGCTCGTCGCACACTTTATAGAGGAGCGCGCCGAAGTCAGGCTCGTGCTCGGCGCGGAGGCGGGTCGCTACGGCTCCAATACTGAACACCTCTACGAATGTCTCAAACGCCTGGCGCTGGTCGAGCCTCTGCGCGCGCCGGATAACGATGACCGGCAAGCTGCCGCGCCCGTCGAGCCGGACCTCTCGCGGGTCGCGAGTGATGGCAACTACGCCATCCTGCTGACCACGGCTGCGCCCGGTTCGATTCCCTCAAATATCTGGCGCACGTCGCACGTTATTTACCTGTAGTTAACGCTTATCAGCCAATGCTCATAAAATAACTGAATACTTCCCGGCGCGGCGCGTGCTATATTGAAATTCTCGCGCCCCTCTCACCTATATACTGTGCGGCTCAGGAGAAACATTCCCCAATGGCAACGATGACCGGCGAGCGCGCCGTCGAGCGCGTTCAACTCTCAACCTATAAGAGCGGCAGCCTGTGGCTGATAGGCATCTTCTTTATCCTGTCGGGCGCGACCGGGTTGATTTACGAAGTTTTGTGGGCGCGTATGCTTGGCCTCGTCTTTGGCGCGACGACGTTTGCCATCAGCGCCGTGCTGGCGGCCTTCATGGGCGGGCTAGCGCTCGGCAGCGCTGTGGCGGGAAAACTCGCCGCGCGCATCAAGCGCCCTTTGCGCGCCTACGGCATACTCGAAATCGGCATCGCGCTCTACGCGCTCGCCGTGCCGCTCCTGTTTCGCTGGATTGACTCAATCTACGCGCTCGTCTGGGAACAGTTTCAGCCGGGCTTTTATGCCTTCAGTTTGTGGCGCTTCGTGTTGTCTTGCGTCGTGCTGCTCGTTCCCACAACCTTGATGGGGGCGACGCTGCCCGTGCTCTCCGCCGCGCTCTTGCGTTCGCCCTCGCATACGCCCACGTCCGTCACGCGCCTCTACACCTGCAATCTCTTGGGCGCTATCTTCGGCACGCTCGCCGCCGGTTTCATATTATTACCAAACTACGGCGTGCGCCTGACCATCTTCATAGCCGCCGCGCTCAACCTGCTCATCGGCCTCGCCTCCATCATCATTGACCGTGGAGAGACGAACGACTCTCGCACCATCGAACAGGCGGAAGCCTCCCACACCGCCGAGCCAGTTGATGAGAAGACAGCCGAACAGTCGTCGTCAGCATCCTCTTCATCCTTGCCCACGGAGACAGAGGGCAGCGGGAAGTTCTGGCTGTTGTGTGCCGCCATCTCAGGCTTCGTCACCATCAGCACGCAGGTCGCTTGGACGCGCGTGCTGACGATGGTTATCGGTTCCAGCACGTATGCCTTCAGCATCGTCGTCGCGCTCTTCCTGATGGGCCTCGCCTGTGGCGCTTACATCGTTGCCGGAAAGAAGATGACGAGCAACTTGCGGCGCTCCATTATGAACGTCGAACTGGCAACCGCCGTCTTGCTCTTTCTGAGCCTCATCATCACCAACAAAATGCCGGGGCTGCTCATTGATTTAGGCACGCGTTTTGAAGTCAACTCGTGGGGCGGGTTGCTGCTGTTGCAAGTGCTGGTCGCGGCGCTGTTGATTCTGTTTCCGGCGCTGCTGATGGGGATGGTGATGCCGCTCGTACTGGTGTGGGCGAGCAAGGCCACGGAAGAGACGGCGGTGCGCCGCGTCGGTCGCAGTTATGCCGTCAATACTCTGGGGGCCATCGCGGGCGCGTTCACCACCGGCTTCATCCTGATTCCAAAACTCAGCACGCGCTTGACCATTCTCTTCGCCGCCACGCTCTGCCTGATTCTTGCCGGCCTCGCCTACCAGCCGCGCGAGAAGAGCGTGGACGTTGACCTGCGCCGCAGCATCGCGGCGGGCGTGACCTTCGCTCTCATCCTGCTGATGTTTGCCGCCGCCCCGCGCATGTACTTGAGCGATTTGTCGAAGGGAGCTTACGACCTCCTGGTGCGTCTTCGCGCCAACCCGCAATTCAGCGAGGGCGCGGACGACGGCAGAACCTACGGGCCTGCGACGAACAAGCTCTTGATGTACGAAGAAGGGCCGACGGCCACCGTCTCCGTACGCGAAGATTGGGGCGTTAAGTCGATGGCTATCAACGGGCGCACCAACGCTTCCGACCACGCGGACATGCCCACCCAGGTCATCCTCGGACAAATGCCCGTGCTCATTGCGCCGCGCATGGATAACGCCTTGATAGTCGGCTACGGCTCCGGCGTCAGCGTCGGCGCGATGCTGCAATCCGATGTGAAGTCGCTCGCCTGCGTTGAGCTTGAGCCGGAAGTCATCAAAGCCGGAAGCTTGTTTGACCACGTCAACAACCGCCCGCTCGAAGACCCGCGCACGCGTCTCATTGTTGACGACGCGCGCACGTACTTGCGCGTCAATCCCACGCAGTATGACGTGATAGTGAGCGAGCCGAGCCACCCTTGGGTGCCGGGCGTCGCCAATCTCTTCACGCAGCAGTTCTTCGAGTTGGGGCGCAGCCGCTTGAAAGACGACGGCATCTTCGTCCAGTGGTTGCAGATTTATCAGCTTTCAACCGACAGCCTGCGCAGCGTGCTGGCGACTTACAAGAGCGTCTTTCCGCACGTCATGGTCTTTCGCGTCGGCGGCGCAACCCAGGGCAAAGACTTGATACTGGTCGGCAGCCGCATCCCGCTCTCGCTCGACCGCCTGCCCGAACGAATGAGCAACCCGCGCGTCGCCGCTGAACTGGCGCGCATCGAAATCAAAACCGGCGCCGATTTGCTCTCGTGGTACATCTGCGACGAGAAACAGCTTGGACCAGCCGTTAACGGAGCCGTCATCAACACCGACGACAACATGCACATCGAAAACCGCGCTCCCCGCGAAGCCTTCCTCCCTTTGATGGAAGCCAACGCCGCGTGGATTGAAACGCTCGCACGGCAAGCACGCGATGCGCGTCAGCTTGCCAGCTTCAAGTATCATTCAAAATCGCCGCGTATTTGACATCCGTGCTGGCTGATTATATTACTTGACCATGAGCGCAGCGAAAATAACAGTCTCCATAGATCAGGATTTACTAAAGAAAGTTGACCGCTTGGTCAAGGCCCGCGTCTTCCCTAACCGTAGCCAAGCCATTCAATCGGCTGTGCACGAAAAGATTAACCGTGTAGATCAGACACGACTCGCTCGCGAGTGCGCTAAATTAAATAAGACCACCGAACAATCTATCGCTGATGAAGGGCTTGCTGCTGAGGCTGCGGAATGGCCCGAATATTAAGAAATGCAAGTATTGCCCCGAGACGTGTCTCCCCTGAGTTTATGTTAAAGCGAATAGTTCGTCAGCCGCCGCTTCACCGCTCCTGATGCAGTCGGGAATGCCTGCGCCTTCGTAGGCGTTGCCCGCCAGCTTGAGGGTCGGCGTTGAGAGCAGTTGTTGCTTGATTCTTCCAATGCGTTCGACGTGGCCCAAGTGATACTGGGCCATCGAGCGCGGCCATTTTTCAACGTGAGTAAAGAGCGGCGCTGGCTCAATTCCCAGCAGGTCGCGGAGGTCGCGGCGGACGGCGTTTGTGATGGCTGCTTCATCCAGCTCAAACATCTCTGGCTGCAACGCGCCGCCGACGAAAGCGCGCAGCAACGCGCAATCTTCGGGCGCGCGTCCGGCGAATTTGACGCTGCTGAAGGTGCAAGCTAAGGTCGAGCGCTTTTCGATGAGCGGCACGACGAAGCCGAAGCCGTCGAGCGCGTGTGGAATATCGCGGCGACGATAAGCCAGATTGACGGTCGCGGTCGAAGCATAAGGTATCGCTTGTAGCTCACTGGCGAGTTGCGCGTTCACGCCTTGCAAGAGCGTTGAAGCCGCGCCAGCCGGCAGCGCCACGCACACGGCATCCGCCGCAAAATTCTCGTCCTGCGTTTGTATCTTCCATTGCCCCGCAACTTCATCGAAGGAAAGCTGCAAAACTTTGGTCCCCAACCTGATTGATGATGGCGGCAGCCGGCGCGCTAGTTCGTCCGAGAGCGTTTGCATTCCATTGTCGAAGGAGAGAAAGAGGCTGTAGCGTGCGCCGCTTGTGCCCTTGGATTGCGCTGCGCTCTCGTGTCGTCTCCGTTTCCACATCGCACGGATGAGGCTACGGTCTGTGCGTTCCATCTCAAGAAAGCGCGGCATCGTCGCGCGCAAGCTCAGTTGTTCCGGGTCAGCCGTGTAGATGCCGCCGACCATCGGTTGAGCCATTCGCTCTAAAGCTTCACGGCCCAGCCGGCGACGAACAAACTGGGCCAAGCTCTCATCGTCAACTCCGTTTGCTCCCGTGCGGCGCGGCAACACGAGGTCAAGCGCCATCCGCGCTTTGCCCGGCCAACTGAAAATGCCCGTGGTCACGAAAGGCCAGAAGCGGGAAGGCGCGAGCAGGTGGAAGCCTTCGGGCACAGGCAACAATCGCCCGCGGCGCACGATGAAACTACGGCGCTGGTGCGGATTGGTTTCAACCAAGCGCGAACTGAGGCCGATGCGTTCGGCCAATTTAATTGCTTCCGGTTTTTCAGAGATGAAAGAATCCGGCCCGCCTTCAAGCAGAAAGCCGTCGCGCCTCTCTGTGCGCATAACGCCGCCCGTGCGCGTGCCGGCTTCGAGCAGCAGGATTTCCATCTCGCGGCTCTCGGCGTGGCTGCGTTCAAGCAAGCGATAGGCAGCCGCCAGCCCGCTGATGCCGCCCCCTATGATGGCGACACGCTTCGGATAATTGTGCGCGCTCTCCTTCATCATCCGAGCTTACTTTGATGCGACAGGCGCGCGGCTCTCGTGCCAGGCGCGGAGAACCTCGCGCTCGCGTTCACGCTTCATGCCTGCGCGCCACTCGACATCGGCGCGTCGCGTCCTCGCCCACTCAAGCGTGTCGCGAATCGTCTCGGTCAACGGGCGAAACGTTAGACCGGCGGCGATGGCTTTGTCGTTGCGCGCCTCAAAAATTCCTACGTGCTCTTCTTGCGTCCAGAGCGGCAGTTCGACCCATGTGCCCACCTCTTCGGCGAGCAGGAATTCTTCGCTGAGCCAAGTCAACGTTGCATCGCTTCCGCTCGTCGCTTTGCAATCATTGAGGAGTTGGCCCATCGTCAAATCATCAGCGCCGGTGGCGTTGAAAGTGCCTGTGCGGCGTTCTTCCGCCAGGCGTATGTTCCACTCGGCCAAGTCGCGCACGTCTATGACGCGCACGCGTCTTGCGGGCCGTCCCGGCGCGAGGACTTCGCCGCCCTCGGCAACGCGCACAGGCCAATAGGTGAAGCGGTCTGAGTAATCATGTGGGCCAACTATCAGGCCGGGACGGATGATGAGGGAGCGGCCCGGCAATGCATCTTCGACCGCGCGCTCGCAGCGAGCTTTCAAGGGGCCGTATAGCTCGCCGTAAGAAACAGCAGTGGCGCGGTCGCCCGTATCAAAAGTTTCCGCTTCCGCCGCCTGCTCGTCTGTAATCGTTCCCACCTGTTCGCTTTCATCGTAGCCATGAACGGGAAATTGCGCGTAGACGGAGATGCTGGAAACGAACGTGTAATGCTCAATCGAATCGGCCAAGAGTTTAACCGAAGCACCGACGCTGCCCGGCGTATAGCCGCAAGTGTCAATCACAACGTCCCAGCGCCGCCCGCGCAAAGCATCCAGATTAGCCTGACGATTCCCGCGCAGTTTTTCCACTGCGGGGAATAACTCCGCGTTGTGGAGGCCGCGATTGAAGAGCGTCACTTCGTGACCGCGCGCGAGCGCCGCTTCGACCAGATAACGACCGAGGAAGACCGTCCCGCCGATAATTAAAATCTTCATGTGACTTCGACTCCTGCTCCCGATTGATGGTGCTTAACTACGCCGCGCATCTTGCATGACAGGCGCGCTGCTCGTTGCGCTCGCGAGGGGGCGGGTCGCTCCCAACAGGCAGCAATCCGCAGGGCAAACGTCATGCACAGGCCCGCGCTCTCCGAGAAAGCGGCGCGGCGCATCGGGCCGGATGCGTTCGAGAATTAACTCGCGAATCAGACTGACGAAAAGGGGATGCGTGCCGACAGTTGCGGCGCGCACCATGTTCAAGTTGATTTTGTCGCAGAGGGCGCGTGCTTCTGTGTCCAAGTCGTAGAGGACTTCCATGTGGTCGGAGATAAAGCCGACGGGCGCAACGACCACGTCCTTAGTTCCGGCTGTCTTCAGCTCCGTCAGATAATCGCAGATGTCCGGTTCAAGCCAAGGCTGCGTGGGCGGGCCGCTCCGGCTCTGGAAGACTAAGCGCCAGCGCTCGTGTCGCAGTCGCTCGGCAATCAGGCGGCAAGCCTCCAACAATTGATTTTGATACTCGCAATTCGCAGCCATCGTGAGCGGAATGCTGTGGGCCGTGAAGGCAAGCTGAGTGTCGCGGCGGCGCTCCGCTGGAATCTGCTCTAGAGCGGCGCGAACATTAATAACGTTCGCTTCGATGAAGCCGGGATGATTATAAAAGGCACGCAGCTTATCAACGCGGGGCGCGGTTGGCCCAACCTCAACCCGCGCACGCTCGATGTCCTCGCGGTATTGGCGGCAACCTGAATAGGAACTATAAGCTGACGTAAAGAAGCCGAGAGCGTGCTTGATGCCGTCGGCAGCCATCTGGCGGATGGTGTCGGTCAAAAGGGGATGCCAGTTGCGATTGCCCCAGTAGATTGGCAGGCGCGGGCCGTTCGCGTTTAATTCCGTTTTGAGTGCGGCTATCAGTTGACGGTTCTGCTCGTTGATGGGGCTGATGCCGCCGAACAGTTCGTAGTGATGCGCGACGGCGCGCATTCTCTCCGGGGGGACGTTTTTGCCGCGCAGCACGTTTTCCAGAAACGGCATCACCTCCGCCATGCCTTCAGGCCCGCCGAAAGAGACTATTAGCAGCGCATCGTAAGCTTCGTTCATAAATCTATCTCCGGCTCATTTCATGCACGGCGTCTACGAGTGCGATGACGTTGTCAACGGGAGTTTCGGGCAAGATGCCGTGGCCGAGGTTGAAGATGTGGCCGGGCCGCCCTTCGGCGCGCGAGAGAATGTGTGCGGCGCGCGAGCGAATGAAGTCTGGGCCGCTGAAGAGTTGGACGGGGTCCAGATTGCCCATCACGGCGACATCTCCGAGGCGTTGCCACGCATCGCGCAGGTCAACTCGCCAGTCGAGGCCGATGCAGTCTCCGCCCGCCGTCTTCATTAATTCGAGCAGCGCGGCTGTCCCCGTGCCAAAGTGTATGACGGGCGTGCCGGGCGTTAGATTCTGGATAACGCTCTGCGTGTGTGGTAGCACATACTCGCGATAATCGTCGGGGCTGAGACATCCAACCCACGAATCGAAGAGTTGGACGGCCTGTGCGCCGGAAGCAATCTGTGCATTGAGATAGCGGATGAGCGCACGCGAGATGAGAGACATCATCGCGTGCCACGCGCCGCTGTCCGCGTACATTAACGATTTTGTGTGAACGTAGTTCTTCGATGCGCCGCCCTCGACGATGTAGGAGGCGAGCGTGAAGGGAGCACCCGCGAAGCCGATAAGCGGCAAATCGGGCCTGAGCGCACGGCGCGTCAACCGGAGCGCCGCGAAAACAAAATCGAGCGCTTCAATGTCTTCAACCTCGCGCAGGCGCTCGACATCCGCTGCGCTGCGGACGGGATTATGAATCAACGGGCCTTCGCCTTTAGCGAATTCGAGGTCAATGCCCATCGGTTCGATGATGAGGAGAATGTCCGCGAAGATAATCGCGGCGTCGACATTCAAGCGTTCGGCGGCGGTAACGGT
>CAZEZJ010000144.1:10801-11024 GCA_964516695.1 uncultured Blastocatellaceae bacterium
TCACTTCCGTTGCCAACTCGGGTCGTTTGCAGAGTTCCAGAAAGCTTGTGCGGGCGCGCACTTCCCTATATTCGGGCATGTAGCGCCCGGCCTGTCGCATCAGCCAGATGGGGGTGTAGGGGGCTGCTTCGCGGCGGCAGGCGCGCATAAATGGGCTGTTATGGAGCGCCTCCGAGGCGGTCGCTGTCTTCTCTTCGGTCGCCAAACTCGTCTCCTCAATTCC
>CAZEZJ010000145.1:0-10959 GCA_964516695.1 uncultured Blastocatellaceae bacterium
GAAGCCGGGTTGTCGGTCGTGTGTTCGCTGTCGGCTTGATCGGCCTTCGGATTCTTTCCCATTCTGAGCATAACAAACCTCCGCAAGTTGGGTCGCCGGGCAACAGACTAGGGCCGAGCGACAGTGGTGCCGGGTAAGGCAACGATGAAACGCGCAAATTGTGGCACGTTGGTTAAAAAAGCCAGCGCGCGATTGCTGCTGGCAGAGACGATCATCCGCTTCCGTGTTCGAGCCGGACGATTAACTTTCAACTCGCGCCCATCATAATGCCAAGGTGGCAAGCGTGTCCAGAAAAAAGGATGAGGCCGCAACTCGAAAACATGAACGCGGCATGAACTCCAACGGCAGTTAATTGTTCATTTAGGGCTGGCTGGGACTAATCCTTCGACGGGCGCGACTTCCAGTTCCACGTCGAGCGTCAACGCCTTATCTTCCTTGATAGCGACGCCTCCAAGCCGCGCATCGCTAAAGCCAGGGGCTTTGATGGTGATGAGATAGACGCCCGCCGGAAGGTTTGCGAATTTGTAGCGGCCCTCATCATCCGTCGCCGCAAACTTTTGCCCGTTGGTGGAAGAGGCCGCCGTCACACTCGCGCCGGCGATGACAGAGCCTTTCGGGTCAGTCACCTTGCCTCTCAATTGCCCGCTCGCCGCGTGTGTCAGAACAAAGGGCACGGCCAGCGAAACGAGCGCGAGAAAGAGTGGAAGCTGTTTTCGGTAGGACATGGATTTTTGCACCTCGGACGAGTCAGGGCCACAAACATCTTTGAGCGATTTGCTGCGGGTGACGGTAATTCGGGGACAGACGGATTTGAACATTAACGCGCAGCCATTATTTAAGTCGCAGGGCGCGGCTGTCAAGAGCGCCCGCGCAGAGTTGTCAACCGCACGGCGGGCGTGGCATCCTGAACGCGCCGGAAGGTTTTTTCAAGAGGGAAGTTAAGACTTGAGATGTTTGCCGAAAGCAAGATAAAAACCAAACTGCTGCGCCGCATGGGCGAGGCCATCAAGGATTTCGGGATGATTGAAGACGGCGACCGCGTGATGGTCTGCCTCTCGGGCGGCAAAGACAGCTACTCGATGCTCGATTTGCTGTTAGACGTGAAAGCGCGTGCGCCCGTCTCCTTTGATGTGCTGGCCGTCAATTTGGACCAGAAGCAGCCGAATTTTCCCGCACACGTTTTACCGGAATACTTGAGCGAGCGCGGCGTGCCGTTTCGCATCGTCGAGCGCGATACCTACTCAATCGTCAAGCGGCTGGTTCCCGAAGGCAAGACTTACTGCGCCGTCTGCTCGCGGCTGCGGCGCGGCATTCTCTACAACATCGCCGTCGAAGAAAAGTGCAACAAGATTGCGCTCGGCCATCACTCCGACGACATCATCACCACCTTCCTGCTCAACCTCTTCTTCGTCGGCTCTCTGAAAGCGATGCCGCCCATCCTGCGTTCGATGGACGGGCGCAACACCGTTATCCGCCCGCTCGCCTATTGCCGCGAGCAGGACATAGCGGAGTTTGCCGCCGAAAAGAATTTCCCGATTATTCCCTGCGACCTCTGCGGCTCGCAAACGACCTTGAAGCGCGTGCGCGTCAAGCGCTTAATCAGCGAGTTGGAAAAAGAGATTCCGCACATCCGTAGCTCGATGCTGACCGCGCTCGGCAACGCCGTGCCGTCGCACCTGCTCGACCCCGCTCTCTTCGACTTTAAGAATCTAGCGCCGGGCACGGGCGATGTCGAAGCCGAACTGGACTTGGCCGTCGGCCACACGGATGTCGCAGACGGCCCAACGCTCGTCTCCATCATGTAAAAGCTTTTCCGTCGTCCGCAGCCGATATGGCAACCACAGCCAAAAAACGAGAGCTTGATTTCAGTGCCTTTCCGCCAGGCACCGTCACGGAATATACGACGCTGCTTTGCCTGGCCTGTATCTTCGACCTCTTCACGGCGCAGATGAATCTTGCGCCGCGCACGGCCTACTCCGAAATCAAACGCTACGCGCCGACCGTTGACGAATTAACAGCATCCACCGCCACGCGTCCATTCTTTCAGAGCGAAGAGAAGAACCCGCGTTGTCCTCACTGCAACTCCGCCAAGCGCTGGCACGCGCGCCTGGATACCTATCGCATCGAAGGTAAAAAGACGACCGATGCCGCGCGCCGCGCGCTCACTAAAGCGCTGCCGAAGGCGGACGAGCAGTTTTTGGTCATCGAAACCAAATCAGACCGCCGCACAATCTTCTTCGAATGGCTCGACGCGCTCGGCAGCCGCCTCGATTTCGAGATGGAAGGCTGGCTCATCGAAGTGACGCGCGCGTTTCTGGAAAGAGTGGAGCCGAAAACAGAGTGGGGCGAAGTCTTTGAAAATTTGCGGGCGGTTCGTCGCTCGCACCGCTTGGAAGAAGGCTGGGAGCGCGACGGCTCAAGGCTGTTCCTAGCGCCCGCGCTCTACAACGATGCCTTGCTCGTCCAATATCTCGTCAGCCGAAAACACAAGCACGGCGGCAGCACCCTCGAAGGCCGTCTGACACTCGTGGAGTTAGTGCGCCGCCTACGCTACAGCGGCCACCTCAATGCGCAGGGCATCACCGAAGGCGACCAATTTGAAGTCTTGGAAAAATTGATTGAGCATTTGACGGGCGGTGAGGGCACATTGAAGCTTTACTACATCGTTGACCGCCGCGACTTTCTGGAAAAGGTCAAGACCGTCTACGCGCGCTATGCAGCGTGAAGCGCGAGGATGACGGGTGAAAGCGTGGCTGTTTAAGCCGAGTCGAGTCATGCTTGTTCGCCTTGCTGCTGTCACCCGTCACCCTTGCTCTTGCGCCGGTTCGGGAATTGTTAGCTGCGCTCTAATCTTTCGCTTCCGTCATTCCAGCGCCATAAGTTTTCCTTGCCTTTAAGATGAACGCCGCCGAGCCATAAATCCACTCCGTTTAGCTCTACGAAGTCCTCTTTTCCTTCCAGCACCAACGCCCCTTCCGGCGTCAACTCGAAGACGGCTTTAAGAAACGCGCCGGAGGCGAGCGCGCCCTCCGCTTCCACATTGCTCATCAAGAGCAAAGGCTTTGGCGCTCTCGTCATGCGCTGCAACTCGTTCCAAAACTGGAAATCGCCCAAACCGTAAATCGGCTGCTGCGCGCCGAACTCCCGAAACAAGCCCTTGAACTCACGATGCCCCGCATCGATTAACTTCAAGGCTTGCTGCTCAACTCGCCCCAACCCGTTGAGGGTTGACGGAAAGCGTGCGAGATGAGCGCGGAGCGAGTTTTTCAGAAAAGGCAAGGCGGACGTTTCATTGTCGTTGAACCGCTGAAGGTCTAGCGGCGTCGGTGAGCAATAAGCTTGCCAAGCGGCGACGGCCAGCTTTAACTGCTCATCCGTTACTTCGCGTCGCGACGCGAAGAGCGAGGCCAACTGCCGTGGGCTTAGTTGGCCCAAGCCCCGAAAGTCGTCCACGCCGTGGAAACGGTCGATGCAGATGAGGCTGAGCTTTGTTTGGCCCAGTTCCCGTCCGGCAAACCACTGCAACAGGTAGATGAGGTGAAGCTGGCAGAAGAGGTCGTGCTCAAACCAGAGGACGACTTCCTGATGCTGAGAGAAACCAGACAGGGCGCGCTCTTGTTCCAGCAAATCACGCGCTGTCATTTCAGGCTTCAACGCGTAGGCTTCCGCCAGGTGCGCGGCGCGCAGCCGCCTCCACTCTTCAGCAGAAAGATTCTGCTGTGCCGGCCCACCAATCAAAGCCTCGCGCCATGAGAGATGCTCTCCCGTCAATCCAGACTCTTTCAAGATATTGGCGGAAGAATCCCCGTTATGAAGATGCAGCATCCTGAGACCACCTTTCACCGTTCAGTCTTCACAGTTTCGCCTTGTTCGTCCATATCTTCGGCCACCAGCGAATAAAGCACAGCGTCGTGCGCTTGGCCGTGAATCAGGAGACGCTTGCGCAGCACGCCTTCGCGCTTGGCCCCAGACTTTTCCGCCACGCGCTGGCTGGCGTGGTTGCCTGTCGCGACGACGATTTCAAGACGCAGCAAGCCTAATTGACGCAAGCCGAAGTTTGCTACCAAACGTGCGGCGGCGGAAGCGACGCCGCGCTCGGTCCGGCTCGTCCTCACCCAATAGCCTAGATTAGCCATTTTGTTTGCGCGATTAATCTGGTTCAAGCCGATACCGCCGAGGTAGTCGCCCGTCTTTGCATCAAAGATGGCAAAGCTGTATTGTTCTTCAGCGTCCGGCGCGCTGGCTGTTGAGTTGATGAAGGCGACAGTCTCATCACGCGAATATGCAGGATGACACCAGGGCAACCATCGCGCGACCTCTGCTATTGACTCACGCACGGCCTGATACAAGACATCAACGTCATCAGCGCACAGAGGTCTGATTAAGATGCGGCCATCGGTTAATTCAGTCTTCGTGGCTTCTTTCATCGGCGTATGAGTTCAACACTCGGGTGCGAGAGCGCGGCGGCGGCGGCGAATGATGTCGCGGCGGTCTACGATAATAATTGTGCGACGAGAGCCGCGACGTGAATCCGAGTCGTATCGAGAAAGGGAATCTTGCTGCTAGTATCTTCACGCAGAATCAGAGGCAGTTCCGTCCCGCCTAAGATAAGCGCTTCGATGCCCTCCTGCTCTCGCAGGCGGTCTGCTATCCAGAGCAATCGCTCGCGCGTCTCCGGCAGGAAAATTCCCAGCACCAATTCATTCACATACTTGTCGTGAAGATAGGCACGCTCCTCCTCAGCGGGCAGGATGAGCGTCATTTCTCTTCGCGCAAACACTTTCGGATAGAAAGAGCCTTCCATCGTGAAGCGCGTGCCGAAGAGACCGAGCCTTTTTAACTGCAAAGCGGCGGCGGCCTCGCAAGTCGCTTCGATAATGCTGATGAGCGGAATGGGCGACTGGCGCTGAAGCTCATCAAAGACGACGTGCGGCGTGTTGGCAGACAGCGCCCCGAAGTTTGCGCCAGCCTGGGCCAACTTTCGCACTTCACCGAGCAGAAAGTCTGTGAGGCCCGTCAAATCATCCGCCTCCAACAGCCGAACCATCGTCCTCAAGTTAATGCTGTTGATGATGATTTGAGGATAACTGTCGTCGTGCGCCTGCTCGCGGTAGGAGGCGATAATCTGCTGGTAATAATCAACGGTCGCCTCCGGCCCTGTGCCCCCTATAATCCCCATCGTCTTCATCCTGCTATTTCTCCCCGCGAACAACTTGACGCTTTCTGTCTGCGACCAGGCCAGGCCCATTTACTACCACGCCAGCGGGCTGCTGAATCAACGTCTGACCAAATATAATACCAGCACGTACAAGCAAGCCAGCCCGACGCAAATCGCCCCGCCCCAGAAAGAGATGGGCAACAGGTACGCAGCATTGCTGCCGTCCGTCGTTATCAAATAGACCCACTCATCAAGCGCGAGGCTCAAGCCGATGCCGAAGCCGGCGGTCGCGGCGTCCGTCAAGCGGCTGCGCTCCTTGAAGAGGACGGCGGCGATGCCACAGAAAGTTACCAGCACAAGTCCGGTGAAGAGGTGATGTATGTTGTAAGGGCCGACGTTGAAATCTGTGTTCGGTGAAAAATGCAGGTAGACGCGCATGACCAGAAACGTCCCCGCGAGCGAAAGCAACAGCAACCGAGCGCGTCTCTTATCCATCAATTTCTCCTGCTCTTAATAACGACGGAGGACGCGCTTTTATATCATCAACTCGGCGGGACATCTTCGGGGGTGAGTTGCGGGTTCGTCAGTGAAGTCAAAATGTGGTCGCGCCACTGGCCCGCAATCAGCAGGTAATCGCGCGCGTAGCCCTCGACGGTAAAGCCCAATCTTCGCAGCAGCCGCCCGCTACGCTCATTCGCCGGCACGTAGTTAGCCATAATTCTATGCAGGCGCAACTCCTCGAACACATACTTGGTCGCCGCCGACAAGGCTTCAAACATCAGCCCGCGCCCCTCGTCGCGCTGGCTGATGCCGTAGCCCAAGTAACAAGCCTGAAAGGGGCCGCGGATGAATGACGAGAAATTGCAGATGCCGAGGATGCGTCCCAAGGGTTGGCCGCGCTCGAAGAGCATGAGGCTCATTGATTGGTCTTGCAGGAAACTCTCGCGCGCCTTTTGCAAACGATTGCGCCAGTAGGTCTCTGTGTAGAAATCGACGGGCGCGAGCGGCGACCAAGGGTCTAAATGCTCGCGGTTCTCCGTGTAGTAGCGAATCACCTGGGGCGCGGCGTGAGGCGCAGGAAGAGTCAACAACAATCGCTCTGTTTCGATAAGGGGGAAGTCCGGCATGTTCTCTCTCCTGTGCTCCGCTTTCGTTTGCTCAGGCTTGCGGCTCTGGCATCTGGCGGCGGAAGCGATGGGTGACGGGGCGGCGGCGACCGATGCCGATGGCGTTTTTGGAGATGATGAGCGGCGGCGGCAGTTGACGGCGCTTGAATTCGTTGGCGGGCGATTCGACGCGGTTGAGCAAATCATAAACGAGCGAGGGGTCGTGGCCCGCTTTGATAATCTCCTCGGGCATGGCCTTCTGCTCGAAGTAGAGTTGGAGCACGGGGTCAATCTGCGCGTAGGGCGGGAGGGTTTGCTCGTCAAACTGCCCGGGCGCGAGTTCGGCGGAAGGGCGTTTTTCGATAATGGCGCGCGGGATAATCTCGCTCTCGCGGTTGAAATGCCCGGCCAAACGGTAAACTTCCGTTTTCAACACATCACCGAGCACGGCGAGGCCGCCGTTGGTGTCGCCGTAGAGCGTGCAATAGCCGAGCGCGAGTTCAGATTTGTTGCCGGTCGAGAGCAGCAGTCGTCCTTCGTTGTTGGAGATGGTCATCAGGATGTTGCCGCGCAGGCGCGACTGTAGATTTTCCGTGGCGAGTGCGGAAGCGCCGCTCGTTGGCTCTGTCAGGTTCAGTTCTTTCGTCAAGACTTCAAAAGCGGTCGTAATCGGATGCTCGATGGTTTTCATGCCGAGACGGCGGGCCAACTCCAGAGAATCATCGACGCTGCCGCGCGACGAATAAGGCGAGGGCATCATCACGGCCAGCACGTTGTTTGAGCCGAGCGCTTCGCAGGCCAGCGCTGCCACGACCGCCGAATCAATGCCGCCGGAGAGACCGAGCACGGCGTTGGTGAAACGGTTTTTGCGCGCGTAGTCGTGAATGCCGAGCACTAGCGCCTGGTGTACGGTCTCGATGTCGTCGCCGGGCAAACAACGCTCGTCGGCCACGCCGCAGTCTAGGTCAACGGTGCCGAAGAATTCCTCAAACGGCGGCGCTTGCAGGATAATCTTGCCTTCGCAATCAGCGACGATTGAAGCGCCGTCGAAGATAATGCCGTCGTTGCCGCCGACGAGATTAACGAAGACGATGGGTAAGCCCGCCGCCTTCGCGCGATGCGAGACCATAGAGCAGCGCTGGCCCATCTTTCCCTTATTGAAGGGCGACGCGTTGATGGAGACAAGGAGGCTCGCGCCCATCTCTATCAGTTCGTCGGCGGGGTCGTGCGGGTAGAGCCGCTCTTTCCAGTAGGTCTTATCGTTCCAGAAGTCTTCGCAGATGGAGACGCCTAGCCGCTGGCTGCCCAAGGGAAACAGGTGGCGGACGCGCGACGGCTCGAAATAACGAGGGTCGTCGAAGACATCGTATTCCGGCAGCAGCGTCTTGTCGGCGTAGCCTAGCAACTCTCGGTTACGAATCACCGCCGCCGAGTTATACAGCCTGCGGCCCGCCGTACTTTCAGTCGGGCGCACAGTTCCAACGACAGCCGTGATGCCTTCAGTCGCATTGATAATCTCTTCGAGCGGCGAGAGGACGCTGCGCACCACGTCGCGGTCTAAAAACCAATCAAACGACATGTAGCCCTGCATGGCCGTCTCCGGCAGCACAACGAGGTCGCTCCTATCGCGCCGCGCACGCTCAAACGCGCGCAAGATGCTCGCCGTGTTGCCCTCATAATCGCCGTTCGTCGTATTTATCTGCCCGATGGTGACACGCATGGTCTGGATTTTATCACCGATTTATTATTTGCCCGCCCGCCAACGCCGAAAATGCACAAAGAATTGCTCCAAAACCTTGTGGATTTACAGTAAATCCAGTTGGATTTGCTGCGAATCCAATTGGTTTTGTTGTCAATCGAATTGGATTGACAGCAATTTAAATACGATTTACTGCTCACCCAACTGGATTTGCAGCAAATCCAATTGAATTTGCTGTTCATCGTCCACGATTTGCTGTAAATCGAACTGGATTTGCTGCAAATCGTGTTGGAATTTCTGTAAATCCAATTGGATTTGTTACTAATCGAGTTGGATTTGCTCCGAAACCGATTGGATTTACGGCAAATCCAATTGGATTTTCTCTTCGTGCAAAAGCAATTTTTGCCAATCTCAGAAGACGGAAAGCCATCAGAAAGCTTAAAATCCTCGAATTTCTTGGGAAAATCGCAGTTTGAAACGAATTATTCGCCGTGGCCGCCGCCGCCAGGCGTTTCGAGGCGAACGCGGTCTCCGGCTTCTAGCTGCCAGCTTCCTTTGGAAGCGATGCGGCGCGAGTGGTTCTTGTGGATGATAATGTCGCGCCCGCTGCGTCCGTTCTCGCCGCCGCCGAGGCCGTAGGGTGCGCGCTTTCTTCTATCGGCAAGCAGAGACATGCGCGCGGGCACGAGCGTTTCAATCTCGCGCACGACGCCATCGCCGCCGCGTGAGCGCCCGCGCCCGCCCGAATTTTTGCGCACGCTGTAAGCGCGCACGCGCAAAGGATACGCATATTCGAGCGCTTCCGCGGGCGTGTTGAGGCTGTTGGTCATGTGCGTGTGGACGGCGCTCATGCCGTCGAGCGTTGGCCGCGCGCCCATGCCGCCCGCGACCGTTTCATAATAAGCAAACTCAGCGCCCGTGCGCGGGTCAACGCCGCCGATGGTCAGGTTATTCATCGTCCCCTGACTCGCCGCCGGAATCTTATCCGGCAGCGCCTGGGCCAACGCACGCAGGAGCGCGTCAACGATGCGCTGCGACGTTTCGACGTTTCCGCCCGCGACCGCCGCCGGATGAACGGCGTTGACGATTGTGCCCTCCGGCGCGAAGACTTCAATCGGCTCCATCAGTCCGGCGCTCGCCGGAACGTCTGCGCCGACAAGACAGCGAAAGACGTAAGAGACAGCGGACACCGTGATGGCCTCCACCGCATTGATAGCGCCCACAACTTGAGGCGAACTGCCCGTAAAATCAACAAGCGCCCGCTCGCCCTTAATCCTCACGCGCACGCGCACCCAGACCTCCTCATCAGCCACCCCGTCATCATCAAGCGCATCTTCGCCTACGTATTCGCCATCCGGTATCTCAAAGATAGCGCGCCGCATCATGCGCGCCGAATACGCTATCAAATGCTCCGCATACTCGCTCGCTTCCAACACCCCGCGCCGCCCGACGATTTCCAGCAAACGTGTCGCGCCCGTCTGCAAAGACCCTACCTGCGCTTCAAAATCCGCGCGCCGCTCCACAGCCCCGCGCACGTTCGCCAGCAGCAGCCGCATCAAATCATCATCCACACTGCCGCCCTGCACAATGCGCACCGGAGGAATCCGCAACCCTTCGCCGTAAACATCCGACGCCATTCCCATCGAACCCGGACTCGCGCCCCCTATGTCCGCGTGGTGCGCGCGATTGGCGACGAAAAAGAGCGGATGAGCGTCGCGCGCAAGCAAGCGTCGGCTCGTTTTTCTTGTGGCCCTTAAATGATGCCCGTCACCGGTCGCTTGTTCATAAACTCCGGCGACGAGAGTAACGTCCGGCAAATGCGTGCCGCCCGTGAAGGGGTCGTTCAGCGCGACGACATCGCCAGGGCCAATCTCTATTTCACCGAGCGCGGCGGCGACGGCCATCGGCATCGAGCCTAGATGCACGGGCATGTGGTCGCCCTGTGCGACCACGCGACCAAGGCGGTCGAAGACGGCGCAGGAATAATCGCGCCGCTCTTTGATGTTTGGTGAGAAGGCCGTGCGCCTGAGCGCCAGCCCCATCTCTTCAGCGACAGATGTGTAGAGCGCACGATAGATTTCCAGCGTCGTCGGGTCAAACATTCCCACACCCCTTTTCGCTGCCCGCACGCCTGCCCGCGCTCTCGTGTCCGTCTCTCGCTTCTTTCTTTCTTTCATTGCTCGATAATCAGGTTTCCGTCCGTGTCCATGCTGGCGCGTGCGCCGGGTGGAATCAAGGTGGTCGCGGAATATTCCACGACGACCGCGGGCGAGCGTAGCCGCGCTCCCGCTTTCAGTTCATCGCGCACGTAGAGGGCGGCGCGGTTCATTGCACCACCGGCGAAATAGACTTTCACTTCATCGCTCGGACGCGCGACTCCGCGATGGCGTGCTCCGCGTCCGTCGTGCTCCGTCTTCAACTTTTTAACGAGACCGACCGAGCGCAGCCGCGCGCTCACTATCTCCACGGTGTTTGCCTCTTGCGCGTAGCCGTAGCGCGCGCGGTGTGCCTGGTGAAAAGCAACGGCTATATCCTTCGTGCTCGAAAACTCGATTTCCAGTTCGAATGATTGCCCTTTATAACGTGCGGCCAATCTTCTCTCATGCCGCTGCCGCGCTGCCGCGAATCCCTCGCGACCGAGCGCGCCGCGCGCAGACTTTTCCATCTCCCCGAACACGCCTTCGAGCCGCGCGCGATTTTGTGCAGACGCTTCGAGCATCACCGTGCGGCTCGCTTCCTTGACGACATCAGCGCCGAGCGCGCCGAGCGCGGAGAGTGCGCCGGCGGCGCGCGGCATGATGACGCGCGGGATGCGTAAAGAGCGAGCCAACTCGACCGCATGAAGGCCGCCAGCGCCGCCAAACGGCAGCAACACAAACTCGCGCGGGTCGTGGCCGCGTTCAACCGAGATTGTCCGCAGCGCTCTTTCCATCCCGGCGTTGACCACGCTGATGACGCCAAGCGCTGCTTCACGCACGCTCACACGGCGGCGTGCC
>CAZEZJ010000146.1:0-4882 GCA_964516695.1 uncultured Blastocatellaceae bacterium
AACATTTACTGCCGCTAGCTCAGGCAGAGGTGGCGACAGTTTAGAGATTTATGTCAACCGAATTAATAAAAGTCACTATCAACGGTAAAGATTTTCAGGTCGCGAAGGGCGCGCGGCTCATAGACGTATGCCGCGAGAACAGTTTTGATATTCCTTCGTTCTGTTATTACGCAGACCTCGCGCTTCAGGCTTCGTGCCGGATGTGTCTGGTGCGCATCGAGAAGATGCCGAAGCTGCAAACCTCCTGCACGATTACCTGTACGGACGGGATGGTTGTGACAACGCAGAGCGAGGAGATTGAGAAGGCGCAACGGGCGATGGTGGAATTTTTGCTGGCGAATCACCCGTTGGATTGCCCCGTGTGCGACCGCGGCGGCGAGTGTGAGTTGCAGGAGATGGCCTTTAGCTGGGGCGGGCTTGAGGAACGCTTCCTTGAGCGCAAGAATTACCAGCCGGAAAAATACCTCTCACCGATGGTCGCCAACGACCCGCAGCGTTGTATCTTGTGCAAGCGCTGCACGCGTGTGTGCGACGAGTGGATGGGTGAGGATGCAATCGAGGCCGGAGGGCGCGGCGCAAACACAGTTATCGGCACATACGGCGGCTGGCTCAATTGCTCGCAGTGTGGCAACTGCATCGAAGTTTGCCCGACGGGCACGCTGCTTGACGCGACCTACCGCCACCAGGCACGCCCTTGGGAACTTGCGCAAACCAAATCCACCTGCACTTTCTGTTCGGACGGCTGCCAGATGAGCTTAGGCTCGCGCGGCGGCGAATTGATGCGCGCCGTCGCACGCGACCGTTATGTCAACGGCTTGAACGGCGAATTTTTGTGCATCAAGGGGCGCTTCGGTCATCCCTTCGTCAATCACGAGGAGCGTTTGCGCACGCCCATGATTCGCTACCAGAAGGGCGGCAAGCTGATTCCCGCGACGTGGGACGAGGCCATTCGCTTTACGGCGGAAAGACTCGATAAGGTGGCCGAAGCTCATGGGCCAAACTCCATCGGCGTCGCCGGCAGCCCGCGCATCACGAACGAATCGCTGTATGCGCTCTACAAGTTTGCTGCGGAAGTCGTCGGCACGGAAAACTACACGGCGACCGATGCCTTTAGCCTGCAACCGTTTTTCGAAAACTTAGGAGGCGGGCTGGCGACACACCGCGACATACGCTATGCCAAAACCATCGTCCTCATCGGCGGCGAGCCTGAAGAGTTGCAGCCCTTGACGGGCAAGCAGATTCGACAGGCCGTGCGCAATGGCGGCGCGCGGCTCATCATCGTCAACAGCCGCGAGATTCGCTTGAAGCAGCAGGCCGCTCAGTTTTTACACGTTCGACCGGGCGCTGAAGACGCGGCATTGCTGGCGCTTGCCGGCGCTCAGACGGATGCATTGGCGGCGCGCAAGCTGGGCGTCGAAGCCAGCGCCCTCGAAGCGATGCGGAAGACGATAAACGAGACCGAGGGCGATTTAATCTTCATGTTCGGCGGCGAACTCAGCCGCGCGGCGCAGGCCATCGTCGCGCAACTTCCACATCTGTTGGCCGCCGGCAACAGGCGCGTCCTACTGCACCCGCTCCCGCTTTTTAACAACAGCATCGGCGCACATGACGTGATGCTCGCGCGCGGAGCGAAAAGCGTGAGCGAAATGCTGGACGGAGCGGGCGAAACGGTGCGTGCGCTGTATGTGGCGGGAAGTTTTCTGCCCGAACAATTGCGCGGGCGCGAGGAGGCGCTTGGTCGTCTTGACTTCCTCGTCGTGCAAGAACTCTTTGAGACGGAGACGACAGCTTTCGCGGATGTCGTGCTGCCCGCCGCGTCGTTCGCAGAATCCGACGGGACGTTTACGAATAACGACGGCTTCGTCCAGCGCGTGCGCCAGTCTATTCCGCCCGTTCACCAATCCAAGCAGGACTGGATGATTACCTCGCTGCTGGCGAAAGAACTCGGTGTTGATTTTAATTTCCAGATGTCGGCGGGCAAGGTCTTTGACGAGCTAGCACAGAACGTTCCGGCCTATGAGGGCCTGCGCTACGCGCTCTTGAAACATGAAGACAAGCCTGTGCAGGCCAAACACGCGCAGGTTGCGTCTCGCGACTTGACGAAAGAGTTAGACGGCGTGCGCCTCGGCGTCGAAAGCTTGAGCGAGACGGCTGAGAAGTTAACGGGCACGCCCGAAGTGGGCCACGAGTTGTTTAAGCCCGGCACGCTGACGGGCAAAGTCCCGCAGTTTCCGCTGCTCGCCGCCGGCAACCCTGAGCCGCCGACAGTAGCGATTTCGCCCCTGTATCAAATTACGATTGACACGACCTTGCGCCGCGTCGAGACGGTCGCGGGAGACTGAAGTGATTTTAAATTTTTGATTTGCGATTTTAGATAGAAAGCTGAGAGCTAAAGCTGTAAAAGCTTTTCCACTTTATCCAATCGCAAATCTAAAATCTAAAATCAAAAATTCTTATCATGGATTGGAATAACCCCTTCATTCATGTGGGCATGATGCTGTTGGCGATTACCATCGCGTTTACGGTGGTGATGGTTATTGTGGCGTATACGGTGCTGGCGGAGCGGCGCGTGCTGGCGTTTATACAGGGGCGGCTGGGGCCAAACCGCGTCGGCTACGGCGGCATCCTGCAACCCTTCGCAGACTTGCTCAAATTTATCCTGAAGGAAGACATCGTTCCCGATAAGTCAACGCGCTTCGTCTATTTTCTCGCGCCCATCTTGGCGACGGTCACGGCGCTGATGACGATTATCGTCTATCCGTTTGGACCAGACGTGTACGTGCCATTCATAGGAACTATTAAGCTGGTCATCACGCGCCTCGATGTCGGCTTGCTGTATGTGCTCGGCATCACTTCGGTCGGTGTTTACGGCATCGCGCTGGCTGGCTGGTCGTCCAATAACAAGTACAGCTTGATGGGCGGCCTGCGCGCTTCGTCGCAGCTTATCTCTTATGAACTCTCGCTCGGCCTGTCTCTCATCGGCGTCATCCTGATGTCGGGAACGCTCGACCTTTATTCGATTGTCGAGCAACAGCGCGGGTGGTTCGGCTTTAAGTGGAACATCATTCCGCAGTTTATCGGCTTCATCGTTTATTTGATTTCGGCAATTGCCGAGACCAACCGTGTGCCGTTTGACTTGCCGGAGGCGGAGACGGAACTCGTCGCCGGATTCCACACGGAGTATAGCGCGATGAAGTTTGCGCTCTTCTTCATGGCCGAGTACGTCAACATGTTTACGGTCTCGATGCTGGCGACGACGCTGTTTCTGGGAGGTTGGAACGGCCCGTTTATCGACCAAGTTCCGTGGCTTGGGCCAATCTACTTTTTGGGCAAGGTCATCTTTTTCCTGTTTCTCTACATCTGGCTGCGCGGCACGCTGCCACGCTTTCGCTTCGACCAATTAATGAACTTCGGTTGGAAGTTTCTGCTGCCGCTGGCTATTTTGAATATTGTGCTGACGGCGACGTTGATGTTTTTAGACGTTCCGCTTTTCCGCTTCCGTTAGGAAGCCACTAGGCCGCGAAACGCGCACGTGCGCGTCTCGTCGGCCTTCAAATTATTCTCGATGCTGGCACTTCTCTTCTTCCTGTTTGGTGGTCTCGCTATCGGCTGCGCCGTTTCGATGGTCGTGCAGCGCAATCCGCTCTATAGCGCGATTTCGCTCATCGGCGTCTTCATCTCGCTGGCGAGTCTCTACGTGATGCTGGCCGCGCCGTTTATCGCAGCCGTGCAGGTCATCGTCTACGCGGGCGCGATTATGGTGCTCGTCGTTTTCGTCATCATGCTCCTTAATGTCGAAGAGGAAGAACGAAAACGAATGCGGCTCGGATTTCTGATTCCGACGGCGATTGCGCTCGGGGCGGTGCTGATAGCGGAAGCCGCCTTCATCTTCTACTTCGTCGGCGCGCAACCCTCGCCGCAAGACCCGAGCACATCCGACGCCGGACTGACCGCTTCAATCGGCACGGGGCTGTTTACGAAATACCTGCTCCCGTTTGAGATTACTTCGATTCTGCTTCTGATGGCGATTGTGGGGGCGATGACGCTGGCGCGGCGCGCGGCCATCGTCGGGCCGCTGGCGCGCGTTGTGCCGGGAGCGCAGTCCTTGCCGCGCCAGCGCGTTGACGCAAACGCCATCAGCGACGCGACGGAAGTGAGAACGGATTCGACCGCAGAAGCTTCGCGCCTTTTGCGGGTTGATGAAACACGCAATCAGAGCGGCGAAAGAGAATAGAGGGTCTTTATGGTTCCGCAACTTTCATGGTATCTGGCGCTCTCCGCGATTCTGTTCACGATTGGCGTGGCGGGCGTCATCGTCAAGCGCAACGTCATCTCGATGTTTATGTGCATCGAGTTGATGCTCAACGCCGTCAACCTAACGTTCGTCGCCTTTTCGAGCTATTTCCGCGATGTTTCGGGCCAACTCTTCGTCTTTATCGTGATGACGGTCGCGGCAGCCGAAGCGGCGGTCGGCCTCGGCATCATCCTTGCCATCTTCCGCAATCGTGAATCGCTGGACGTTGACGACGCGAATATTCTGAAGCTGTGAGGAGACGGTTTACAGTGTTGAGTTTTCAGCCATAGTAACTTTGGTTCGGTGCTGAAAACTGTAAACTAAAAGCTGGCGCTTATGCCGGAAAACAATTATCTCAGCCTGATTATCTTCGCGCCGCTGGTGGGCGCGGCCATTAACTGGTTCGTCGGTCGCCGCACGCGCAGCGAGGCGTTTATCGGGACGGTGGCCTGCGCCTCTGTCGGCATCTCGACGGTCGTCGCCTTCATTATCGCTTTCAAACACGACGGCGCGCTGCACTCCACAGCGCCCGTGCTCGACCATCTCTGGACGTGGATTAGCGTCGGGACTTTCCGCGCCGATTTCGGC
>CAZEZJ010000146.1:4909-10902 GCA_964516695.1 uncultured Blastocatellaceae bacterium
GTATCTACGCGCTCTTTATCACCTTCGTCGGCCTGCTGATTCACGTCTTCGCGACCGGCTACATGCACGGCGACCGCGGCTTCTATCGCTTCTTCGCCTATCTCAACCTCTTCATGTTTTCGATGCTGACGCTCATTCTGGCAGACAATTTTCTGCTGATGTTCGTCGGCTGGGAGGGCGTGGGCCTCTGCTCCTACTTGCTCATTGGCTACTACACGGACCGCAAGGAGGCTGGAAACGCCGCGAAAAAAGCCTTCATCGCCAACCGCGTCGGTGATTGGGGCGTCGTGCTCGGCGTCTTGCTCATCTTCTTCCTGACTTCGCAGGCCGGAGAGCCTTCCATCAGTTTCTTCGACAAGCCCGCGCAAGGTGTGACGAGCGCGCTTGAGACAATCGGCAGCATGGCCGCCGACCCGTTCACGTGGGGCGCAATCTTCGCTGGCGGCATCACCACCATCGCCGTCCTCTTATTCATCGGCGCGACAGGCAAGTCTGCGCAGATTCCCCTTTTCGTCTGGCTCCCCGATGCGATGGCTGGGCCAACTCCCGTCTCCGCCCTGATTCACGCGGCGACGATGGTCACGGCGGGCGTCTACATGATTGTTCGCTGCAATGCCATTTACACAAACGCGCCGACGGCGATGTTTATCGTCGCCATCGTCGGCGCGGCCACAGCGCTCTTTGCCGCGACCATCGGCCTCGCCCAAAACGACATCAAGAAGGTTCTGGCCTATTCGACCATCTCGCAGCTCGGCTACATGATGCTGGCCTGCGGCGTCGGGGCTTTCGTCGCCGCCATCTTTCACGTGATGACGCACGCCTTCTTCAAGGCGCTGCTCTTCCTCGGCTCCGGTTCCGTCATCCACGGGATGCACCACGAGCAAGACATGCGGCGCATGGGCGGTCTTAAGAAGTACATGAAGATTACCTTCTTGACGATGTGTGCCGGATGGCTTGCCATCTGCGGCATCGTGCCCTTTAGCGGCTTCTTCTCGAAAGACGAGATTCTCTGGAAGACTTGGAGCACGCACAGCAACAGCTACGGCAAAATCCTGTGGGTCGTCGGCGCTCTGACCGCCGCACTAACCGCCGTCTACATGACGCGCCTGATGGTGATGACCTTCTGGGGCACAGAGCGTTTCCGCGAAGCACACGCCGGAGGACAGGCCGACGAAGCGCACGCCCACGCCTATGATGAAGGCGATAAGCCGCACGACGCGCAGACAGCATCCAGCGGTGACCGCCCGCATCACGAACCCAGCGAGAAGACGGACGCAGCACACACCGCACACGACGAAACAACGGCCCACGCCGCACACGATGAAGACGATGATGCTCATCATGCTCACGGCCACGGTGTGCACACGCCGCACGAATCACCTTGGGTGATGACAGTGCCGCTCATCGTGCTGGCAATTCTCTCGATTGTCGGCGGGCTGATTGGCGTTCCTTATGCTTTAAGCTCTATGGTGGGCCTGAAGGACGTGAACGTCTTTGAGCACACGCTTGAGCCTATCATCGCGCACGCCCCGGAAGCGACCGAAGGAGCCGCGCCCGCACACGCAGAGGGCACGGCGGAGAGTCCGCGTATGGTTTCGCCGACGCCGCAGCCGCACGACGGTGCTTCGCCGCTCTCAGTCGGAGAGGGCGCGCGCAACGAACCGCCGGGCGAACGCCTACATTCGCCCGAAGAAGTCAGCGCAGAGCGTCTTTTCTCCGGCATCTCGCTCCTTATTGCTCTGACCGGCATCGGCATCGGCTGGTTTATGTTCCAGAAGAGGCCGCTCTTAAAAATGCCGACGTTGCTGGAGAATAAATACTACGTTGACGAGGCATACGATGCTGCCGTCATCAATCCGATTAAGGCCGGCTCGCGCGAAGGCTTATGGAAGTTGTTTGATGTCGGCGTGATTGACGGCATCGTCAACGGGCTGGGGCGCAGCGTCACGCAGCTTGGCGGCGTGGTGCGCTATCTGCAAATGGGTTTTGTGCGAAGCTACGCGGCGATTATCTTGTTCGGCGCGTTGACGGTCATCGGTTATTTCGTCTTCTACTTTGTGTCGCGCTAAAGGCTTTCGGCCAACGGTTGAGCTATGCAGCAATACTTACTGACCACATTGATTCTCCTGCCAATCGTCGGCGCGCTGGTGATGATTGCCTACGGCCTCGTTGCGAAGGGGCGCGAGTCTTCTCATCGCTGGATTGCTCTCATCGTCTCCATCGCGACCTTCGCGCTCTCGCTGCTGCTGCTCGGAGACGGCGGCGCGGCGGCGGCTGACGGCTTTCGCTTCGTGCAGAACACGCCGTGGATTGGCGCGATTGGCGCGCGGTATCACGTCGGCGTTGACGGCATTAGCTTATGGCTGGTGCTGTTGACGACGCTGCTCGTGCCGATTTCCGTCGCTTCGAGTTGGCGCTCAGTTGAGAAGCGCACGCTCTCCTTTCACGTCTTTTTGCTCATTCTCGAAAGCGCGATGATAGGCGTCTTCGTCTCGCTCGATTTGCTGGTCTTTTATCTCTTCTTCGAGGCGTCGCTGGTGCCCATGTTCTTTCTCATCGGCATCTGGGGCGGGCAGCGGCGCATCTACGCGGCAACCAAATTTTTCATCTACACGGCGGTCGGCAGCCTCTTGATGCTCGTCGGCATCATCGCGATTTACTACATCACAGGCTCTTTCGATTACGTCACCGCGCTGAACGCGCTCAGCAGCGGAGCGGCCACCCTCTCGGAGCGCGGCGAAGCGCTGCTGTTTCTGGCGTTCGCTTTCGCCTTCTGTATTAAAGTCCCGCTCTTTCCGCTGCACACGTGGCTGCCGGACGCGCACACGGAAGCGCCGACCGCAGGCTCCGTGATTCTGGCGGGCGTGCTGCTGAAAATGGGCACGTACGGACTTCTTCGTTTCAACCTCGCACTCTTCCCGTCGGCTTCGCGCGCCTACGCGCCGCTGATTATCACGCTGGCGATTATCGGCATCATCTACGGCGCGCTGGTCGCGATGGTGCAGCCCGACGTTAAGCGTCTGGTCGCATATTCTTCGGTCAGCCACATGGGCTTCGTCGTGCTCGGTATCTTCTCGTTTACAGAACAGGGGATGCAGGGCGCGCTCTACCAGATGCTCAATCACGGCGTCTCTACGGGGGCGCTCTTTCTCTTCGTCGGGATGATTTACGAACGCAGGCATACGCGGCAAATCAGCGACTTCGGCGGGCTTGCGACTTCCATGCCGTGGTTCTCCGCGCTGTTTGTCTTCGCTTCGCTGTCGTCCATCGGTCTGCCGTTCTTAAACGGCTTCGTCGGAGAATTTCTTATCCTCTTGGGAACGTGGACATCAAACGCTATTAGCTGGTCTTGGATAGCGACGATGCTGGCTGGCACGGGCGTCATCTGGGCCGCGGTCTATATGCTCTGGATGCTGCAACGCGTTGTCTTCGGTCGCGCGACCAATCCTGAGAACGCGCGTTTGAAAGACCTCAGCGCGCGTGAGGCGTTGCTGCTCGTTCCTTTGCTCGTGTTGATGCTCCTGATGGGCGTCTATCCTAATCCGTTTTTGAATCGCTCGCGACAGAGCGTTGAAGCCGTGCGCGTGCGCGTTAGCGAACCTAACAACAACGGCGGCGGAACGATAACGGCTGAAGCGTTGCCGAAGAACGACAACAACAAATAGCTTTCGCTTAGCTGAATAATGAAACGCACTGTTCTATTTTTATTTCTTCTCTGTCTCGTCGCGCCGCTCTCGGTGCGTGCTCAGCATCAGCAGACCACAGAGCCGCCTGCTGATGTCAGCATTAAGCTCAAAGGCGTTGACGGCAAGATGTACGATTTGGCGGAGATGCGTGGCTCCGTTTTGCTCGTCTCCTTTGGCGCGTCTTGGTGCCAGCCGTGCTGGGCGGAATTGCGCGCGCTCGAAGAACTGAAGCGGGAGTATAAAAATCAGCCGGTCAAATTCCTCTGGGTCAGCATTGAGAGACATCAGGAAATCTCTGACGGCGAACTGCGCAGCTTCGCTAAGTCGCAGAAGCTGAGCTTTCCCGTCCTGCGCGACCCGGCAGGATTTACCTACGCGCAGTTTTCACCCAGGCGGCGCATCCCGCTGGTGGTTTTCTTCGACCAGGCGGGCAAGCTCGTCGGGCCGCAGCACGCGGGCATGGCCGAGCCGGAGCTGTACAAACGGACGATGCGGGAGAGACTCAACAAACTCCTTCAAGCTCAAGCGCCGACTATTTCGACCGGCGCTCAATAAACACGGACTGTAGACTTGATGAACTCACTTTTAGCGCTGCAAACTTCGCTCGTTGACCCTGAGATTAATTTCGGCCTCATCCTGCCGGAGTTGATTATCGGGCTGGCGGGCGTGCTGGTCATGCTCGTCGATGCGTTTGTGCGCCCGACTCAACGCTGGATAACGGGCGGCCTCTCGCTCGCGGGGCTTTGCGCGGCAGCCGCCGCCAGCATTTGGATGTGGGTCTCATGGGCAGGCGTGCCGTCAAACGATTTCAACGGCATGATTGTTTTCGACCAGTTGCGCTTGAGCTTCACCTTCATCTTTCTGCTGGTCTCGGCCTTGACCGTTCTCATCTCGATGGTCTGGGTCGAAAACGAAAGCTTGCCCGCTGGTGAGTTTCATTCCCTTTTGCTCTTTGCCACCATGGGCATGATGCTGATGGGTTCGGGCGGCGACCTCGTGATTATTTTCCTCGGCCTCGAAATCCTCTCCATCGCCACTTACGTGATGGCCGGATTTCGCCGCACAGACTTGCGCTCGAATGAATCGTCGCTGAAATATTTTATTCTCGGGTCATTCTCTTCGGCCTTTCTGCTCTACGGCATCGCTTTGATTTACGGCGCGACGGCCACCAAAGGCGGATTCGCGGGCACGACCAACATCTCGGCAATCGCCGCTCAAATAGGCGACTCGCGCTACCCTGAACTCGTCTTCGCGGGCGCGGCGATGATGCTCGTCGGCTTCGGCTTTAAGATTGCGACCGCGCCCTTCCACGTCTGGACGCCGGATGTTTACGAGGGCGCGCCCACACCCGTCACGGCCTTTATGGCCGCCGGGCCTAAAGCCGCCGGATTCGCCTCTTTCCTGCGCGTCTTCGTCTTCGGATTTCCCTTCTTCGCGGCGCTCAATACCGTTCAGGGACAGGTTCACGCCGCATGGCTCAACGCGCTCGTCTTGATGGCAATTCTAACGATGACCATCGGCAACATCGCCGCCATCGTGCAGAACAACGTCAAGCGGATGCTCGCATATTCTTCCATTGCACACGCGGGCTACGCGCTTGTCGGTTTCGTTGCCGCGGGCGCCAGCCCCGATGCCGAGCAAAGAAGCGCGGCGCTCTCGGCAGTCGCCTTCTACATGCTCACCTACGCGGTGATGACGCTCGGCGCTTTCGCCATCGTCACCTTGCTCGCACGCAATAACGACCGCCGCACCGAAGTCGAAGATTACAACGGCATAGGCTTTCGCGCCCCCGCGCTCTCCTTCACGCTCTCGCTCTTTTTACTCAGCCTCTTGGGCCTCCCCCTAACCGCCGGCTTCATGGGCAAAATCATGGTCTTCCGCGCTGCCCTCGACGCGGGCTATGCCACGCAGAACAATCTGTATATCGCGTTGGTTGTCGTCGGCGTGCTCAACACGGCGATTTCGGCTTATTACTACCTGCGCCTGATTATCGTCATGTTCTTCCGCGAGCGGACGACCGAATGGACGGCTCCACGCGTGCCCGCGAGCCTGACGCTGGCGATTGTGATTGCGGTCTTAGGCACGTTCTACCTCGGCATCTTCCCCGGTCAGGTGCTCGATGCTTTTCAGAAAAAGCCGGCGGCCATCACCCAGGTGAGCCGTTAGGGCCGAAGCTGAAAGCTTGTTAAAATCCCCTTCCATCGGTTAATAATAACTCTTGAGGGCTGTCCGCGACCTGCATTGATGAGCGCCGTTTACCAGAGCATGACCACGACCACTCCACCACTCTCGACTGTGGCCGCCGCC
>CAZEZJ010000147.1:0-10825 GCA_964516695.1 uncultured Blastocatellaceae bacterium
GAGCAGGGAGACGAACGTTGAGATAACTCCGACCATCAGCGAAATGCGTCCGCCAATCAGGACGCGCGCGAGAATGTCGCGCCCCTGGCTGTCCGTGCCCATCGGATGCGTCCAAGAGAATGCTCCGGCCTCGGTTCGAAACGGCGGCAGCGATTTAATCATCTCGGAATTGATGGTGAAATACTCGAAGCCGGTCGCCTTCTTGACGATAAACGGCCCGATGAGCGTCGCGAGCACCATAAAGCTGACGACTATTAAGCCGAAGACGGCCAGCTTGTTTTTCAACAGCCTCCGCCAAGCATCCTTCCAAAGGGAAGTGCCGGCGACAATCTGGCCCATCTCCGCCGTCCGTATATCGCCTTCTCCGACGGCCAGTTCGGGCGCGGTGTGAATAATATCGCCCTCGCGGTCGCGCACGGGCGGCTCGGGCTGCGTGTCGAGCGGCGTCAGCGCGGGTTCGGTCGAGGCGGGTTCGTTTTCAGACAATGGTCGCTCGTCGTTCATGGCTTTAGTACCGAATTCTCGGGTCAACGTAAGCGTAAGCGATGTCCACCAGTAAGTTGAAGACTAAAGTAATAATGCCGATGAAGGCGACGATGCCGAGAATCAGCGGTTCGTCGCGATTCAGATTGGCGTTGATGAAATAGTTGCCAAGACCGGGCAGCGCGAAGATGCGCTCGACGACGACCGTGCCCGTCACAAGCACGGCCAGCGCCGGGCCTGTGAACGAAATGACAGGCATCAGCCCGCCGCGCATGACGTGGCGGAAAACCACGTCGCGCTCGCGCAAGCCCTTGGCGCGCGCCGTCCGTATGTAGTCTGAGCGCAGCACCTCAAGCATTCCGGCGCGTGTCAGGCGCGCGATGTAGGCCATATAAACGCCCGACAGCGTGATGACGGGCAAAATCACGTTGAAGCTGAAGAAGCCTCCCCAACGCGCGGGCGGCAGCCAGTAGAGCGTCAGCGAGAAGACTAAGACGAGGAGTGGGCCAAGCACGAAGTTAGGCATCGAGATGCCGAGCATGGCGAGGCCCATCGAGGCGTAGTCCCACTTCGTATTCTGTTTAAGGGCGGCAATCGTTCCAGACGTGATGCCGACGATGAGCGCCAGCAAGTAGGCCAGAAAGCCGATGGTGGCGGAGATGGGAAAAGTGTTGAGCAGGATTTCGTTGACGCGCTGGCCTTCATACTTCAGGGAGTTGCCGAAATCAAGGCGCAGGATATTGCCTATCATCTTGCCGTACTGCACATACCAGGGCTTATCAATGCCATACTTCTCGCGGATATTCTTTTCGATGGCGGGCGGAAGCTTTTTCTCATCTGAGTAGAAATTACCGGGCGCGAGCCGGATGAGTCCCCACGTCAGCGTAATGACGATGAGCACCATCGGAATGGTTATCAGCAGACGACGAATGATGAACCGCAGCATGGATTTTGCCTCTCAAACGACCATCAGAGTTGATGCTCCTGGAAAGTTCAGACCGTCAAGCTCATTTTGAACAAATCGGTAATTCCTTTTCTCTCTCCTTGAAGTCGCGGCTTTGTGTGTCATAGGCCATCTTCGGAACGCCGTAGTCCCACTTGGACGTGTCGTGCTCGATGCAGACGTATTTCCAAGCGTGCATCGTTCCAGGGTTAGGATACATGCCCTTGACGTATGGCTTCTTCATCCACTTCGTAGCATCCGTCTGCAACGGAATGACAGGCTGCGCCGCAATCAGAATGGCTTCCGCCTCGGCCAGAAGTTCGTAGCGCTTCTGCGGGTCGAGCGTGCGATTGGCTTCGTTTAGCTTCTCGACAAATTTCGGGTCATACCAGCCCGTGCCGTTGTCGCCCTTAGGTGTGGAGAAGAGGTTGAGGAACGTCACCGGGTCCATGTAGTCGCCAATCCAGCCGGAACGCGCCAGTCCCTTGTATTCCAGATTCGCGCGCGATTGCAGAAACGTCTTAAACTCCATGCTCTTCATCGGCAGCGTCAGCCCCAAATTCTGTTTCCACTGCGCCTGTAGATACTCGGAGATGGCCTTGTTCGATTCCTGCGTGTTGTAGGTAATCTCCACTTCGTCAATCGGAAATTTCTTCGGGTCATACTTTCCAGAGGCGTCTTTGTAGCCAGCCTCGGCCAACAGTTGCTTAGCCTTGGCGGGGTCAAACGGGTCGCCCTTCGGCTGCGGGTAGCCGGGGAAAACGCCTTCGGGCGAGAAGGCCGTCAGAGGTTTGGTTTTTCTCCACTTCGCCAGCGCCACCTTATCAATCGCCATATTGAAAGCCTTGCGAACGCGCACGTCGTCCATTGGCGGCCGGGTGGTATTAATCTGAAAGTAGCTGATGGCAGCTTCGGGCGCGTCCATGTAGTCCTTCAAAGGTTCGATTAAATCGAGCCACGCGACCGGAACCGTGTGATTCAGAACGGCGTCAACCTCGCCCGCCTTGTACAGATTCATAATCTGCGGGTTGTCGTCCATCGGATAAAACCGGATTTCGTCAAGCTGCACGCGCGCCGCATCCCAGTAGTGCGGATTACGCACAACGACCAATTCGTGATAGGGCTTCCACGTCTTGAGCTTGAACGCGCCGCTGGTGACGATGTTTTCCGGTCGCGTCCATGCTTCGTGATGTTTTTCGATGACCTTCTGCGGAACGACGTGGAAGAACTGGTGCGCCATCAGTCCTAGAAAGTAGGGGGCAGACTGCGTGAGCGTGATGCGAAACGTGTGGTCGTCAACGGCTTCGACGCCCATGTGCTCGGCCTTGACGGGTTCAAACTGTTTCCCTTCCAGCGCCGCCTTCAGCTTCGGATTATCTTTGACGGCCTCGGCGCGTGCGGCCTCGTCGGCTGGCAACACAAGGCGATTGGGCGCGTGCATAAATTGATGAAAAGGCGTGTCGGGGTCGGGCGTCGGTTCTTCCGGTGTGGCTGGATATTCGGTGGCCGGTGTGAGCGGCGCGGCTTCGGGCGTGGCGGCGGCAGCAGACTTTTCTTTATCGCCGGCAAAATCCTTTTCCAGCAGATAAGCTCCCGGCTCGTTATCCTTCTTTGCGGGGTCGCGGATGAAGACGCCGCCTTCGTTGTAAGGTTGCGCGTATTTGATGTAATAGCCTAGATAGGCATTGCGCGAAGCCAGGTCGGGCGAGAGGCCGCGACGGAAAGAATAAAGAAAGTCTTGGGCCGTAATCGGCGTGCCGTCAGACCAGCGTGCGTTTTTTCTGAGATGAAAGGTAAACTCCGAAGAATCTTTGTTGACATCCCAACGCTCTGCGATGCCTGGAATCGGCTCCATGTTCCGTGGGTCAAACTCGCAGAGGGCCTCGAAGAGCGCCATGTAGATGCGGCCTTCGGGCTGCCCGGTGCCTATTTGCGGGTCAAGCGATTCGGGTTCGGAACCCGTCACGTAGCGGAAGACTTGGCCCGCCGGCGGATTCGTCTTGCCGAAGAACATCTGATTTCCGGCGGAGGCAGCGCAAGCCGTAGCGACGAGCGCGAGCGTCAACAGCAACAGACCCAAGCGAAGCTTACTGGAACTGAGATACGACATGGCTTAATTCCTTTGGCTCGAAGGCAGCAACTCTCTCTCTCTTGATAGAGCGCGCTCCAAGAAAGCCTTTTCAAAATTGAAAGGGGAGGTGCTTAGAACTTTCCGTTCAGTCCGGCCCGCGCTCCTTAGGAGCGATTGACGCGGGCGCGAGACAATATAAATCGCGAAATGGGAGAACTTTTCCGTTTATGCTCTTCGGTAGTGAGCGTCAAAGTATCACGCTCGCGCTCACTTTATCAAGTTGCATCCTTTTTATTCGCGACAATTTAACGGATGCCGCGAGCGCGTCGCGGAGTTGCTTAAAGAATAATGGAGGGGCAGAGTTTTCGGTTTAGGGCGTAAACCACGTGGCGGAGTTTTTCTTCGGCGGTTGCCAAGAGCTATTGATGCGCACGGATTTGAGCGAGGGCGCGTCGAGCAGATTGGCATCGAAGCCGGTCACGTAGGGTTTGACGAGCGCGTAGGAGGAAGCGAAATAGATGGGCATCGCGGGCAGTTCTTTAAGAGCCTGCGCTTCGGTTGCGGGGGGAGGATTAACGGGCGCAGCCAGCTTGTTTTTCTCCGCCTCGGCTTGAACTTTTCCGGCTTGCTCGGCTGTGAGGGGAGACGGCGATTGTTCGGCGCTCGGTTGAGAGCTGTCGGGATAATCTGCGTGGAGTTCGTCTTTCAGGTTGAAGATGGCGCGCAAGTTTGTCGCTTCGTCCATCGTCTGCATCACGACGCTGCGCCGCACGACATCGTAGTCGCCCGCACGCACCGCCGCTTCATACTCGTCCCAATTCTTCATCACAATCTCTGTCTCGATGCCAAGCGCCGCGCGCCACATAGCCGCGACCCTTTGGGCGACGATGCGCTGCTGCTCATTACGATTGATGAGCAGCCGAACGCGCGGAAAGCCTTTGCCCTCAGGATAACCAGCCGCCGAGAGCAAGCTCTGAGCGTGCGCGACATCACGCTCGATGGCAGGCGTTTGTTCCGCGTGTGCGTTGGCGGCGCTGGCTATTTGGACGGGCAGAAATTTTTTCGCAGGCTCGGTCGCCCCGCCCATCTCATCTTCGCTGATGCGGTCGCGGTCAATGGCAATCGCCAGCGCCTCGCGGATGCGCACATCACCGAAGGGCGCGTGATTGGCGTTGAAGGAATAGTAGGTGAGTGCGCCGTAGGTAGCGCGCCGAAAATCTTTGTAGGGGGCGAGCAGTTTGAGCGCCAGCGGCTCGAAGTTGGCGTTAGTGACGGCATCAACCTCGCCCGCGTGATACGCCGCCAGCGCCGCCTCTGCGTTTCCGGTCGCGACAAACTGCACGCGTTCCAGCGAGACCGTCTGCGTATCCCAATAGTGTTTGGCGCGTTCGAGCACAACGCCCTCACGGCTGATTTCCGTCAACTGAAACGCGCCGTTGGAGACGACCTTTGTTGAAGCGGAAGTGTCTAGAGGTGTCGCCTGCGTGTTATGAATCGGGCGAAAGACAGGATGGGCGACGAGCGACGGAAAGCTTGGGTCGGGCTGCTGCAAACGCACGCGCAGCACGTAATCGTTGATTGCCTCGGCTCCGAACTTCGGAGCTTGTGGTTTTTCGTTTTCAGTCTTATTCGCAACGGCCTGCTTATTCTCTTCTCGCCGCGTCGGCGCGTTTTCTTGAGCAGGCGGCGGCGTGGCGGTTTGCTCTGCCGGCGGTGCTGCCACCCTCTCTTGCGGAAATGCTACTCCGACGATGTTTTCCAACAGCCGCGCATGAGGAGCGCGCTCGCCAAGCTGAATTGTGCGTTGCCAAGAGCGGACGAAATCATGCGCCGTGACCCGCTCATTGTTAGACCAGCGCGCATCCTGACGCAGGTGAAACGTCCACTCTTTGGCGTCAGCCGAAGATTCCCAACGGGCGGCGACGCCCGGAATGGGCGCGAGGGTTTTCGGGTCGTATTCGGTCAAGCCCTCGAACATCGCGCGCACGGCATCCGTATCCGGCGGCGCGGCGGCCAGCGCCGGGTCGAACACCTGCGGCAGCCCGCCATCGCTCCAACGAAACTCCTGCGCGCGCGGCACACTCGCACGCCCGTAATAAGGTTCAACTTCCGTATCCAGAAAGCATCCGCCGCTCGTCAAAGCGATGATGACGAGCAACGCGGCGGCGCTGCGAAACGAAGAGCCGTGTCCCATAACGAAGCTACGACGACGCGCGCGTGCGGCGACGCGGGCCAGAAGCGCACGCGGAGAAACAAGCGCACGAAGCGAAAAGCTGTGCTTCGTGAATCTGCGTGCGGTCATTTCCTGCTTGTCGTTGCGTTCTCTCATCTTGCAGACTTAAGGCTCTTGTTTTCCGCCGCCTTCAAACGTCGCTGCATCTTCGTGTTTGCGTGTTTGCGCAATCAGGCGGAGCGCTTGATAAACTCTTTTTGTCTCCGCGCGCGCGCTCTCGAAACTACCGGAAGTGTCAATCAAATAATCGGCGTAACGCTTCTTCTCTTCCTGCGGCATCTGGGCCAAAATGCGTCGGGCGGCCTCTTCGCGCGTCAGACGATTGCGCGCCATCAATCTTTCCAGTTGAACTTCCGGGCGACAATGTACCACGATTATTTTATCAAAGCGGCGATAGCCGCCCGATTCTATCATCAACGCCGCATCAACGACGCCGATTCCTTCAGGGTCTTCCGCCTCCCATTTTCGCAGTTGCGCGTCCTGATTTTCAATGATGAAAGGATGTAGGATTGAATTCAACAGCAGCCGCTTCGTTTCATCTGCGAAGACGATGGCGCCCAAGCGCGCGCGGTCAAGCGTCCCGTCCGCTTGCAGCACCTCTTCACCGAAGGCATCAACCACCGCCCGCAAACCCTTAGTCCCAACTCCGACAACGTCGCGCGCCGTCTGGTCCGCATCCAACACATGACAACCCAACTCCGCCAGCACTCCGGCGACGTAAGACTTCCCCACCGCAATCGAGCCTGTCAAGCCTACTCTTAGCATCAAGCGTTCAAAAGAGCGATTAATTTATGTAATCATTTACTCATTGATTAATGTAATCATTTAGTCAAATGAATCAATGACTAAATGATTACATGACTACATGATTAAATCCCTAAATTCCTTCTTGCTTTCGCCGCCCTCACCGTGTTCTTCATCAGCATCGCGACGGTGAGCAGCCCGACTCCGCCCGGCACAGGCGTGCGACGAGCGGCCACCTTATCTGCCTCCGCCGGATGCACGTCGCCCACCAGCGTATAGCCGCGCTCTCTAATGACGCGCAGCCGCTTCTCCGCCTCCGGCCCGAAGAGTTTGCGTGCCGCCGCTTCATCCGTCACCTTGTTGATGCCGACATCAATCACGGTCGCACCCTCTTTAATATGCTCGCCGCGAATGAAAGCCGTGCGACCGATGGCGGCAATCAGAATGTCTGCTTCGCGCGTGACCGAGGCGAGGTCGAGCGTGCGCGAATGGCAGATGGTGACGGTCGCGTCTCTTTGCAGTAGAAGCTGCGCGAGCGGGCGCCCGACGATGTGGCTGCGACCGACCACACAGGCGCGCGCTCCGCTTATCTGAATCGCGTTGCGCTCAAGCAATTCGATGATACCCGCGGGCGTGCAGGGCGCAAGCGCCGGTTGACCCAAGGCCAGCCGGCCGACGTTCACAGGATGAAAGCCGTCAACATCCTTGGCCGGATTAACCGCCTCCAACACGCGCGCCTCTTCCACCGCCCGCGGCAGCGGCAACTGCACCAAAATACCATCCACCTCATCACGCTCGTTAAGCTCCGCGACCAACTCAAGCAACTGCTCCGTGCTGGTTTCAACTGGCAGCGCGTGATGCTCCGAGCGCAGGCCCAACGCTTCGGAAGTTCGCACTTTATTGCTCACATAGACGGCTGATGCCGCGTCATCTCCGACACGCACCGCCGCCAGGCATGGTTGAATGCCGTGCTCTCGTTTAAGCCGCGCGACCTCTTCGGCCACTTCGCGCTTAATCTCTTCGGCAACGCGCGAGCCGTCGAGGATTGCTGCCCGGTCTAGTTTGTCAGCCATCTGCCGCATCATTGTTCTTTCACAGGTATTAGTGCCCGGCGTTTCAAGTTCAGAGCATGATGAAAGAACGCCATTAAGCTTTAGCATATAACGTCGCGTGGAAAAAGTCAGGGCCATTCACGGCTGGCGTCTCTTGAGTTATCTTGCCGTCGTGAACGATAATCCATACATGCCGACAATTACCAAGCGTCGCTGCCTCGCGGCACTCTTTTTACTTTTCATCGCTTCAACGCAAATTCTACAGGCCCAGCAGCCTAGCGAACGCCATACGCGTATTCGCGCGGCAGTTGACCGCAACGACAACGCAGCGGCCATCTCCGAACTGCAATCTTTGCTGAAAGCGGAGCCAGCGATTTTCACGCTCAACAATTATGATTATCTGCTGGCGCGCCTGTCGGAGCGGCAAGGCGACATGGCGACCGCCGCCGTCGGTTTTCAAGCGGTCGCATCGCGCAATTCCCTGCTCTCGCAGTATGCGCTCTGGCATCTGGCACAGTTTGCGCGCTCAATCGGCAATCTCACGCTGGAACGCGAACAACTGCGCCAACTAATCGTCACCTCTCCCTCTAGCCTGCTGCGCAGCGCGGCGCTGGCGCGTTTGGGCGAGAGTTTTTTTGAGAGCGGCGATTACGCGGCGGCGATTGCGGCGCTGCGCCCGCAAGGCGATGCTAAGAATTCCGCCTCGGCACGCGAAGCGCTCATGCTCGTCGGTCAGGCATATTTGCGCAGCAAGCAGGAAGCCGAAGCACGTCAAATTTTCAATAGTCTTATCACACAAACGCCAGACCCCGCGCGACCTGACGACTACGCCCTCGGCGGCGTGCGCGGCCTCGATGTGATAGACGCCGGCAGCCCGGAAGCCGCACAAAAGCAGGCTCCGCAGCTTTCCGAAAGCGAGCACTTGCGCCGCGCAGCAATCTACACTTTCAATCGCGACTTCCCCGCCGCGCGCCTACACTACTTAGCCATCGTCGAGCGCTATCCGCAGAGCGCTAACGTGCCCGATGCGCTTTTCCAGACGGGTCGCGGCCATGCTCAGGACGTGCAGTTTGATGATGCTGCAATCTATTTCCAGCGCATCATCACGCAGTTTCCCAACAGTCCGAACGCGCGCGAAGCCTTGAGCGCGCTCGCCACAGCCTACTTGCGAGGGAAACGCGCCGATGATGCCGCCGCCACCTTCAAGCAACTCATCGAACGCTACCCCGAAGCGCCGAATCCAGAGCGCTACTACCTCAATCTGATTGATGCTCTGCGCGAAGCCGGACGCGACGAGGAAGCGCTCCGTTGGGTCGGGCAAACGCGCGCTAAGTTTCGCGGGCAAGCCTCTGCGCTGGCTCTCTTCGCGCAGGCGCGCATACATCTCTCGCAAAGCGCATGGGAGGCTACTCTGGCCGACCTCGATGCGCTCAAAGGTGAAGCCGACACGGGCGGCTTGCGCGTCTCAGGCGGAACGACGCCAGTTGAAATCTCTTTCCTGCGCGCCCTTGCGCTGGAACAACTTGGACGCACGGAGGAGGCTGTTAGCGCATACCTCGCGCTTCCCGATGGACGCAATGAATATTACGGAGGCCGCGCTACGCGTCGCCTGCGCGCTCTGGCGCTTGACGCGCGCACGAAGAGCGTCATCCAGTCGCGCCTTGACGCGCTGCGCGCCGAAGCGCAGCAAGCCCTCTCCGGCGGCCAGCACGAACGCGCCAGAACTGCCGCACAGAACGCTTTGCGTTTGACCGAGGACGCAACCGTCAACGAACAACTCCTAGACATCGTGCGCCGCGCCTATAGCGCGCTTCCCACTTACAATCGCGTCCCAACATTCCGGCTGTTGCCCGCCGGCAGGCAGGAGGTCTTGACCGCTGCCCGCGGCGAGAGCGGAAAAGCGCCGACGCATCAAGCCCTCGCCGGTGAATTGCTCTTCCTCGGCCTCTATGATGAGGGCGCGCCGGAGTTAGCCGTCGCCGAAAACGCTTTCAGCGGCGGCAATGAGAAGATTGAAACAAAACCGGCGGAAGGCGATGAGGCGGGCAAACCGCAAGAGACGCCGAAACAGACTGCCGCATCTGCTGCCGCCGCATCAAAATCTCTTTCGCCTGATGAAGCTTATACGCTCGCCGTCCTCTTCAAGCGCGGCGAGAATGCTGAGCGCGCCGTTCGTTTTGCCGAACCGCTCTGGAAGAAAGTTCCCGCGGATTATCTGCTTGAGCTTGCCCCGCGCGAGGCGGTCGAACTGCTCTATCCCGCGCCTTACGGGGCGGCGCTGCGCGAGTATGCACCGCCGCGCGGAGTTGACCCGCGCTTTGTGCTGGCGATTATGCGGCAGGAGTCGCGTTTTCGTTCAGACGCCAAATCAGTCTCGGCGGCGCGAGGTCTACTGCAATTCATCCCGACCACCGCCAACAAGATTGCCGCCCAACTCGGCATCCAGAATTTTCCGCAGGACGACCTTTATAATCCGCGCATCGCCGTTCTCTTCGGCTCGCAGTATATGGGCAATCTCTTCAAGCTCTTTCCCGAGATGCCGCAGGCCGTCGCGGCTTCATACAACGGCGGCGAGGATAACGTCGCCCGCTGGGTGTCGCGCGCTCGTTCTCAAGACCCGGACCGCTATGTCGTCGAAATCGGCTACACGCAGTCAAAAGATTACGTCTTCAAAGTGTTGCCAAACTATTGGACGTACCAGAAGCTTTACACTGACCAACTTCAACCCCGCTAAACAAGGCATGACGATTCCAAGCACAATGTCTCGCTCTCTCTTATCAATAATTCTGCTGACGCTCTCGGCAGCGCTCTTCGCCTGCCAGCCGGCCAAAAAGGTTGAGGGCAAACGCTATGAATTGAAGGGCAAGGTGGTCGGGGTTGACCGCGCCGCGCAACTGCTCACCATCTCCCATGAAGAGATACGCGGCTACATGGATGAGATGACGATGTCGTTTGCGCTGAAAGACCCGGCCATCATTTCTGACATCACGCCCGGCGATTCCATTCAAGCGACGCTGGTTGTCGCCGCCACCTCAAGCTGGCTCGAAGACGTTGCGATTACCAAACCGCCGACAAAGCTCCCCGCGGCGGAGCAGCCCGCCACGGCGCAGGAGGCCGCGCCTGGCGACGCGGTTCCTGATTTTTCTTTGGTCAATCAAGACGGCAAGCGCATTCGCTTACAGCAGTACAAAGGCAAGACCTTGCTGCTCACGTTTATCTACACGCGTTGCCCGCTGCCCGAATACTGCACGCTGATGAGCAACAACTTCGCGGAGATTGACCGCGAGTTGAAGAAGGAC
>CAZEZJ010000148.1:0-10786 GCA_964516695.1 uncultured Blastocatellaceae bacterium
CTACCGGCAGACGAGTTTTCCGGTCGCGAAGGCTAAACGGCTGCACGGAATCTTGTCGCTCGAAGATTTGAAACAGCTACCGCGCGAACGCTGGCGGCAGGTGCGCGCGCGCGACGTGATGCGCCCCGTCGCACCACAACTCTTTGTTGACCCTTCAACCACCGTCGCGCACGCCGATGAGCTAATGCAGCGCAACGGCGTCGGCTCCGTGGCCGTCGTCAGCCGCACAGGCGAACTCGTCGGCTTCCTCCAGCGCGGGCAACTGAAGAAGGTGAAAGTGAAAAAGTAAAAGGCAAAAGTGAAGACGACCGGATGCGTCGCATATCTGCTCGTTAGTCTTCAGTCTTGCTCTTAACTTTTACCTTTTTACTTTTACCTTTTGCCTTTGTCTGTTTTTTCCCTCATAATCCATGCGGAGCAATCAGTTCAACATCGTCGGGGGAAGACTATAAATACGGGCAGCGCTTGGCGCACTCATTGCCAGTGGTCTAATTATAATCCCGACGTTTTGAGCGGCGGGGCGCAACGGTTCGACTGGCCTGCGGGCTGAGGCTTTTCACTCGCCGGCAACAAAATTTTTTGATTTCAGATTTGCGATTTTAGATTGGAAACTGTCAGATTCCGTATGAATCTTGACTGATAAAGCCGGCAAAACTTTTATCCTTAGCCAATCGCAAATCTAAAATGGCAAATCTCAAATGCTTTTACTGCTGCCATACAAAGAGACTTTGGGAAGACTCAGCGAGCTGCGCAACATCGCGGACATCGCGCTCGTCTTTCTCATCGTGTATGCGGTATTGAAATTGGTGAGGGGCACGCGCGCCGCGCCGATGGCCGCGGGCATTGGTGCCTTCGCTTTGCTCTACTGGTTTGCCGTCAATCAGGATTTGGCGACGCTGGAGTTTATCCTGCGCGGGGTGCCGCTCTACATCGGCATCGCCATCATAGTGCTCTTTCAATCCGAAATCCGGCAGGTGCTCATCTCGTTTGGTAATCGCTTCAGAATGCCTTTCACGCGCCGCCATCGCGGGCAATTCGGAGAGGGCGTCTATGACGAAATCGTGCTGGCCGCCACAACGCTCGCGTCCACCAAGACGGGCGCGCTCATCGTCATCGAACGCGGCATCAGCTTAAAGAACGTCATTGACGGCGGCGTCAAGATGGATGCCGAACTCAGTTATGATTTGTTAGTAACGATTTTCAACCCGACGACGCCGCTGCATGATGGCGCGGTCGTCATCCGCCGTCATCGCGTGGCCGCCGCCGCCTGCTTTCTGCCGCTGACCTTAAATCCCCGGCTCTCGAAAGACCTCGGCACGCGCCACCGCGCCGCCATCGGCATCACAGAGGATTCAGACGCCGTGGCGGTCGTCGTCTCCGAAGAGACAGGCTTAATCTCTTTCGTGCAGGCCGGACAAATCAGGCGCGGTCTTGATGCGACGAAGCTTCGCTCCTCCATCTTCCGTGCGCTGGAAGTCAACACAGAAGAGGCCCAACGCGACGACGAAAAACTACTGGACACAACCGACACCGAAACCGAACGAGCAATCTCAACTTAAAGCGGGCGTCAGGTGTTAGGTGTCTGACCAAACACCTGGCACCCCGCAGCTAACGCCCGACAACGCAACGATGCCTTTCACCGAGCCGGAAGATATTAACGTCCGTTCTCCGCGCCCGCAGCGCGGGCTGGTGCAGCGCTGGCTGCGTGAAATCTTCGTCGAAGATTTGGGCCTCAAGCTCTTGGCGCTCGGGATTACGCTCGTGCTCTGGTACGCGGTGACGGGACAGCGCACGCCCGCGACCATTCATCTGCGCGGCGTGCATCTCAACTTCCATTTGCCGAACGACATGGAGATTAGCAATGACCCGCGCACCGAAGTGGAAGTGACCTTAACGGGAAATAAGAACGTGCTGGAACGCATAGACGCGCGCGACCTCGTCGCCTATGTGGATGTCCGCGACTTCAAACCCGGCGAGCGCTTTGTCCAACTGACGCCGGAGCGTGTGACGCTCGGACTTCCCGACGGCGTTCGCGTCGAAAGCATCGAGCCAAACACGATGCCGCTCAGGCTCGAACAGCGCGTCGAGCGCGAGGTCGAAGTCGAAGCCCGCCAGGAAGGTAGCCTCCCCGAAGGCTATGAATTGCGTGAGGTCAGGATAACTCCGGCCAAAGTCAGGGTGCGCGGGCCAGCCAGCCGCGTGAGTGCGCTTCAGAAATTGTCAACCGAACCAATCGCGCTGAGCGAACGCAAAGAGGGCTTCACTGTCCAACAGGTCGCCATTGACGCCGACACGCTCGACAAAAAGATTGACATCATTGACACGGTCGTCAACGTGACGTTTGACATCGGCGAGCAGCGCATCGAAAAGAGTTTCGCCGTGGTCGCCGTGCGCGAAAGCACGGGCGCGCAGGCCCGGCCCGAAAACGCCAGCGTCACGCTCTACGGCGCGCGCTCCGTGCTTGAGCCGCTACGCGCCTCGGATATTCACATTGCTCTCGATGTTAATCAGGAAGGCGCGATTACACATCGTCTCGTCTTACCCGCTGGCTTGGAAAATCGCGTCGAGCTGCGTTCCATTAATCCCACAGGTTTTACAATTATCAAGTAAGTTTTGAAGTTTCAGTTATTAACTAAAACCTGAAACTTGAAACCTGAAACCCATGAAAAGACTTTTCGGTACAGACGGAATGCGCGGGCTGGCCGGTCGCTTTCCGCTGGATGCGGCGACCGTTCGCGTGGTGGGCGGCGCGCTGGCACGCCATCTCGCTGCGGCGCGCGCCGTTGATAAAGACGACGCGCGTGCTCCGCATATTATCATCGGGCGCGACACGCGTGAATCAGGCTCATGGATTGAAGCCGCGCTAACGGAGGGCGCGACCCGTGCGGGCGCACAGATTGAATCGGCGGGCGTGATAACGACGCCGGGCGTGGCTTTCCTGGCCCGCATACTCGGGGCGGACGCGGGCGTCGTCATCAGCGCCTCGCACAATCCGTATCAGGATAACGGCATCAAGATTTTCGCTCCTTCAGGACGCAAGCTCGATGATGCTACCGAACGATTAATCGAAGCGGACATTCACGCGCAAGCCAAACAACACACCACGGAGGAGGAGCAAACGGAAGAAACTCCCAAGAGCAGCGCTCAAATGGTTGGCGACGATTCGCCCGCCGCCGCACGGCTTAGAGAACGCTATCTTGACTATCTGGCTGAAGAAGTAGCCGATGGGCTGAAGCTTGAGGGCTTGCGGCTGGTCGTTGATTGTGCCAACGGAGCCAGTTCGCATCTCGCGCCCCTTCTTTTTCGCAGGCTCGGAGCGGAAGTCATCGCTCTCAACGATGCGCCGGATGGCCGCAACATCAATCATAATTGCGGCTCGCTGCACATCGAAGGCTTACGCCATAAAACTCTGGCTGAGAAGGCAGACCTCGGCGTCGCGTTTGACGGCGATGCGGACCGTGCGCTCTTCGTCGACGCGCGCGGAGAGTTTGTTGACGGCGACGCAACGCTGTGGGTGTTGGCCCAGTATCTATCGGCGCGCGAGGAATTGAGCGGCGGTCTTGTCGTCGCCACCGTGATGAGCAACATCGGATTGGAGATTGCCCTGCGCTCGCGTGGGTGGCGGTTGGCGCGCACGGATGTCGGCGACAAGTATGTGCTTGAAGAGTTGTTGCGAACTCATGCGAGCATTGGCGGTGAACAATCCGGTCATCTTATCTTCCCACGTTTGAGCCTCGCGGGCGATGGGCTACTGACGACTCTTTGCCTGCTGCGCGCGATGCGCGAAAGCGACCGCCCGCTACATGAATTGACCGCGGGCTTTGAGCGCTATCCGCAAGTGCTTGTTAATGTGCGCGTCAGCGAAAAGCGGCCCTTCACGGAAGTCAGCGAGATTGCCCGCGCCGTGTGTGAGACGGAAGAACAACTCGGCGCTAAGGGCCGGTTGCTCCTGCGCTATTCGGGCACGGAGCCGCTGGCGCGCGTGATGATTGAAGGAGAGCGGCAGGACGTTATCGAACAGCAGGCTCACGCCCTCGCCGCTGTCATTAAAAACGCCCTCAATCCTGCTTGAACGTGCAGCCGACAGTGAAAATTCTACTTGGGCCAAGTGTAAGAGTTACACTGTCAAGGGCCATCAGCGGCGCTTAAAGGGTCGTTCGCGCCGTTGACGTTGAGAAATTGCGTGGAAAATGGGTGGTCGCCAACGATTATTACATATTGCTTGCATGGCATGGGCATTGCGATGTATATTGTGGGGCAAGAGAGACGGTTGGTGGATCCTCCGTCTCAAGTGGTTGCTGGGGTGAGGACAGTAACCACGACTATGGACGGGCGCGGCACACTCCCACGTTGCCGCGCCTGTTCGCTTTTTCCGTCGCCTTTGTTCTCCCCTGACAGCTTTATTTTCTGCATCATCGTGGTACAATCCGCTGTCCCCGCATCTCGTCCGGCTAGTAGTCTCTTTAATTTTGTGAAAAACCAAGGTCCTCACCAAAATGAAGATTGAAGATTACCGCCGTGATTTCGCGGCCTACAATTCCGCTCTTGAGCTAGCGCATTACCAGCATCGCGCAGGCTTTGAGCGTGAGCTGCGAATCGAGCCTATCTATGACCGCTATGGCGGCCTCTTCACGCGCGCGGCGATAGACGACCTCAAGCGCGAACTAACCGAAATCCCTAATCATAAAGAGACTGACATGGCGGGGCTGCGCGCGCTCATCGGAGCCGCCCGCTATGGCTATTTGCAGGCAGAGGCCAAGGATTTAACGTTTGAACGCGCGCTCTGTGAATCGTCCACCCGTATTGAATGGAAAGGCGAGAGCCTGCCTGTTTACAACGTTCCGGCCAAGGTCGCCAACGAGCCTTCGCCTGTGGTGCGCCGCGAGTTGACCGCCCGCTGGCTCGACGGCTTGAGCGCTTGCAACGACCTGCGCGCCGCACGCATCGAGTCGTTCCACGAATCGGCTCGTGCCCTCGGTTTCGATTCCTACCGCCAGCTCTGCACGGAGACGAGCCAAACAGACTTTGAACTGCTCGCCCTGGCCACAGAAAAGTTTCTTCAACGCACGGAGCAGGCTTACATGTCTGCGCTCGCTCGCGCCGCTGCGCTCGATTTGCCCGGCGCTCCCTTCGAAGACCTTCAGCACGCAGACTACTTTTCCTTCGAGCGCATGGCTCGCCTCGACGCGCTCTTTCACGCAGACCAGCTTTTGCAGACTTACGCTGCCGCGATGCGCGGGCTTGGCGTTCGCGTCGAGCAGCAGGACAATATCAAGATTGATGATGAGTCGCGGCCTTTCAAGAATCCGCGTGCCGCTTGCCTGCGCGTCAATCCGCCTGACGATGTCAGATTACTGCTCTCGCCCATCGGCGGCGCATACGACTATCGTACCCTCTTCCATGAAGCGGGACATGCGCAGCACCTTGGCTGGTCTTCACGCGAACTGGCCGCCCGTCATCCCGAATTCATCTATGCGCCCGACTACGCCACCACCGAGGCCTACGCTTTCCTTTTCCAGCATCTTTTCCTTGACAACTTCTGGCTGAGAGAACGCTGGCCCCATTTGAGCGAGGAGCAAACGAGCGATGCCGTGCGCACGCTGGCCCTGCGAACGACCTGCACCGTGCGCCGCTTCTGCGCCAAGCTGAAATACGAAATCATGCTCCACGACAGCCCACAAGTGCGCTCCGAACATCTGGCCGCGACTTATACCGCGCTGCAAACGGAAGCGACGGGCTTTCGCCGCGATCCCGCGCTCTACCTGACGGACGTTGACGATGAGTTTTATGTTGCGGCCTACTTGCGCGCGTGGGCCTTCGAGGCCGGATTGCGCGAACACTTAAGGACGCGCTACGGGCGGCGCTGGTGGGCCTCGCGCCGCGCGGGCGACGAGTTGATAGACCTCTGGAACACTTCCTCGCGTTACAGTGTCGAAGAATTAGCGCGGCTCATCGGCTTTGGCGAAATCAGCTTTGATTTGCTGGCCGACACTCTGATAGCGGCGCTGACGGAAGAATGAGCAGGATGGAAGTCGAGCGTGTGCGCGTGCGTTTTCGCGCGCGCGCGATGGATGAGTATCAAGTCATCGTCGGCGCGGGCACGCTTTCACGTTCCGGCACGGAAGCGCGCCGCTGCCTTCATCCGACGGCCAGCCGCCTCGCCCTTATCTCCAACGAAAAAGTCTTTAAGCTTTACGGCGCGTTGGTCTTGAAAAGCCTCAACACCGCTGATTTTCGTGTCGCGCATTTTTTGATGAATGATGGCGAGCGCTATAAAAATCTGCAAACTCTTGAGCGGGCGCTCGCCTTTCTCTCCGCCGCCGGATTGGAGAGAACTGACGGAGTCGTCTCTTTGGGCGGCGGCGTCGCCGGCGACCTCGCAGGACTGGCGGCGGCCCTACACCTGCGCGGACTTCCCCTGCTACAAATCCCCACTACGCTTCTGGCTCAGATAGATGCCTCTGTGGGCGGCAAAGTGGCTGTCAATACGAAAACGGGGAAGAACGTCATCGGCGCTTTTCATCAACCGCGCGTCGTCCTGATTGATACTGAAACGCTGCGCACCTTAAACTCCCGCGATTTGACCGCCGGATGGTGCGAAGCCGTCAAGCACGGCGCGGTGGGCGACCGCGCTCTGTTTGATAAAACAGTCGCTTTCCTCAAATCGACATCAGCAGGACAGGCTGCCGCCAGCGATAAAGAGTTGGCCCGGCTTATCAGCGCGCACGTCGCCTTTAAGGCTTCAATCGTCTCAGGCGACGAGCGCGAGGATGTCTCGCGCACAGACCATCGCTCGCGCCGCATCCTGAACTTCGGCCACACGACGGCGCACGCGCTCGAAGCCGTCACCATGTATCGCCGCTTTCGTCATGGCGAGGCGGTCGGCTACGGGATGCTTGTGGCCGGCGAGATTTCAAAAAAATTAGGCACGCTGGATAATTCGGAGTTAGAATTACTACGTGAGGCAATTCGCCTTTGCGGGCGGCTGCCACGCGCCGATGATTTAGACCCCACGCGGATTATCAGCGCGCTCGCTTCCGACAAGAAGAGCGTCGGAGGCTCGATTAAATGGGTTCTGCTTGAGCGCTTAGGGCGCGCGCGCGTCGTTGACGGACGAGAGATTAACGCTCGCGCTCTCCTGCGCGCCTCACTGCGCGCCGCTCTACAAAGAACGCCTTAAAAGAATGCCTGCAAAAAGTCTACGACCGGAGAAGCAATCAAGATGGACAACTCGTGCGGCCAGCAGCAACAGCTTTTCAAAAACAGAGAGTGCGGCGCGAGCCGCCTCAAATTCATGCTTATCCTCGCGGTTCTCGCCGTGGTTGCTTACGTCGGCTTCCAGTATGTGCCTGTGGCCTATCAAGCTTCGCGGTTCAAGATAGCGATGCAGGATAACGTTGACAAAGCGGCGACGCTGAGCCAATCGAGCGAATGGCTACGGAATCAATTGCGGGTGGAAGGCAACGAGCACGGCGTTCCGCCCAACGCCGAGATAACGGTTGAGCGCAGCAGCGACGGGCGCGTTCAAGCGCGTGTGCAATACATGCGCCCCGTCGCTCTGCCCGGTTATACCTACTCTTATAATTTCGATTACACGGCTAAGAGCACCGAACTGCTCGGTGCTAAATAACTAAAAGCCCACTTCCTTTGACCACGTCGGGCCAGGGAAGTGGGCCTTGCAGTTTGTTTGCCCTCCGCCGCGCTGTTAAGCAATGGCGGCGGCAGTTGCGCGGGCGCTTGAAGCTACGCCAGCCAATCCTTGCAACTGCACCAAGCCGTCGGGCGCTGAGCCGAGCCACGTCGTCGGGCACACGCCGCAGCGCGTACACTCTTTAACAGACGGGCAGGGAGCGGTCGAGCGTGCAACATGAGCGCGCTCGTGCTCTTGCTGCATAAACGAGCGCGAGAGTCCGGCGTCAACAATCTCCCACGGCAGTTGTTCGTCGTAAGAACGCTGGCGGCTGGTGTAGAAGGCGGGGTCAATGGCAGTCTCGCGCAAGGCTGCTGGCAGGTCGCCATCCAGATGCGCGGCCCTTTCGATGATGCGTGCCGTTCGGCGGTCGCCGTTGGAAAAGAGCGCTTGCTCATGCGCGATGCGCGCAGACATCGCGCGCACTTCGACGTTTGGAATCCGCGCCAGATTCTTCGAGACCCACTTCAGCCGTCGTTTCAATTCCTTCTCGTCGCAAATGGCTTCCCACTGAAACGGCGTGTTCGGCTTCGGCACAAAACCGTTGAGCGACGGGATAATCTTGCCCGCGCGTCCGAACTTTCGGCCCGCTTCGAGCATCCTGTCCTTGACGCGTTCGACGAGGCTGACCATCTCCTCCAAATCCTCATCGGTCTCGGTCGGCAGGCCCACCATCATATAAAGCTTGACGGTCAGCATCCCGCGGTCAAAGACAGCGCCGCAAATATCTACAATCTCGTCGTTGGTCAGATTCTTGTTGATGACTTTGCGCAGGCGGTCGGAGCCTGTCTCGGGCGCGACCGCTATCTGCTGGTCGCGCGATTCGACGAGCGCGTCCAACAGTTCATCCGAAATCTGGTCGAGGCGCAAACTGGAGACTGAAATGCGATAATCCATCGCGCGCAAGCCCTGCAAGATTTCGCTAATCTCCGGGTGGTCGCAGACAGCCGTGGAGACAAGGCCAATCTTGTCCGTCCGCCCGCGCCAATCAGCCGCCTTCTTCAACACATCACGCGCGGGCACAACGCGCGGCGGCCAATAATTGAAACCGGCCCAACAGAAACGACAGCCCTGCGAGCAGCCGCGCGAAATCTCTATTAGGAAGCGCTCGCCCATCTCCGCCTCCGGTGCCCAGATAACACTGGACGGAGCGAAGACATCCATGCTTCGCAACTGTTCGGCCACAGCCGTATCGCCCCGGCGAATGGCGCGCTTCAAGCTTCCTTCCTTCGGATTCTCAGCCGAGAGCGCACGGCCCACGCGCGCGGGCACGCCATCTGCGAGCGGCGTGTAAGCCTCAATCAGACCGTCCTCTTTGTACGTCACGCCGTAGAGCGAAGGCACATAGAAACCGCGCCCCCTTTGGGCCAACGCCAAGAGGATTTCGTCCTTCGTCTCATGTTCGAGGATGGTGTCGATAAGCTGCGGCCCCAAAACTTCACCCTCACCGACGCCGATGACATCAGTGAATTCAGCAATCGGCTCAGGGTTTAGAAACGACGCTGCGCCTCCCATCACGATGAGCGGGTCATGGTGCGTGCGGTCTTTGGCCCACAAGGGCACGCCGCTCATGCCGAGGATGCGCGCCATGTTGAGGTAGTCAGTCTCAAACGAAATCGAGAAAGCCAGCACGTCAAAGTCGCGCACGGGCGTCTGCGATTCCAGCGAAAGGAGCGGCGTTCTGCTTTTCTCATACTCGCGCAACTCGCGCTCGTCCGGCAAAAAGACGCGCTCGCAGGAGACTTCAGGCAGGCGGTTGAATAGCTCGTACATCGCCTGAAAGCCTAGGTTTGCCATCCCAATCGAGTAAACGTTTGGATAGCACAGCGCGATGCGAAGCTCTGCGCCGCGCTTCAAGACCCAGCCTTCTTCCGCGGCCAGCTTTTGCCTATAACTTTCGCTGATTCTTTTATTCATGCACAAACTAAAGTTAGATGCCGGCAGACACTTTCCGCACGGCATCTAACGGTAACACTATCGCGGCTGAAATACGACTCTACACCTTAACAAAGTAGATTGTGTGCCCGTCTTTGGGCAGTTTCATCCGCCCGTCGTCTTCCATTCTCATGCCCTCTTCGCCAAACTTCTTCAGGTCGCCGCCGAGAAACAGTTTGCCGTCGTTGGAGACGGTGAACGGCCCCGTCAGGATGGGCGCAGACAATTCATTGGTCTTTTGCGCCGAGTAGGTGTAATCCTCTTTGAAGGTAATCGGCCCGCCCTTGAAATCCGCCTCGCTTTCGGGCGCAACTTTCCATGTGCCGATGAATTTTGATGCAGAAGCCGGCGTCTGGTTTGCTTTGCCGGAACACCCTTGCAAAATGGCGAACGCAATTAATATGAGAGTCAGACTAACGAGACGAGATGAGTTTTTCATGCGGTTTACTGAACAAAAATTTAGCGTTGCGTGCTATCCAAAAACGCTTTGAGCTTGCGCGAGCGCGAAGGATGACGCAGCTTTCTCAAGGCTTTGGCTTCAATCTGGCGGATGCGCTCGCGCGTGACGGCGAAATGCTGGCCGACTTCTTCGAGCGTGTGCTCTGAGCCGGACGTGCCGAGGCCAAAACGCATCTTGATGACCTTCTCTTCGCGCGGCGTTAAGGTCGCCAGCACTTCGTCCGTTATCTCTCTGAGATTAGAGGCCACGACCGCGTCAGCCGGATTCAGGATAGACTTGTCTTCGATGAAATCGCCTAGATGCGAGTCTTCCTCTTCACCGATGGGAGTTTCCAAGCTGATTGGCTCCTGCGCAATCTTGAGCACCTTGCGCACCTTTGAGACGGGGATGTCCATCTTGCGCGCTATCTCTTCGCTCGTCGGCTCACGCCCTAACTCTTGGACGAGCGAGCGCGATGTCCTAATCAGCTTATTGATGGTCTCAATCATGTGGACGGGAATGCGAATCGTTCGGGCTTGGTCGGCAATCGCTCGCGTGATGGCCTGCCGAATCCACCACGTCGCATAGGTCGAAAACTTGTAGCCGCGTCGCCACTCAAACTTATCCACGGCCTTCATCAAGCCGATGTTGCCCTCTTGAATAAGGTCTAGGAATTGCAGGCCGCGGTTGGTGTATTTCTTCGCTATCGAGACCACGAGCCG